>JBIKRO010000100.1:0-8880 GCA_044349095.1 Aquirufa sp. | reverse complement strand
ATCCAAACACCTTGGAACAAGGAATTTTGTTGTTGCATTCTAAACTGACCCGATGAATTTTTAAAATTCAAGCTAAATGAATATATACTCCAAGTATCTTCTACTACTGAAATAACTCCTTCAAATAAATCTTGATAAGTCGACTTCGGGGTTATTTGAATTTTACTAATGGTCTGGCCATTGACCGTGAAACTGCCGATATAAGCAAATTTATAAAACTGAAACGCGTTGGGTGCCACTGGAGAAATTAAGTATCCCCAAATTTTAGGTGAATAGAAATTAGTTTGAGTCACACGTAAATTTGGTGCATCCGCATTTCTCAATACCGCCGGTAAATTGTTTCGATTTGACAATACTTTTTCGGTTATTTTATTAGGCTTTTGATAATTAACTTGATTTATCCCTTCAAGTAAATAAGTAGAGCCCACTTTAATTCCCGCTTCCTTTTCCATTTTCTTGCCAACCAACGCATTCATCATTTTCGAAATAGAAGTAATTTTGCCGACCCCTTTAACATAGGCTTTAGCGCTGTATTGATCTACTTCCTTCGTATGAAAAGGAGCCATTGAAATCATTCTACGCATAATGCCAATTGCTGGATCCTCTTTTAAACCTCCTACATTAACTTCAGCTAATGAAACTGCTTGTTCCTCTAGAACCACATTTATTTCGATTTTATCCGTACTTTTTTCAATGTTTACTTTTTTTGAATATGGACTATGCCCCAAAAACCGAAACACTAATTCATGATTTCCTATGGGAACTTGCACTGCATATTTTCCATCTTCATTGGCCAATGTACCCTTGTTTAAATCTGATACCCAAACAGTAGCAAATGGCAGCGCATCACCCTTTTTATCTTTTACGAAACCACTGACGGTTTGGCTAAAAGTATGGATGGATACCAAACAAAAAAGAAGTATTAAATATTTATACATAAACAAAAATAGATACTTTATTTATCAGTAAACTGATAAAGTGATAAGTGGTATATATTTTGGATAATTGACTTAGTAAAAATAACGAGAACATCGTAAATTTACTTCATGAGGAGTTTTACAAACCGACAACTTTTTCAAAAATTTTTAGCACCTACTTCAGATAGTCCTTTGGCATTAGAAATTGTCAAAGCGAAAGGCATCTATTTATATGATCAAGAGGGTAAGTCTTACATAGATTTAATTTCTGGCATTGCTGTATCAAATGTAGGCCACCGAAATAAAAAGATTATATCAGCCATAAAAAAACAATTAGATAAATACATGCATCTAATGGTTTATGGCGAATATATACAATCGCCGCAAGTTTTGCTCGCTCAGGCATTGGTCAATTCAACAAAAACATCTACTTTAAATCAAGTGTATTTTACCAATTCAGGTACTGAGGCAGTAGAAGGAGCCATGAAAATGGCTAAAAGGTATACAGGAAGAACCAATTTCATATCGTGTATAAATGCCTATCACGGAAGTAGCCAAGGAGCATTATCATTGGCCGGAGATGAGAATTTCAAGAATTCATTTAGGCCTTTATTACCTAATATTACACATATTGACTATGGTGATGAAGGAGATTTAGTTCACATAAATCATAAGACTGCAGCCATCATAATCGAAATAATAGGAGGGGAGTCGGGAGTGCGACAAGCCTCAAAATCTTATTTCAAAGCGTTAAGAAAGCGTTGCGACGAGACTGAAACCTTGTTAATTGTAGATGAAATACAAACGGGATTTGGCAGAACGGGGAAATTTTGGGCCTATGAGGCGATGGAAATTGTACCTGATGTTCTTCTTACGGCAAAAGGAATGGGAGGCGGAATGCCTATTGGCGCCTTTATAGCCCATGAAAAAATAATGAAATCTCTTAGTTTCGACCCGGTTTTGGGCCATCTAACAACATTTGGGGGCCATCCAGTGAATTGTGCCGCATCGTTGGCTACACTTAACTATATTATTGACGAAAATTTAATGGCCGATATACCCGAAAAAAGTCAATTATTTAAAAGCCTTTTGGTGCATCCCATGATTAAGGAAGTTAGAGCTGTTGGATTAATGATTGCCGTAGAATATGAAAATTTTGAAATCATTCAAAAAATCATCGCAAAATGTCTTAAAAGTGGATTGATCACAGATTGGTTTTTATTCTGTAATAATTCGCTACGAATAGCACCTCCATTAATCATTACGATGAAAGAAATAAAAATAGCCTGTAAAATAATTTTACAGGCTACCAAAGATGTTGAAAAGGAAATTAAATCCTAAACATGCTTTAAAAGCGTTTCCGACAAAACTGACTTTGGAATATTACCACCCACTAATCTCTCGACCATTTCACCATTTTTAAAGACCATTAGTGTAGGAATTGAGCGGATACCAAAGGAAGCTGGAACAGCTGAATTTAAATCTACATTCATCTTCGCTACGATGGCTTGGCCTTCTACCTCTCCAGCTAATTCTTCCACGATAGGACCAATCATTTTACAAGGACCGCACCATTCAGCCCAAAAATCGACTAAAACAGGAGTATCAGTACCTATTAACTCTTGAAAATTTGCATCTGTTGCTTCTACGTATTTTCCCATTGTTTGATTTATATTTTAAAATTCAAAATTATAACAAATACTGATAAACAAATCGTTCATCAAAAAAAATTAAATAATTAATTTAAAACCTATGTTTTCAACCTTACTCAAATCGGTAACTAATGCTTTACTGATCGTTAATTGAACTTTTCTAGAAAGGAAATCCAGTTGAACACGATCTTGTTCATCATAAACTTCTAAAATGACTTTTTTGTTCCCTTTATATTGATCAAATAAATCCTCCAAATAATCAACAGTATCCAAATTCAAATAAGACAAATTTAAACGCAAGCGAAGTTCTTTCGTACGCTCTTCTAAAATTTCCGTCAATAGTTCAATCGACTGAATTTTGAAAACCATTTGGTCAGTATGCTTATTTTTCAACTGATAAGATCCTTGAATATATAATAATCGATCCTGGGCAATAAACCTTTCGAATTGAATAAAATCTTTGGCAAACAATGCAAATTCATAATTTCCAGCATAATCTTCTAAGGTGAAAATCATAAACTGATTTCCATTTCCAGAAGTCCTGACATTAATTTTGGTCACAATACCCGCAAAAGACTGTACGATGTTTGGCCTGGATTCTAGCAATCCAGAATTAGAATTACAAAAATTTTGAATTTCTATTTTATATTCATCCAAGGGATGCCCTGAAATATAAACGCCAACAACCTCTTTCTCATTTTTCAATTGTTCCATAACCGACCAAGGCTCCGATACGGGAATTTTAGGCATGGATATGTCATTTCCTGTACCAGCACCTAGTTCTCCAAATAAGGATTGCGTCGCTGCTGCTTTCAACTCAGAAATTTTAGCCGAATAGCGTACAATTTTTTCTATAAATGAGATGCCTTCATTGTCAATGGCAAAAAACTGAGATCTTTGAACTTCAGGAAAGCAATCAAACGCCCCAGCTAATGCCAAGGATTCCAAACATCTTCTATTGACCTGGCGGCTATTAATACGAGCTACAAAATCAAAAATATCTTTATATTCACCTCTGGCTTTTCTTTCTTCTACGATAGAATCAACTGCCGCTTCCCCCACACCCTTAATGGCTCCTAATCCAAACCTGATTTGACCTTTTTTATTCACTGCAAAAGATCGAGATGATTCGTTCACGTCAGGAACCAATAAACTTAATCCCATACGTTTACATTCATCCATAAAAAAGGTAATCTTCTCAATATTGCCTAACGAATTCGACAATACGGCCGACATATATTCTGGGGCATAATTTGCTTTCAAATACCCCGTTTGATAAGCGACTAAGCCATAGCAAGTAGAATGAGATTTATTAAAGGCATATTCAGCAAATGACTCCCAATCCGACCAAATCTTCTGTAATTTATCGGGAGGGTGTGAATTGGAAAGCCCACCGTCAATAAACTTACCCTTCATTTTATCGATGGTAGGCTTATCTTTTTTCCCCATAGCCTTGCGCAACACATCGGCATCGCCTTTGGTAAAATTGGCCAATTTTTGCGAAAGTTGCATCACCTGCTCCTGGTAAACCGTAATCCCATACGTATCACTCAAATATTCTTCCATTTCTGGAACATCATATTCAATTTTCTCCCGACCGTGTTTCCTGGCAATATAATTAGGAATATAGACCATGGGACCTGGCCTAAACAAAGCATTCATAGCAATTAAATCAGAAAATTGATCTGGTTTTAAATCCCTCAGATGTTTTTGCATACCCGCCGATTCAAATTGGAAAGTAGCATTGGTTTCGCCCCTTTGATACATTTCAAAAGTAATCGCATCATCTAAAGGTATAGCATCTAAGTCAATGGTGATTTTATGATTTTGCTCAATTAAGCGAATCGCCTCTTTTAAAATAGACAAGGTCTTTAACCCCAAAAAGTCCATTTTAATAACCCCCGCATTTTCAATCACGGAACCATCAAACTGAGTAATCAATAAACTAACATCTTTGGAAGTTGCCACAGGCATGATGTCCGTTAAATCATGTGGGGCAATAATGATACCCGCCGCATGAATTCCGGTTCCTCTGACAGAACCTTCCAAAATCATAGCTGATTCAATGACTTTTGAAGGTAATCCCCCCGAAGATTTTATTTGCCTCAATTGCTTTACCTGCTCTAATTCATCCGAACTTAAATTTTCTCGATCTGCTAAACTGCCATCCCCGGTCAATGAAGCATTAAATATACGTTCTAGAGTAATTTTAGGTCTTTCTGGAACTAATTTGGCCAAGGCATTCGACTCCGATAAAGGTAAATCTAATACGCGAGCCACATCTTTTAACGACATTTTAGCCGCCATTGTTCCATAAGTAGCAATGTGAGCTACTTGATTGCGACCATACTTTTCAACCACATAATCAATCACCTTTTGTCTACCTTCATCATCAAAATCCGTATCAATATCGGGAAGTGATTTACGATCCGGATTTAAAAAACGTTCAAAAAGTAAATTGTATTTGATTGGATCTATATTCGTAATTCCCAAACAATAAGCTACCACAGACCCAGCAGCACTACCTCTTCCTGGGCCAACGTAAACTCCTAAATCTTTTCCTGCATTAATGAAATCAGCTACGATTAGAAAATAACCAGCAAATCCCATGGTTCTAATCGTATGTAATTCAAATTTAATTCGCTCCTCGACAACAACTGAAATATCAACATACCTTTTTTTAGCCCCCTCCATAGTCAAATGCTCCAAGAAATCATCTTGACTTAAAAAAGTGGAGGGAATCGTAAAATTAGGTAGTAATACGTCTTTTTTTAATTCCAGAATTTCAACCTTCCCCACAATTTCATTAGTATTGTCAATCGCCTCGGGAATATGCGACCAAAGATCAGTCATTTCCTGAGTCGTCTTAAAATAAAATTGATCATTGTAAAAAGCAAATCGCTTTCCTTTCATATCAAAATCACCTTCTATGTCTTTATAACTCGGTGTTGATTGTTTTTCTCCGGTATTAATACACAACAAAATGTCATGTGCATTGGCGTCTTTTTGATCTAAATAGTGACTATCATTAGACGCTATAACCTTAACATTATATTTTTTTGCAAACCGCAATAAAACTTCATTAACTACTTGTTGTTCAGGAATGTGATGATTTTGAACTTCAACATAATAATCCTCACCAAATAAATCCAACCACCATTTAAATTCCTTTTCAGCTTCATCTTCTCCAGCACGTAAAATGGCTTGGGGAACACTAGCTCCCAGGCAACAGGTCGTCGCGATAAGTCCCTTATGATATTTTAAGACTAATTCCTTATCGATCCTGGGATATTTTGAATACATCCCCTCCATAAAACCTAAGGAGCACAATTTGATCAGGTTTTGATATCCCTCCGGATTCTTCGCTAAAAATAATTGATGATACCTTTTATCCTTTAACTCTTTAGTAAAAACTTGTTTATGCCGGTCAGTGACCAAATAAAACTCACAACCAACAATGGGCTTGACTCCGTGCTTTCCCGCTTCAGCCACAAATTGAAAAACCCCAAACATATTCCCATGATCTGTAATAGCCACGGCAGGCATATTGTCTTCCTTTGCTTTTTTAAACATGGAAGAAATCTTAGACGCGCCATCTAATAAAGAAAACTGGGAATGATTATGTAAATGGGAAAATTGCATATAAAAATTAAACTTTTAGAAAAGGTTCTTTATCAAAAAAAGCGGCATTCAAGAAATCCAAGTAAGGCTTTAGTACTTTGGCTTTTTTAACAACCAAATCGGCAAACTGATCAGACGTCACTTCAGCATCTGTAAAATGATGCCAAAAGAACATCGTTTTCACCTTCAGTAAATCTGCATCAGGATGCAAAGCATCAAAACCTTTTGGGGTATTTTTTAAACTTTCTCCTTGCGCCTGCCCATAAGTTTCAACAAATAGGGGATAATCAATAATTTTTCGTAATCCCGCTGCATTGTAATCTATTTCCTGTCGATATTTTGCTATTTGGTCTGGGCTTGGGTTATACATACCACCGCCTAAAAATGATTTTCCGTTGGGCTCTATATGCAAGTAATAATCCATAAACCCAGATTTACGACCCCCTTCAGAAAAACTGGCTGAAAACCACGTTTTGTATGGATCTTTGTTTTTACTAAATCGTACATCCCGATTGATGCGATAGGTACAATTTTTTACTTGTACTCCATCTAGATTTTCAAATTCTCCGAATTCAAGGATAAGTTGGGCTACAAATTCCTCAAATTTTATTTTCAAATCTGTATAAGCAGCTTTATTCTCACCAAACCATTCTCGAGTATTGTTGGATTTTAAATCCATTAAAAACTTCAAAAGGCTAGGGTTGAGTGACATGGAAAATGGGTGAGATCGTTAAAACGAAATTAGTAAATTTTGCTTGAATGCCCAAGAACAATTCGCTTGGAGTTTCGGTCTATTTTATTGATTTTTGCATAAATTATTTAAATAAGCTATGCGTATTTTAACGGGCATTCAGGCTTCTGGAAAACCCCATTTAGGAAATATTTTAGGTGCAATTATACCAGCTGTAGAATTATCTAAGCAGCCTGGCAATGATTCTTTCTTGTTTATTGCTGATTTACACACATTAACATCCCTAAAAGATGGGGAAAGTATACGCAATAATACGTTATCTATAGCAGCTGCCTGGTTAGCCTTTGGTTTTGATACAGAAAAAAACTATTTCTATCGACAATCAAAACTGGCCCCGTATCACACTGAATTGATGTGGTATTTAAACTGCTTTACCCCATTTCCTATGTTGGCAAATGCACATAGTTTTAAGGACAAAGCTGAAAAATTATCGGATGTAAATGCTGGTTTATTTACATATCCTGTGTTACAAGCCGCTGACATCGTTTTATATGATGCACAAATTATACCGGTTGGCAAAGACCAAAGACAGCACATTGAAATGACGCGCGATATTGCCAATTCGGTCAATAAGAAATACAATAAAGATATTTTTGTTCTTCCTGAGGCTAAAATTAATGAAGAAGTGATGACAATCCCAGGCGTTGATGGTGCGAAAATGAGCAAGTCATTGAACAATTACATTGATATCTTTTTACCAGAAAATGAGCTACTAAAGCAAATTAAAAAAATTGTCACCGATACAACGGCCTTAGAAGATCCCAAAGACCCTGATCAGGATATTACCTTTAAATTATATCAGCTAATGGCTAGCAAATCAGAGATCGCTGAGATGCGTGCTAATTATTTAGCTGGTGGATATGGGTATGGGCATGCTAAACAAGCCTTATTTAATTTGATGCTCCAATATTTTAAAGAGGCTAGAGAAAAATTTGATTATTATTTGGCACATCCAGAGTTGATAGAAGAAAAGCTACAGATTGGCGAGAAGAAGGTTAAACCTATTGCTGAGGCTACCATAGCAAGAATAAGGGCTGAATTTAAATTTTAAAGCATGTTTCCAACTTGGGATAGTGATTTATTTCAACTCATTAATCAGGCCCATGAACCATGGTTAGATCAGCCGATGGTTATTATTTCAGGTAAATTAACCTGGATTCCCCTATATGCTTTTTTGATATATCTATTGTATATAGAGCATAAATCAAAGGTTTGGAAAACTATTTTGTATTTAATATCGACTGTTGTTTTCGCAGACCAAGTTAGTTCCAGTATATTGAAGCCTTTATTCAAACGCTTAAGACCCTGCCATGTGGAAGCATTTCAATCTTGGATACATTTACCAGACGGTTGCGGTGGCTTATACGGATTCTGTTCCTCGCATTCTGCTAATGCATTTGCCGTGGCGATCGGATTTTATTTGGTAAGCAAAAATAGGCCAATGGGAGCCATCCTGATAGCATGGGCCACTTTGATCGCATTTAGTCGAATATATCTAGGAGCGCATTATCCGTTAGATGTCATTATGGGCGCAATTATCGGTGGGATAGGGGCTTTTACTTTATTTCAAGCCTTCGCTAAATTGACCAAAAAATCATAGGTATTAATTCCATCAGCGAAATCGTCTAGAGCAGGTTGTTGACTTTGTCCAAAATCTATATTTAGGCCAACTTTACATTGTATTTTATCTTCTCTTTCTAAAACCCACTTTTCTAATGAGCTTTCGTTTTCATAGCGATGAACATATAAAACACCCACTGGAGAAACTAGTTCCTCATTTTCAGTGACAATAATATTACCTAAGTCAAAATGAGGAATCTGATTTAATAAATATAAAGTACGGTAATATTGTAAATTGTTCGCGTACTTAGAATGATTTAAAACCCAATCTTCTTTAGATAAAACATCAAACAAAGGAATTAAATCATAGTCCTTGGGT
>JBIKRO010000030.1:0-30091 GCA_044349095.1 Aquirufa sp. | reverse complement strand
GTGAAAAAGCCACCAAAATCGCGAGGTTCATCAGGCTCAGGTTTAGAAAATTCAGTAAATCGGCCTATTTTCTTCACATTAAAAGCACCCTTTTTAGTCAAATTAGGGAATGATTTTATCTCGATGCGCCAACCTTCGTCATCGGTCAAATGAAGATGCAATAGGTTATATTTATAGGCAACCATTTCGTCAATAAATTGCTTGACTTGATCTTTAGTAAAGAAATGTCTCGCTACGTCAAACATCATTCCACGCCAAGCGAATCTTGGCGTATCCTGTATATCAGCAAAAGGAATTTTCCACGAAATACCGGCAATAAATGATTTAGACTCAATTTCCTTGGGCAATAATTGGCCTAACGTTTGTATCCCATAAAACAATCCAACCGGATTATTTGCGGAAATTTGAACCCCATTTTTATTCACTTGCAGGCGATAGCCCTCTTTGCCTAAGGATGAATCAAATGACTTATTTAACACAAACCGAATGTTAGCGTTGGCCTGATCCTTATAAATCCAAGTCAATTTATATCCCGTTGCCTTTTTAAGTTTCTCAGAAAAAACCTTGAACGCTACTTGTATTGTGGGGTCATTGGGTCCTGACAAAATCAAAGATGCTGGTAAACGATAAGATCCAGTGGGATATTCAGCCTTACTAGGCATTGGAATAATGGAAGGTTTTTGACCCTTAAATACAAAAGATGTCAAACAAAATACCGTTAAAAATAAATACTTCATATTTTAATTATCCTAAAGATTTTCTAGCCTCACGATCGGGATCTAAAGCCAGCATTGATTGATCATTTAATACCATGGTCTCCCCTTTTTCAGCCGTGTAAGGTTTCCAATTAGGCAATCCTCCGCCATTGGGATTTCCGGTCCTTGCAAAATTCAAAAAGCTTTTTGCCATCTTCTCGGATAAGGCCCTTGGACGTTTTCCTCCGCCTGTATGTGTTAACATTAGATCCGTATTGTAAAACCAAAAGCAAATATCATCGCAATGAAAGGCGCGCATTCTGCCGTCAAAAAGTGGTGGCTGCCAACCAAACCATGAAACATATACTGGAGCTTTTTTCTGTCCGGCCTTAACATTGGCGGTTGCTACGGCATTTTTTCTATTTGAATTAATCAAAGCCCAAATTTCAACTGGTTTTGCCTCTGGAAAATTTTGAGCATAGGCATCTACTATTTTATCTGTTTGGTCTGCAAACCTTGACCTTAACTTTTCTTTAACACCTGACAAATTTATTTTTTCCAAAAGAGCATCCGTTCTAGATGGAGATTGTTCATGAAAAGTTGTGTTGATTAATAAAGGAATGTCGGCTGAAAAATGAGTTGAATCCTTAAAGAATTCCCCTGCTGCTAAATATTGACCATCACCTACTGGTGAAAAACCAGCTCTGGCAATGTTCATTCGTTTAGCTTCATCCCCCATTTTAGCGGCGGCTTTGTTGGCAATGTCGATGTATTCTCTCCAGGTCAACTTTTGTAAGCCTTTGATATCGCCTGGTTTCAAACCAGCTTCTTCCATAATTTTAAGTCCAACTTTCTCAGCAAATTCTTTGTTGGTACCACTCAATGAACTTCCACTTAAAGCAACGGCTTTATGAAATAATCCTTTGGCAGATGGCATATTCATCAAAGTTGTCACTTTTGAACCTCCACCGGATTGCCCAATAATAGTGACATTACCTGGATCGCCGCCAAAATTTGAAATATTATCTCTGATCCATTCCAAAGAAGCGACCATATCTAAATTACCTACATTTCCTGAAGCAGGATGACCACCCGCAGCAGAAAGCTGGCTATAGCCTAAAGCCCCTAAACGATGATTTATGGAACAAAATACGACATCCCCAAACCTCGAAAGATTCTCCCCATGGTAACCATCTTGCTCTACGGCATTGCCATTCGTATAGCCACCCCCGTGCAACCACAAAATGACAGGTCTTTTTTTCTGATCCAATGCAGGGGTCCACACATTTACACGTAAACAATCTTCTGAAACATCATCATAATTCCAGTGATCTACAAAAGAAGCATATTGGTTTGCGTATCGATTATCCATGATTTGAGGAGCTGTATTTCCCCACCAAACTGCAGGACGAGTTTCAGTCCATGGATTAGGTTTTTGAGGCGGCATAAAGCGATTGCTTCCAGACGTATCTGCGCCATAAGGAATCCCTAAAAATGTATGAATGCCTCGTAATATAAATCCACGTACTTTTCCATACTGCGTATTCGCTACCGCTATATTATCTCCTACAAATAATTGTTGGTCATCTAAAGAACCAGCTTTAGCGTTAATAGAATTACTTTTATAATTTCCTAGACTTAAACTTGCTGAGCCGAGGCCCAGAGATTGAATGAAATCGCGTCGACTTGCTTTCATAATTTTTTGGTTTAGTTTCCTTAAAGTTGACGCAAAATGTATGTAAATCCAAATCCTTTTTTATTTTTGTAACAATAAGCATTATATACGAAACAAAATCATGAATGAAACTGCCACACTTGCTGCTCAGCAAGTTGAATTAACACACGCTATTGACACAGTTTGGGTCGCCATTTGTGCGGCATTAATCTTCCAAATGGAAGGTGGATTTGCTCTTTTAGAAGCGGGATTTGTCCGATCTAAAAATGCAGTCAGTATTATCGCCAAAGTAATGATTGACATCCTATTTGGAGGTGTCGCTTTTTATTTAGTCGGATTTGGAATTGCTTATGGCAAATCAAATGGATATTGGGCTTTTGATTTTGGAATAACAAAAGACGATTTAGGATTAGGGTTGACTATTTCTAATAGCCTATTTTGGTTTATCCAAATGGGCTTTGCGGTGGCCGCCATTTCCATTGTCTCCGGTGGAGTAGCCGAACGAATGAAAATGTGGTCATATGCTGTTTTTGTAACAATATTTTGTGCCGTCATGTATCCATTGGCAGCCCATTGGGTTTGGAATCCAAATGGTTGGTTAGCCGTGCAAGGCTTTAACGATTTTGCAGGTTCTGCGGCTGTTCATGCGATGGGCGGTTTTGCAGCCTTAGCAGGTGCCATCGTTTTAGGGCCCCGATTAGGAAAATATAACGAAGATGGCAGCATCAATGCCATACCGGGACATAATCTAACTTTATCGGCCGTGGGTGCGTTTATGTTGTGGTTTGGTTGGTTCGGATTCAATCCTGGGTCCACTTTAGGGGCTGTGGGCAAATGGGAATTAATAGGATCAGTCGCCACAAACACCTTTTTAGCTTCAGCTGCAGGAGGAATTTCAACAATCTGCTATACCTTTTTACGATACAAAAAAGTAGATATCACCATGGTGATTAATGGCGTATTGGCAGGTTTAGTGGCCATAACAGCAGGATGTAATGTGGTTAGCCCAAACAGCGCATTAATTATCGGATTAGTCGCTGGTACTTTGGTGGACATGGCCGTGGTCATCATTGACAACTTTAAAATAGATGATCCAGTGGGAGCTATTGCAGTTCACGGAATAAATGGTTTCTTTGGAACAATTGCCGTTGGTTTATTTTCAGAAAAAAATGGCTTATTTATTACGGGAGAAACAGGCCAATTAATCATTCAATTTATTGGGGTTGCCGTCATCAGTGTTTTCTCATTTGTTCTTACTTTTACCATTTTCAAAGTATTAAAAGCGACGATGGGAATTAGACTAAGTCACAAAGCAGAATCTGCGGGTATTGATGCGGTTGAATTTGGGGTAGAATCATACACAACATTTGAATAATAGCTAAAAAAATTAGATATGAAAAAGGTAGAAGCCATTGTAAAACCATCGAAATTAAAAGCTATTCAAAAGGGCTTGATCGATGCCAATATCCCTTGCATGACTGTTGTTCCCGTTCGTGGAGCCGGTTTACAACAAGGCTATTCAGAGATTTATCGGGGTACCGAAAAGTCATTAATCTTGTTGCCGAAAATAATGATCATTTGTGTGGTCAGCGATGAAAACTTGGAAAAATGCTTAAGTGTCATCTTAGACAACGCCTCAGAAGGCAACACGGGGGATGGAAAAATCTTTGTTTATGATGTCCAAGATGCGATTAGGATTAGGACGAGAACGAGGGGAATTGAGGCGATTAGGTAAGTTAGGTAATAGGTAATAGGTATTAGGTAATAGGTAAGAGTAGTGGACGGGTTTACCCCGTCCTAATTTTTAATCGTTTTTAAAACGCGCATGCGGATAAACATCTCTTCAGAATACCATTTTAGAGCACGTGTCTTTTTAATCATAGGCGCGTGCTCTTTACTTTTATAAGCAAATTGATCCAAAATTTCTTCCGACTCCCAAAGGCTTAACGTGGCTTGCTCTAACAATGGAAATTCACCAACCCCTTTGGCAAATAGTAAACCACTTTTTGAGGATAAGTATTTACTGGCATGAGAAACATTAAACCAAAATAATAAGGATTTATACCAAACAATACTTGCACGCGTTAAAACCAAAACAGGTCCATTTCCTGGGTCTTCTCCCATTTCAAAAGGATTGTTGCCATTCCAAGTTCCATGCCCTTTGATGGCCACGGTGTCCCAACCATTCATTTCACTTGACTGGTTTTTTAAGGCAGACCAACGAGCATTCGTTTCAAAAAAATGATCTGAAGCTTTTTGAGACTCAAATACACCCAAAAAAGCATACATAGAAAAATCAGGCCACACGGAAAAACCATTTCCAGCGCCCACACCTAGATGTTTTGAAAACAATAAACCCGCATGCTTCCAAGGATTCACTAACGAAATTCCCATTTGGGCAAATGCAAAACGCTTATTTGAAAAGCCCTCAAAAGTTAAAAATCGAATTGAAATAATTATTTCACTCATTTACATCTAAATTAGCCTAATTTTGAACAAATATATCGACAATAAGGTTTAAAACAACATGAACAATTCTGGTAAAAAAGGTTTTTATTTTAAACAATATGAGGAAAAAGGCACATCCCCTTTTGATAAACTTTTTGGCATATTTAAAGAATTAATTACCCATACCTCTGGTGATTTTGATGAAGCCATTGATTGGCTTCGCGAATTGGACAAGGAATACGAATTGACCGATGAAAATTATACCATCGAAGATTTTATCGAAGACTTAAAAGCCAAAGGCTACATCCGTGAAGAAATAGATGCCGAAGGTGGTTCAGGTTTAGGCATCACCGCCAAGACGGAAAGGGCGATACGCCAACAAGCCCTTGAAAACATATTCGGGAATTTGAATAAAAGTGGTGCAGGAAATCATAAAACCAAAGCTGCCGGACTAGGAGATGAACTCACGGGTGAATTTAGAAGCTATCATTTTGGGGATGGATTAGAAAAAATATCCCTGACCGAGAGTTTGAAAAATGCGCAAATTAATCATGGAATTGGGTCTTTTGAATTAACTGAAGAAGATTTAGTGGTGGAGGACTCCACATACAAATCCCAAATGAGTACCGTATTAATGATCGACATCAGCCATTCCATGATCCTATATGGAGAAGATCGAATTACCCCAGCCAAGAAAGTGGCGATGGCCTTAGCCGAGCTCATCACAACGCGCTATCCAAAAGACACGATTGACATCTTGGTTTTTGGCAATGATGCCTGGAGTATTTCTATCAAAGATATCCCCTATTTAAAAGTGGGGCCCTATCATACCAATACTGTGGCAGGATTGCAATTGGCAATGGATATTCTGCGTAGAAAAAGGAATACCAACAAGCAAATCTTTATGATTACGGATGGTAAACCTAGTTGTGTAAAAGAACGAGATGGGACTTATTACATGAATAGCAATGGGCTAGATCCCTACGTGACAGAAAAATGTTATACCCAAGCCGCACAAGCGAGGAAATTACATATTCCGATTACGACATTCATGATTGCCAGAGATTCCTATTTGCAACAGTTTGTAGATAAATTCACGGAAGCCAACCAAGGCAAAGCATTCTACACAGGATTAAAAGGATTAGGAGAAATGATTTTTCAAGATTACGAAACAAATAGAAAAAAAAGACTGAAATAAAATGATCAAAAATTTAGGTGAATTAAAAGCTTCTGGTTACGCCAGCAAATCAATTAAAGACGAATTAAGAGATAATTTAATCAAGCACATGCAGGCGGGAACGACTGTTTTTGAGGGCGTCCATGGCTTTGAAAATTCCGTTATTCCTGAATTAGAGCGTGCTATTTTATCACGCCATAATATAAACTTATTGGGCTTAAGAGGTCAGGCAAAAACACGTTTGGCCAGGTTAATGGTCAATTTATTAGATGAATACATTCCCATCGTACAAGGCTCTGAAATTAATGATGATCCCTTATCCCCTATTTCACGTTTTTCAAGAGATTTAATCGCGGAAATGGGAGACAAAACACCCATCTCATTTCTGCATCGTTCCGACAGGTTTGCTGAAAAATTAGCCACTCCAGATGTCACCGTAGCTGATTTAATCGGAGATGTGGATCCCATCAAAGCCGCTAATTTAAAGCTATCCTACGCAGATGATCGCGTGATACATTTTGGGATGATCCCGAGGGCTAATCGGTGCATTTTTGTCATCAATGAAATTCCAGACCTACAAGCGAGAATTCAAGTAGCCTTATTTAACATTCTTCAAGAAGGTGATATTCAAATTCGCGGATTCAAATTGCGTTTGCCCTTAGATATGCAATTTATTTTTACGGCAAATCCGGAGGATTATACCAATAGAGGAAGCATAGTTACTCCGTTAAAAGATCGTATAGGTTCTCAAATTTTGACTCATTATCCAGAAAGTATTGCGATAGCCCGTAAAATTTCCTCACAGGAAGCTAGAATTAATACGAAGCAAATTAGTGCGGTACATGTTCCCGAATTAGCTTACGATTTATTGGAACAAATTTGTTTTGAGGCCAGAGATAGTGAATATGTCGATAATAAAAGTGGAGTCAGTGCCAGGATGAGTATTTCCATGCTCGAAAGTTTAATTAGCACGGCAGAACGTAGAGCCCTTTTAGCTAAAGAAACATCGACCAGCGTTCGGTTATCAGATTTCATGGGAATCATTCCTGCCATTACAGGGAAAGTCGAGTTAGTCTATGAAGGCGAACAAGAAGGTGCGGCGTTTGTCGCTGAGCAATTAATCGGATCTGCCATTAAAACATTTTTACCTGGCTTATTTCCCAAGATTGAGAAGTTGACCAAAAAAATAGAAGATACCCCCTATTCCCCATTAATGGAAGCTATTTTCGCTGAGGGAGGTATCGTTATTTACGATGAAAGTACAGAAGCTGATTACCGAAGTTCCTTAGATTCCATTAAACCATTGGAAGATTTGGTAAAAAAATACCAACCCAACATTCCAGCAAATGATCGCTATTTTGTAAAGGAATTTGTGTTATGGGCTTTGGCGGAACATCATAAACTAGGGAAAGATCGACTCACCGATGGGTTCCAATTTAAAGATTTATTAGATATTTTATAAAAATTAAGCCTCATTTAGAGGCTTTTTTTTGATATAATTTGTGTTTATTTACGAAGTAAACATCCATACTATTTTCCATTTTACGATATATTGAAAACCATGAAATACATCCATAGGAAAACTCATTCGCGACGTAAATTTGTTGAAAAAGCAGGCACTGGATTAGCTTCGTTGGCTTTTCTCCCAAACTTAAATTTCTTATATACGGAAAATAAAGTACGCATAGGAATTATAGGTGGTAGATTCGGAGCAAGCTTTCAATTTCATGAGCATCCAAATTGCATTGTGGAAGCTGTCAGTGACTTACGAACAGATAGGCGTGAAAACTTGATGAAAGTTTATAAATGTTCCAAAAGTTATCCTTCCTTGGAAGAGTTAATCAAAGATCCAAAAATAGACGCCGTATTCATCGCCACTCCAGCTCCTGATCATGTAAAACATGTATTAGACGCTTTGAATGCGGGAAAACATGTTTTATGTGCCGTGCCAGCCGCCTTAAATTTGGAAGAATGTTATCAGTTAAAAGAAGCGGTAGTCAAATCAGGTTTAATTTATATGATGGCTGAAACTAGTTATTTCAGGCAGAACACGATTTCAGTTAGAAAATTATATCAAGAAAATAGTTTTGGCGAAATCTTTAGTGCGGCGGCTGAATACAATCATCCAGGCCTTGAAACATTATGGTTCGAGGACAAAAAACCTACTTGGCGTCATGGATTGCCACCGATGCTTTACCCTACACACTGCACCTCCTTTTTAATTTCAGTCACAGGAGAGAGGTTAACCAGTGTGAGTGCATTAGGGTATGGTGACCAAAGTCCACTTTTAAAAAACAATCCTTACAATAATCCTTTTTGGAATGAAACGGCCTTTTTTCAAACCAATAAAAATCATCCATTCCGAGTGGAGGTCAATTGGAAAGGCGCTTTAAGAAATGCGGAACGTGCAGAGTGGCGTGGTGAAAAAATGAGTTTTATTTCATCCGCATCTGAGTCGAATGAACACACAATTATTCGCAGTGTAGAAACCATGGGAAAAGATGATGCGGGTTTTCAAATAAAAGAAAATAGAATCGAAAAACATGTGCAAGAAAAATGGTGGAATACCCCGTTACTACCTGAACCATTAAGGCATGATAGTGGGCATGATGGCTCACATTCATTCATAACCCATGAATTCATAGAATCCATCGTCCAAAAGCGTGAATCAAAAATTAATGTATTTGAAGCCCTAGCTTATACAGCTCCCGGAATTATTGCTCATGCTTCCGCGCTTAAAAATGGAGAATTTTTAAAAATCCCAAGTTTTGATTGATACTAAATGAAAGGGATTAATCTTTAATGCAACGAACAGAAACTCCACAGGCTCGACCTCCAGCATCCATTCCGGCGCTAGTTGCATCAAAATAAAGTCCACGTGAATTTAAACCATCTCGTGTGCTGGTCCAATAATCGCCGCTAAGACCAGCATCCGTAACCGAACCGTTTCCATTGCTACGGTATCCTGAAATGGGAAGTTTAAGGGGGGATGCAAAAGCTCCCTTTGCATCTTTACTGAACCAAGTGGCAATTTCAGCATCTAATTCTAATGAGGTGGGCAGCCTAAATCCTTTGGGACAAGGATTGTTTTTACCATTGACACCTTGCCATAAATTTTCACTTTGACCGCTAAACCAATCATTAGGGCTGTTTATGACTAAAACAAACATACCATTTTCAGCGACATCCTGGCTAGAAATATTAGAAGAAGTGGTTGAATTTCTCAACTGATGTCCATCGGAGGCTCTACCCCACTGATATAAATATCCAAAAGATGCTGCATTTGTACTACTAGTGGCCACTTGAGATGCTCCCAAATTACGATCCATCCAAATCCTTCCGGTTTTTGATGTCACCTCGACCACCATGGTCCCATCTGAAGCCAAATTTTGTGCCTCAGATGAAGGCAAATAGATGAATAGAAAAGACAAATAGATAGTTACTGTATATATATGATTCATAGAAAAATAGTCAATAGCTAATATGTAAACTTAGCAATAAAAATAAATATCAAATTATAACCTATCAAAGAATAATTTAAAATTAGTTTTAACGGTATTGAAAATAGGGTTTCCTACAATTCGATTTTAAAATGATTATTTGCCGATACAAAACTTGCCAAATATATTTTTCAACAGGTCATCGTTTGATATTTGGCCTGTTATTTCACCCAAATGATGTAGGGCATGTCGAAGGTCCTGAGCGATCAAATCACCTGTCAAACCGGTTTTCAGCGCATTTAGAACTCCAATAAGTGTATCCTGAGTTTGTACTAATTGTTGGTAATGCCGAATATTTGTCACCAACGTACCACTGGCATTCGCTTGGTCTAAACCCATAATGTTTAAAAGTGCCTTTTCTAATTCTGGTAAGCCATCATGATTTTTTGCCGACATTAATATCAATTCAGGCAATGCCGCTTTAAAATCATCCAAAATTGTGGAAGAAACTTGGTCTACTTTATTTAATACTTGAATGATCGGAATTTCTAAGGTACCCAAAGCCATAATTCCAGCCTTTAAACCTTCGGCAGTTTCAGTCATTGCATCCGCCATGTAAATGACTACTTGAGCTTTTTTAACCCATGCCTGAGTTCTTTCGACGCCTAAGGCCTCTATTACGTCAACTGTTTCGCGTAAACCGGCTGTGTCAACCAACCGAAATTTAATGCCTCCTAAGGTCCATTCGTCCTCTAAACTGTCCCGCGTAGTGCCGGCAATTTCAGAGACAATGGCACGGTCCTCATTTAATAAGGCATTTAATAAGGTCGATTTCCCCGCGTTGGGTTTACCCACAATAACAGTTGCCACGCCATTCTTAATCGCATTTCCAGTCCGAAAACTTTCCACCAGAGGGCCGACATGATCCAGTAATTGAATGACGAGGGCTTCTAAATCTTTACGATCCGCAAACTCCACATCCTCTTCACCAAAGTCAAGTTCCAATTCAATCAAAGAAGCAAAATGAATTAATTCCTCACGTAAAGCGGCTAGTTCTTTCGAAAACCCACCTCTAAGTTGATGCAATGCCGCCGATTGGGCAGCCGCTGAATCTGCCGCAATCACATCGGCCACTGCCTCCGCCTGAGCTAAATCAAAAGCTCCATTTAAAAATGCACGTTGGGTAAACTCGCCAGGGCGTGCAAACCGAGCCCCTTTTTCGGTCAATAATCGAATTAAACTTTCTTGAATAAAAGGAGAACCATGGCATGAAATCTCTACAACATGTTCCTTTGTATACGATTTAGGAGCCACATATAAACTAACGACTACCTCGTCATACACGCGACCTGATGACTCAATCCGTCCATAATGAAGGGTATGAGACTTCTGAATGGATAAGTCCTTGGGAAGAAATACTTCATTCACAATTTCGATCGCCCGATCTCCTGAAAGCCGTATAACCCCGATGGCACCTACCCCAGCTGGTGTCGCTAATGCAACGATGGTGTCCTTAAAGTCCATTAATTATAACAAATTCGTCAATTTCATTGCGACCGTCATGTCACCTGATATCTTTACTTTTCCAGTCATCACCGCCATCATGGAATTTAATTCACCATTTAATATCGCAGTAAAAGTCTCTTCTGAAGTAGCTATGGTGCAATCAGTATCCAAATTTTCATTAGTAACTTGGCCATCACCCGTTACTACAATGATACCTGAAGGAAATGCAAATTTAAAAGAAACCCCTTGGCCTCCTTTTTGAGCAGCTAATGAAACAATTTTGTCGTTGATTTCTTGAAATGTCATTTTGATATAATTTATTGTGAGGCAAAATTAATTCTTTTTATGCGTTTTATATAAGAACAATCTTATAATTCCCGTTGGCAAATCACCTTAAAATCGCAATACTGACAATCTGAAACTTCTTTTGTTTTTTCAAATTTAGTATTTACATCTAAAATCTTGTGAACCCACCCCTCGATTACCGACTGAGAATCTACTAGGAAGCTGTCCCAAATAGGCCCAGATTCAAACCATAAATCATGCTCTTCATCACCTAAAACTCCTTCCTTTAAATTTCTAAACGAGATAATTCCAGGTTTTATCGAATGTGTTTGAAGGCTTAGTCCTTCAAAAGTTTTTTCATTTTTGGGAGAAACATGTAACAGTTCGGAGGCCAACAAATATTTATATAACCAGAGCTGAAGTATTTTAGGTTTTAACTCACCCGTCAAAATTGAATTTCGTAAACCTAATTCTCCAGATTTTAGCTCCAACTTCTCTACTTTCCCCGTTTTATAATCAATAATTCGAATTTCTCGGCCTTCCAAAACATCCAATCGGTCGATTCGACCCGTTAATTTGACGTCTAGTATTTCTTGTTCCCAAGCAACCTTTAGATTGGCGGTCAATACGGTTTCCAAATCAATTATTTTCGTATTTTTTGAAAAATTAGATTTTGAATAATAAGACTCCAATAGCGTTTTAGCCACTTCTTTAAGCACAAAATTAAATCCCTTCTCTACCTCAAAGACCCCTTCTTTTTCTTGAATTGAAGCCATTGCCTTTTCCAAATATCCATCTAAACCTAAAACAACATCCGCTAAATTGACCCGATCATAGACGCCCTCATAATTTTCTAAAACTTCCTTGTCGACTAATTCCAAAACTTTATGCACCCAAGTTCCAAATACGTCTGCACCTAACTCATCCTCTAATTGCTTTTCCTTGCGCATACCTAGAATTTGAGCATAAAAATATTTTAAGCTACAAGTAGAAAACATAGTGATGGAAGAGGTAGAAAGCCCCGAATTGGCCAATTTACTTTTAATTTTATCTAAGATGACGGGGGATTTTTCTACAGATCCATCATTTCGCTCAAAATCAGCCTCATGGGTAGAAAAATCAATCCATGGCTCATGAATCTCGATTAATGGATTTTTTCGTTTCCAATCGTGTTTAATTTGCTTAATAAATCGACTCATCTCCTTTACCCCCGATTTGTCGGATGATTGAACATAACATAAAACAACCTCACGTGGCCTTTGCAACAATCGATAAAAGTGATATGATGCCACCGCATCTGCCTGTGTAAACGTAGGCAACGAAAAATGAGCCATATTGGCTATATCTAATGGAATTAAACTTTCACGCTTCCTCGTTCCGGGTAAACTTCCCTCATTCATGGACAAAACAATCACTCGGTCAAAATCCAATGTCCTCGTCTCTAGCAAGCCCATGACATGCAGACTACGATTTTCAGCTCCTACAAAAGTCAATTTTTGCTGAGAAAGTAATTGGGTCAATACTATTTTTCCACTAGCGATCGATACAAAATCATCCGTTTCAAATGAATCTATTAAAGACTCAATAACCGCTAAGGCTTGTTTTACTGCCTCCGCCTCTTGATCCCATTGTTGGTCTGGAATGCTCTTTAAGATCAATTCCAATAAGGTTTCTTGGCATTTCAAGATAGCCATAAAGTCATTAAAACTAGGGGCAAACAACTCTTTTAAAATAGGTAGGTCTGCGGCTAAAGTTAAAATCTTATCTGAACGAACATACAAATCGGTCTTTGTATATAATTCGTTTAATTCCCTTTTGAAATCTCGTTTTTGAACCTTGCTTTTTTGCTGGATGTACAAATCAATTAAACCATGTGAACAAACAGATTTAAATAAGGATACAGAAAATTTTCCTTGAACCGACTGCTTTTGCAAATCCCACCAAAAATTAATCAAGGAAAATACCTGTGTCTTTTTCAATGAATATCCCATGGTGATGTTTAGACGTTCCTTAAACTCTCCCACATATAACATCACTTGGTCTAACAACGACTCATCAGCTAAAACTAGGGCCACTTGTTCCTCTGAACCATATTCTTTTTGCCACTTGCGGATGATATCCATCGCAACAAACACCTGAGCACTTGGATTTGCTAATCCTAAAATTTCTAACCGCTTAGGCTTTTCTAATAAATCCGAAGTTTTCCATTGGAATGGCCCTCTAGATAAAAATTCATTTGAGGAGCTATCCGAATATTTCTTTAACCAATTACCTGCTCGGTGATACGCATTATCCACATAATAAGCATCCGCATCCCAAAGTGTCTGAGCCATTCCGTTTTTAATCAACAAACGAATAATCTCTTCCTCTCCTTTCGAAAGTGCATTAAAACCCACAAAATATATTTTTTTAAACGTCTTGGGTAAAGCATTTCCTGCGGACAAATGATCGGCTAATTTTCGGTAAGCCATGCCCCGATAAACGAAACCTTGATCATTTAAACTTGCGTGCAAACGAATATATACCTCGAGTAAATGATCAAATAATTTAAAATAGGATTGGGTATGTGGGGTGATAAATTTCTCAGGATGATCTTCTCCATATTCTTTTCCCCATCGCTCAATGGATTTCACTTCAGATAAAAAAGAAAATATTTGGGCTGGATCGACCAAATACATATCTAACGTTTCAAAATCCTTTAACATTAATTGGCCCCAAGAAATAAAACGATCAAAATCAACTTGATTATCCACCTGCTTAAAACAGGCATAAGCCTTCAGCAACAGCTGAATGGGGTCAATTAAAGTAGAATCCGTCATTTGGAGGGCAAACTCCTCAATGGTAAAAAAAGAAGGAGATAGAAAAGGTCTATCTCCTAAAATAGCTAACTCTTTTTTTAAGTAAAGTACCCCACGTTGCGAGGGCATCACAATAGCAATATCTTTTAATTCTTCGATGGGGTGCTCCCCAAAAATATGTGCTGCTGTTTTACCTAAAAATGTTTGCATTATAAATTGCCCTTTTTCATTTCTTTTACTGCATAATCTACAGCCCGCGCAGTCAATGCCATGTAGGTCAAAGATGGGTTTTGGGTAGAGGTGGAAGTCATACTCGCCCCATCACTAACAAACACATTTTTAACAGCATGCATTTGATTCCATTTATTTAGCATCGAAGTCTTAGGGTCATTTCCCATGCGGCAACCTCCCATTTCATGAATATCTAAACCTGGAGCTTGTTTGGAATCTCGAGAACGAATATTTTTAAAGCCTGCTTTGGAATACATCTCTGTAAATTGCTCGATAAAATCCTTCACCATTTTATCATCATTATCATCATATGACACATCCATGTGCATGATCGGCAACCCATGTGCATCCTTCTTGACGGGATCTAACGTGATTTTATTGGTTTCCTTGGGAATAGTTTCTCCCATCATGTGAGAACCTGCTGACCAATTAGTCCATTTGGGATTTAAGAGTGAGTTCTTTAAGCTCTCACCCACAGAATCTCGATCAGTGGTATTCGCACGTCTCGCACTCATTCCCGCAGCATAACCGCGTAAGAAATTCGTTTCTTGTTTATACAAGTTGCGGAAGCGAGGGATGTAGCCTGATGTAGGCCGACTACCTTCCGTCTTAAAGTCAAAATACCCATCATATTCAGCCGATATTGATGCCCGATAATTATGGAAAGCTACAAACTTACCTAACACTCCACTATCGTTTCCTAAACCATTTGGGAAACGATCAGATTTTGAATTTAATAAAATGGCATTCGTATTTAATGCCGCTGCCGTAACAAAAATTACTTTCGCGTAATACTCCACCATTTCGTTGGTATGTGCGTCAATCACGCGAACCCCCACAGCCTTCTTCTTTTTATCATCATAGATAACAGATTCCACAATAGAATCTGGACGTAATGTCAAATTACCCGTTTTAGCTGCCCAGGGTAAAGTAGATGCATTTGAACTAAAATAACCTCCATAAGGGCAACCTCTTTGGCATAAATTACGGCTCAAACAGCGTCCTCTTCCCTGCTGGAGATGTATTTCGCGTGGCTCAGAAATATGGGCACAACGAGCCGAAATAACATGTCGGTCTTTATAATGCTTTTTTAATTCAGTTTGAAAATGTTTTTCCACACAAGTCAATTCAAAAGCTGGCAAGAAATCGCCATCAGGCAAGGAATCTAATCCATCTTTGTTTCCGGAAATACCTGCAAAATATTCCACATGTGAATACCATGGATCAATATCCTTATAATTGATGGGCCAAGGCGTTGCATATCCATCTCGAGCTGGACCATCAAAATCAAACTGAGACCAGCGCTGAGTTTGTCTAGCCCAGAGTAATGATTTACCACCTACCTGGTATCCACGAATCCAGTCAAAGGGTTTATCCTGTTCATAGGGATGTTCTTTGTCTTTGACAACAAAGTGTTTCGCATCTTCTTTGAATATGTAGCATTTACTGGCAATGGGATTTGCATCGATTTCTTCTTGGGTCAACCGACCTCTATGCGGGAATTCCCAAGGACTCATTAAAGTAGTTGGATAATCCTCATTGTGAGTCACTTTTCTCCCTCGCTCTAAGACCAAAGTCTTGACACCCTTATCACAAAATTCTTTTGCGGCCCAACCACCGGCTATCCCTGAACCAATTACGATAGCTCCGTATGTGCGCTTTTCTGCGTTATTTAATATATACATGAATTATTTCTTTATTGGGGCACAGCCGTTGAAAAATCCGGGAGCCATTTGATAATTTAAATGATTGACCATAATGTATTCGGTGGACATATATCCCTGAATCGTAAGACCTTTTAAGGTAGCCAAAGTTTTTTGTGCTTCAGCCCCATGTTTTCCTTTTTCTAATTGAAATAAAAATTGTTCCTTTTCCGATTCGCTCGCCGTGGATATTTCCTTTTTATTTTCATTCAAAAATAGTTTAGGAATGTCGCCCATAACATTTTTAAAACTTTGTTGGGCTTTGACCTCATAACAATCTTTCATCATCGTTTTCACAAAATTGGGCACTCCTAAACTGATGGCACCTGGAATAGAAGATTCGGGAATAATGGCTCCCATGATTAATTCTAAGGTTTGATCTTCGGCCAACGAGAAATTAAAATTCGAAGGGGATAAGGATTTTGCATCGTAAAAAGCAACGGTTCCCAAGGTAGCCAAGGCCATCCCTTTGACCCATTCCCGACGTGTAATTTGAGACATAATGTAATAGGTTTATGTAAAGCACAAACTTATTAAATATTCCCTGTTTCTGTATGCTGATCGGGTTTTATTTAATCAAACAAAAGCCATTTAACTCCATAACCAAAAACACGACCCATCGCTGGATGCAAGTAGGCAGTGTAATAGTTAGTGGTTAAAAGTCCTTGGGTGACATTGGACATTTTGAAAAATAATCGGACACGATTAATTCGAAGATTGACATAGGCGTCAGCCTGCACAAATGCAGGAAGTTGAAATTTATCTTGAAGGTGATATTGTTGGAATGCAGGCATATAAGCATCTGCAAAATAAGCCGACTGATGTTGAAGATCTATACCAAACTGCAAATACAGTAATTTCTTATATTGCACATTCAGGGCTAGGTTGGCATTCGCCACAAAACTAGGCATTCTAATGATATCGGGACCTGAACTTGTATTGGCATGAAACCGAGTTCCCCATTCAAACTTCCCAAAATTTCCACCTAGATCTACACTGGTCCTAAAAACACCAATAGCATCTTTCGTTTGTTTTACGTTGGCCAATGAATCAAAATAAACCCAATTCCCGATGCGTTGAATAGTGACATAGGGTTTTACATAAAACTGTTTTGATTTGTATTCCAATCCTCCTTCCAACACATCAAATTGGATATTGTCAAAATCATTTTTCCAGCGATACGAAATATTATGTACCCAATTTTGTGCGATGCTGGGGCTCGAAGAGGTTCGTTGGACCTTCGCATAAAACCAGGGGGAGGTAAACTGAGCCGCCAACTTATAATCAGACCCTAAAAGATATTCCCCTTCCGCTGTAAAATCTGTTTGATCCGAGAAGGACTGATGTAACCAAAGTCCTAGATAATTTTCAAAACGATCTAGTTTCGCATCGTTCATGGGATTATATACGGACCAATAACGTTGCTTGAGATGAGCTCGGTAAATGAACTTCCTAAATACGCCTTTAATACCCGTTTGGTGACTATAAGAGCTCCATTGATTTTCGTTGTACATTGAATCAGGGACAGAGGGCGCCTGAATGTAAGTTATGTACGTTTTAGGATAGAAACGTTCTGCTAGTGACATGTCAAAATCCATGTCTCGATACTTCACTTTACGCGTCTCCAAGTCAAATCGCTGGAAAAATTGCAAGCCCTTGAAGCCAATAAATTCATGGTAAAGATGAAACTTTAAAAATTGATCGTTGGATTGGCTCGTGGAGTTGGACAAGATCGCTGTGTTATCGAGGTAATTTAAGGCAGCCGTTGGCGTCTGTCCTGTGGTCAATTTCACTCCCCCTTGGTCATTGATGCCTTGGTCAAAATAATTAAAATGCCCTAAAATGCGGTATTTATTATTACGAGATCGATAATTGGAATGCAATAAAACACCCCATTGACCTAATAAAAATGGATCCCCTTTTTTAAACGCCGCATCGGTGAGTACTTTATCAGCGACTACACGCTGTAATTCTAAACCCACGTTCCAAAGAGAATCAATATTTCGAGCAAATGAGAAATTCAGTCGGGTTTGACCACCTCCTCCCAAGCTATAGTCAATGTCTGAAAATGGTGATTTCGTATTGTAATATTTGATTTCATCCGTGTCAAAAGCATAGGGCAAATAGGCATTGTAACCTAATTGGGTTCCTAAGGCACTGGGTGATTTAACAAAGACATTTCGTACGGCAGTACCTTCATTCCCAAGATTAGCTGTTAAAAAATAGGCTTTTTCTTGAAATAGATAACGCTGAAATAAATGCAAAGAAGTATCAATACTTCGATTAACTAGTTTAGCATTTAGAATATCACTTTCTAAAAAATAATGTGTAGAATTGGGGCCATAAATCTGTTTAGTCGAATCATCCAAAGCTGCTCGGCCACTTTTGGAGGATTGAGTGGGAGTTTTAGTCAACTTAGGGTCGGGAAATCCGCCGTTAGGATTAGGTTGGGAAGGATCCATTGAACCCTGCCCGGAGGACTGTGGGCTCATAGGAGTTTGCCCTAGAGCAAATGCAATGGGCAAAACCAACATAAAAAATATAAGTATACTCCTTATTTTCACGGATCAAAGGTAAATATTTTTATGGGAATTACCTTTTCATTTTATTGGCCAACCAAGCCCAAAACTCTTTCTCTTGGTTCACAAAAGACATTTCGATCGGCAAGTAATGTAATTTTTGTTTCAAGTCAGGGAAGCTTGAAAATGAATCAAGGAAACGCATGTAATCTTTATGAGTAGTTAATATCCCTTCGTCAACTGGTAATTTTTGTGCCATTTGATTTAGTTCGCTTATCTCATCGTTAGAAAATGCATGATGATCTGGAAAAATACGCTCTGATACCACCTGAAATTGACTCGATACATACTCAGAGAAAGGCGTCGGATCAGCAATGCCCGCTAATAAATGCCATTTAATTAATTTAGCGGGGGGACCAACGATCTGACCATATTGTATTTGCGTATAAAAAATAGGAATGGAAGCGGGGACATATTTTCTCGCTTTACGTGTAAACTCAGATGCATTAAAATCCTGAGGACAACGGTTGACAAATAAAGCATCTGCCCGATGTATACTCGAAATGGATTCTCTCAGGCGACCCAAAGGCATCATTTGGTCCTCAAAAAAGGGTTTATTAAACGTCGTACAAACGATATTCAAATTTCCGGTAATCCGACGATGTTGAAATGCGTCATCTAAAATGACGGTATCTAGAAAAGGAAAATCTTCCACCATTTTTTGAACGCCTTGAGGTCTTTTTTCACAAACAGCTACGGGCACATTAGGAAATAATTTTTTATAGGCTAATGGCTCATCCCCTACTTGTTTGGTTGTTGACAATGGCTGCACCCATTGAAAACCTTTGGTTGTACGTCCATAACCCCGACTGAGCACACCCACTTCAGATTTCCAAGGCCAATGTTGGACTATGTAGGTAACCAAAGGACTTTTACCGGTACCGCCGACGGATAAATTACCAATCACTAAAATGAAGGGGGAAGCGAATTTTTGAGAGCTAAGCACTTGGCGATCAAACAATAAATTCCGCAAGGAACTTATAGCCTTAAAAAGCAAAGCAGGAATAAACGTTAAAATAGTTCTCATCTTGACAAGTTAAAGCTAAAAATAAATGATCAGGCAGCAAAACTCAGAAGAAAATAATAAATTGCATGCATGTCCATTCCCGTAATCCAAGTAAAAAGAAGAACCTTACATTTTCACGTAGAAGCGGGAACCTCGCGGGGAATATTAACTCAAAAAAATAGCTATTTTTTGCAAATATCAAATCCAACAAGCACTGAATTTGTGGGTTTAGGAGAAGCGGGGCCCTTATTTGGGCTTAGCCCCGAATATAAAGAGGATGCCTTAGATGATTTCCAAAAGGCTGTCAATCGTTTACCTAAAGAATTACCTAAGAATAATTCAGAAGTAGCATCATGGATTTCTGCTATTCCATTTGACCAACCCTCCTTTCGATTTGCGGCAGAAATGGCCATCATTGATTATTTAAATCAACGGGATGGCATTTATTTTCAAAGCGAGTTTACTGAGCAGCAAGCACCCGTACCGATCAATGGACTTATTTGGATGGGTTCGAAGGAATACATGCAAAAACAAATTGAGGCAAAATTAGCTGAGGGCTTAACGTGTTTGAAATTGAAAATAGGTGCCATTGATTTTGAGTCTGAAATAGACCTGATTCGATCGATCAGAGATTCGCATTCTGAGAAAGCGTTGACGATCCGATTAGATGCTAATGGAGCATTTAGCATATCTGAAGCGGCATATAAGCTAGAAAAACTATCGAAATTTGGAATCCATTCCATAGAACAACCGATTAAAGCGGGGCAATGGAATGAAATGGCTGATTTATGTAAGCAGACTGAAATTCCAATTGCCTTAGATGAGGAATTGATTGGAGTACAAGATTCCGAAGAGGTAATAGAATCGATTAGGCCGGCTTACATTATTTTAAAACCTAGTTTTTTAGGTGGGTTTGGGGCAACAAAGCAATGGATCAATTTGGCCAATGAAAAGAAAATTGGCTGGTGGGTTACCTCCGCATTAGAATCAAATGTGGGATTACAGGCCATTGCCCAATTTACAGGGCAGTTCCCGGAATTGATTCCGCAAGGATTAGGAACTGGATTGCTGTATGCCAACAACTTAGCCAGCGGATTAAATACTCAGCGTGGAAATATTTATTTTGACTCGAAATTCCCAAGGGAAAATCCATTTCAAAACTTATCTTTGTAAAAAAAATTAATTAAAAGGAATGAATACTATTGACGAGGCGATGATTGCCATTTTACAAAAGCGATTAGAATTAAGCAAATTAAGCTATTCGGATGACACCTATGATGATGTAGAAGAAGTTTTACATGATTTAGAAGATGATTTTAACGAAAAATATGGGGATCAATTAGAAGAAATTTTAGATAAGGTTCATATTAAACATTGCCCTGAATCAGATGTTTTGTTGCCTACGGCCTATTTAGCTAAGAAATTTGTAGAAACGGCTGATGGTGAAATTGAGATTGGGAAAAAAGAGGGAGTTGAGGTAGAGTGGGTTGAAGATCCAGCTGCCGCAGCTCGTTTGGTTTTATTGCCCTCACCTACCCGTATTTTGTTGATGACTCCTAAGGGAATTAGTGTTGTTTGGGAGGCATAAATAAATTTAAGTACATAAAAAAAGCACTTCAATTTTCATTGAAGTGCTTTTTTGTTAGAAGGAATTAATACCCTTTGTTTTGTTTCAATTTATTATTGTTTCGAATCTCAGCTGTTGGAATTGGAAATAACAATTCTTTTTCAGCGAGTGTGGGTCCATAAGAAAACTTATGCCCAACATAGGGTTCGAATTTTTTAGTGAACACATTAAAGGCTTTTCTTAATCTAGCCATGTCATACCAAGTTTTGTTTTCAAAACTTAGCTCATACCATCTTTCTCTCCAAATTGCCTCACGCAATTGATCTTTAGAAAGTCCTTCTAATGCAGGAAGCTCAGCTCTTTTACGTACTAAGTTAATCGCATTTAAAACTGTAGCACTAGGGCCACCCGCTTCATTTGCCGCTTCTGCATAGGTTAAAAGTACCTCTGGATACCTCAATAAGGTCCAATTTAATCCACTACTTGTTGTGGATGTTTGAGCAATAACGTCAAAATGCTTAAACAAGTAATAACCTCCTAGATTTCTCGTCTGAGTTCTATTGCCACGCAAGGAATAACTTGAATAATAAAATTGCTTCTCTGCGGCTCTTTTGTCTCCTTTTTCATAGGATTCTACAAATTCTTTGTTGGCAAAAATAGCACCTGTTTCATCCGTATAATTAGAAATACCTTGATTGTATGGAATAATTGACGTTTGCCAATTGGAAGGCAAAATATTTTCTAAATATTGAACTTGGAAGATATTCTCAACACTATTTTTTCTTGAAGCCAAATGAAGATCATCATAAGAAGCAAATAAGGTAAACTGATTCGAATTAATTACATCCAATGCTTTTTCAGCCGCCTTAGCAAAATTCTCAGGTTTATTAAGCGGAAACCCTGCCATAGTTAAATAAACACTTGACAAAAGCGATTTAACCGCCCCTATAGAAACTCGTCCGGATGCATCTCTAAATGGAAGACCAGACTTTTCAGCTTCAAGCAAATCGGACTCAATCAATTTATAGATATTTTCAATGCTCGCTGGTTCTGGATAAAGGTCTTTTGATCCTAGGTCAATTGGCTCAGAAATTAAAGGTACTGAACCAAAAATTCTAACCAAATCATAGTAATACAGAGCCCTCAAAAATCTAGCTTCACCTAAGAATTTTTTCTTAGCTATTTCATCCATTTTAATTCCTGGAATTTTAGCAATAGCTAAATTTGCATTACCAATACCTTTATAATGACTCGTCCAGTATGTTTGGCCATATGCATTATCAGAATTGTTAACCAAGTTTCTAACAAATATGCTATTCTGAGCTTGGCCAAGTTCAGTATTTGCTAATCCTGTTGCAAATTCTAGCATCATCCAAGGTGCACCACCAAAACCACCTCCCAATACATTTCGCATGTTTTCATAAATTGAATTTATGATACTTTCCGCATGTTCAGGCTTCGTAAAGTAATTTTCTTTAGTAAAGTTAGACCTATCAGGTTCCTCTAAGAAGCTAGAACAACCGCTGAAGATAAATAAAGAGGCGATTGCTAATATCAAGTATTTTTTTATCGTGTATTTCATCGTATTATATTTTTAATTTGATATTTTTTATAAACCAATATTTAAGCCGACCATGAAGGTTCTAGCCTTAGGATATGCATATAAATCCAATCCTTGATCAAAGGCAGCTCCTGAAGTTGAAACTTCTGGGTCATACCCTTGAAATTGAGTTGATAAAAAGAAATTCTGAACGGAAACAAATGCTCTTAAGCGACTCATCTTCATCTTCTTTACAAGCTCCGAAGGAAACTTGTAAGATAACATAGCATTTCTACCTCTTAAGAATGATCCATCTTGAATTCTATCGGTATCATTATTCGTAGTATATCCCGCTGAAACTGGTCTTAATTCAGCCAGCCTAGAGCTTTGATTGGTTGGCGTCCAACCGTTTAAGACTGTCTTAAAACTGTTGGCAATACTAACCCTATCTTCAGCCGAGTGCTTGCTACCAAAAAGAACATCATTGCCATTCATAAATTGAATGTCAACCATCAACTCAAAGTTTTTAACCGTAATGTTATTGATAAACGAACCAAAATTATCGGAATTCCTTTACCAATAATAACACGATCGTTATCATTTAATTTACCATCATTGTTGGTATCTTGATATTTGATATCACCTGGTTTTTTCAAATACTTAGCAGCCATGGACTCCTCAGCTGTGCTCCATGTCCCTTGATGTACAAAACCAAAAAATGAACCCACAGGCTCACCTTGTCTTACAACTGTCCTACCTAAGAAAATATCAGCTCCACCAGTCAAAGCAATTACCTTATTTTGATTGAATGAGATATTAAAACTTGTATTCCATGTAAAGTTCGGACGCGCAATATTCACTGAATTAATGGCAAATTCAACACCCCGATTTTCCATGCTTCCCACATTTTGACTTACCGTTGTAAAACCACTACTTGACGGTACTGGGGCGCTTAACAACATATCGGTAGTCAACTTACGATAAAGATCAACTTCAATATTGATTTTATTATTTAATAAGCCTAACTCTAAGCCAGCGTCAATTTGCTCTGTTTTTTCCCAACGTAAATCAGGATTTGCTAATCGGTTTATACCAATTCCAACTTGGCGTGCGTTATTAAATATAACCGCATAATTGCCCAATCCAGCTAATGATTGATACGCCGTAATTTCAGAGTTTCCTGTGATACCAAAACTTGTTCGCAGCTTAAGATTGGAAACAAATGGAATATCTTGCATAAAATCTTCTTCGATTACCTTCCAAGCTACAGCAGCTGATGGGAAAATGGCATATCGATTAGCCGCTCCAAATTTCGAAGAACCATCCACACGACCTGTAAAAGTCACTAGGTATTTATCCTTCAAATTATAATTAAAACGTCCAAAATAGGAATCCAAACCGTAACCGCTTACACTAGAAGAAGATGCCGGAGTAACGGCTCCCGTTCCTAAGTTGTTAAATTGGAAATAATCATCTTGAAATCTTTGAGCTCTCGCAGTAAAATTCATACGATCCACATGCTGAAGTGCTTGTCCTAACATCGCTACAATTGAGTGGTCCGAAGATATTTTCTTATTATAAGTCAAATAGTTTTCTATTTGCCATGAATTATGACGATCAGCTGTCAAAGATGCATCACCACCTTGATTTCTAGAAATATAATTTAATGTACGTCCACCATAGTAATCGGTTTCCTGATTAATAATATTGACACCCACTGTAGTTCTTAATTCTAATCCTTTAGCCAAATTAATATTTGAGTATACATTACCTAATAAAGATTGAGTCTTTAAATAGTATAATCTTTCCTCAGTTACTTGAATAGGGCTACCTCCCCCTTCCATACCTGCATAATCTTCATTACTACCCCATTTTCCATTAGGATATTTCACAGGAACAATAGGAATTGCCTCTAAAACTTGACGCATGGCGATGATACCTCCACCCCCTAAAGGGTCTACTTGACTTTCCTTTTGGTCATTGTAACTCAAACTTCCGCCAATCTTAATCCATGATTTAATTTGGCTATCCATCACAAAACGAGCTGAATATCGATTTAACCATGACCCATTTACCAGTCCATCCTCATCTCTATACCCTAAGTATAAGCCATAATTTTCTTTTGAATTACCTCCTGTAAAGGCCAATTGATGATTCTGAGTCAATGCTTCCCTAAAAGATTCATCTTGCCAATCCGTATTATATAAAGGCTTACCACTAGAATCAAATAATAAAGGATTAGTTCTCTTAGTAGCAGGATTCACATATTTTCCACCGGCAAAACCAACTGGATCATATTTTTTTGCATTGGCATAACCTTGATCTTCCACATATAAAAATTCAGTTGAATTCAATAAAGGTATTTTTTTAGGAAGAACTCCCACGCTAAAGTCGGTATCATAACTTATTTTACCACCTTCTTGGCTTCCTCTTTTTGTCGTAACTAAAATAACACCATTCGCGCCCCTTGCCCCGTAAATTGCTGTAGCAGAAGCGTCTTTTAAAATCTCTATATTAGATACATCATTCGCATTCAAATAATCAATGGGCGTACTACCATTGGCTAAATCAGAAGCATTCAAAATAACACCATCAATCACATATAACGGGTTATTTGCCACACTTACTGAGGTATTACCTCTAATACGAATATTGGAACGTCCACCTGGACGACCTGAGTTAACCGAAACATTGACACCTGTCACTCTACCAGCAATGGCCTGATTTAAAGACGCAGATCTACGCTCTTGAATGGCATCTGTTTTGATGGTTCCAACAGCACCGGTTAAATCGCTTTTCTTTTGCGTTCCATAACCTACCACAATAACCTCATCTAAAGATTTATTGTCCGGGATTAAAGCAACTTCGATTAATGATTTATTGCCTATCAGGATTTTTTGAGAAACATAACCTACAAAAGAAATAACGAGCACTTCCTTATCATCCAAAGATGAAAATGCAAAATTACCATTTGCATCAGTCTGCGTTCCTTGATTAGTACCTTGAATTTGGATGGTTACTCCAGGTAAGGCTTGGCCATTTTCATCTTTTACGTTTCCCTTGATAGGTTTTTCTAAAATGATATTGTTATTCAGGCTAACAGTCGCATTAGCAAGAACATTATTTCTTAATAAAATTCTTCTATCCTTAACTGAATATTGAATGTCAATTAATTTAAATAGGTCATTTAAAACTTCCTCTAGTTTTTTGTTTGTCACATTCAAACTGACCTTTTTATTTATATTAATTGCGCTAGAGCTGTAAATAAATCGATAATCGACTTGTTTCTCAATCAATGAGAGAACACGTTTTATCTGTGTATTTTCAGCCTGGATCGTAACCGTTTCTTTTAACTCATTTTGACTTAATGCAGTATTGGCATATGCAAACGTGCAAAAAATAAAACTGAGAAAAAGTTGTTGCATGGAAATTTTCATAACTCTTAAAAGTAATCTTGGAGATTTGTATTTTTTGTTCATAATTTTACATTGTTAAAGGTTTTTTCAAGATCAATAACTCGTGTACTTTCGTCTAACGAAAACATTCAATACCGTTGAATGAGTACACTTTAGTCGGTAATGTTGACGCATTATCGACTTTTTTTCATTTCTTTTATTTATCCATATTTTAAATTCTTTTTTAAATTTTATATTTATTTACAACCCTCACCATTAATAAAAATGGATGAGCCTCGAACTTCATAATTAGCGTTAATGGAAGAGCAGATAAACTCCAACTGTCTAAACATGTCTAGACCATTTAAATCGCCTGTGAAGACACATCGATTGATATTGGAATTAACTTGAATTATTTCAATCCCATAAATCTGTTGCATTTTCTTAAATATCTCATTGACATTTACATCATCAAACTCAAAGTCAGACTTTTTGACATTTTGTAAAATAACGAGAGGAACATCAATAACACTTTCATTTATGGTTCTACTAATTAAATTAAAAACAGCTTTTTGATTAGGAGTGATGATCACGCCATTTGACTTATTCATTGACTTTTCATCATGCGTATAAACAGACACCTTACCCGTTTTAACAGATACCTCAATTAATTTATCAGAGCTTGGTTTACTTATTTTAAAAGAAGTTCCAATAACTTCCGTAATCAAATTATCTACATGAACGAAAAATGGAATTTTTTCATTTTTTGTTACCGTGAAAAATGCCTCACCAGTCAAATAAACGGTTCTTGTTTTGACACCGAAATTTTCAGCGACTATGATATTAGCATTTTTACCCAATAACACATGACTCCCATCAGGTAAAGTAATTTTTTGCAATGAATTTGCATTATTTTTTGTCTCAACCCCATTTCTAGGTATCGAAGCAAAGGCTAACTTATTATTAAAATCCCATTGAAAAAATAAACTAAAAACTAATAGCAATGAAGCTGCTATACCAGAAGCAATCCAATAATATTTGACATTCCTACCTGTCTCTTTACCCAAATCTAATTTATCCCAAACTTTATTTTGTACCTCAATAGAGGACTCTAAATTTGAATGATTTTGAAACTTCAGATTATCATTAGCTAATTTTCGCAAGAATATTAACTCTTCCTCCGAACATTTGCCTTGATTGAATTTTTCACTAAGTGAGTCAAATTCCCTATTTATCATTTTATAGTATACTTTTTAATTTGCTGAATAAAAGTCTTTAAACTTTTCCTTTAAAATCTTTTGAGATTTAGTGATGTGGTATTCAACCGCCTTTTCTGAAATATCAAGTTGCTCAGAAATCTTTTTCACTGAAATCTCCTCTATTTTACTCATTCTGAATACAGTGGCTGTTTTTTCAGACATCGAATTCAAAATAAAATTCAATCGAACATTAAAATCACTTGAGTTAGTAATTGCTTCAGATTCATTGCTACTAAAAACTTTATGCAATAACTCAAACTCCCTGTATTTGGAAAAATTAATCTTATTCCTCAAATGTCTATTGATCAAATTTCTTGCTGAAACATATAAATAAACCCTCAAGTCTAAAATCCTTTTATTACTTCGATTTTGCCAAATACTTAGGAATAAATCATGTAAAATCTCTTCTGAATCCTCTTTAGAGCCCAATGAATGATTTACATACCGATATAAATACTTGAAATATTTATTATAGATAAATTCAAAGGCTTTTGAATCGCCCTTGAAAAGTAATTCACATAATTTATCATCTGGTGTATGCAAAAATTCCATCTATAAATGATTATAACAATGTTTTCATCATAATTAACTATTAGGTTCCTTATATCTAAGAAACCCCTAAATAATGATAAAAAATATTTTTAAAATTTAATTTTATCATTTTTCAAATCAATGATAAATGTTGCAAGAAAGCAAGTTTGTAAAGCCTAATTTATTTTAAGGCCAACCAATCAACCCCCTTTTTCAATAAGTCAAGTGTTTTTTGTCCCTGAGGGAATTGAGAAGCGTCATGCATATATTCCCAGGAAGCCATAGGGGGCATGCTCATTAAGATAGATTCGGTCCGACCATTCGTTTCTAAGCCAAATTTCGTTCCTCGGTCATGGACTAAATTGAATTCCACATAACGTCCTCTCCGTAATAATTGAAAGTCTTTTTCTTGTGGGCCAAAAGGTTTATCCGCATTCAATTGCATCAAATGACTATATATGGGTACAAAAGATTCTCCTATTTTTTTTACAAAATCAAACGTATTTTCTTTTTCTTCTGCAGAATTAGACTTCAAATAATCAAAAAATATCCCACCTATGCCCCTTGTTTCCTCTCTGTGAGGACTATAAAAATAATCATCCGCCCATTTTTTATACGTCGTGTAATACATAGGATCAAACAAATCACAAGCAGATTTCAATTGCTGGTGAAACCATTTCGCCTGTTCAGGTATAATTATATGGGGTGTTAAGTCGATTCCGCCACCAAACCAATTTTGACCGTTACCCAATTCGAAATAACGAACATTCATGTGGATGATAGGCACCCAAGGGTTAAAGGGATGCATGACAATGGAAACTCCAGTGGCTAAAAAATCAACTTCCTCTTTAATGTCCAAGCTTGTCACCATTTTAGGATGCAAGGGTCCATGGACCGCTGAAAAATTGACGCCCGCCTTTTCTAAAATTTTACCGTGTTGAATGACTCTAGACTGACCTCCGCCCCCTTCACTCCGTATCCACACATCTTCCTTAAATGTGCCTTGGCCATCTGCTTTAGCAATGCCGTCACATATTTGATCTTGAAGAGATTTAAAATATTGTATAATTTCGATCTGCTCCATTTTATTGTGGTCCTTTTGGAATGGAATCTACTTTCGTTCCATCTGCATTTGATTCCTCCATTAATGCATTCAATGAATCTAATTCAGCGTCCGAAACTTGAAGCGAATCAGGCAAAGTGCTGTAAGAACCTTGGCAATCAAAATCCTTTTTTACGACTCGCCGATCTAATTTATCAAATGGAATTGGTTTATACATGGCCAAAGTCGGATCCTTGACGACTCGAATCATAAACCGCTTATAAATAGGCAAAGCCGTTTTAGCCCCTTCCCCTAAAGCACTCGTCCGAAAATGGATGGATCGATCGTCGCCTCCTACCCAAACTCCCGAAATTAAATTAGATGTCATGCCGATAAACCAACCATCCGAATGATTGGATGTGGTCCCTGTTTTTCCCGCAAAATTATGTGCATACCTGTTTTCGGTAGGCAAAAGCACCTCCCCATCAGACCAAAGCAATGAACTCGCTGTTCCTCCTTCATGGATCACACCTTCTAACATGGACCTGACTAATTGCGCCGATTCTTTTTTGATGACCCGAAAAGAAATAGGTTCGAAATTTTGCAATACTTTTCCATTTTGATCCCTTATTTCCTGAATGATCATAGGCTCCACATGAATTCCTTCATTGACAAATGCAGAATAAGCTCCAATCATTTCATAAAGCGATACATCAAAGGAACCAAGGCCAATGGACGCAACGGGCTTCAGAGGACTTTTAATCCCCATTTTTTGCGCATAATACATCACTGTATCAGCCCCCACCTCATTGGTTAATCGAGCCGCTACTGAATTAATACTCTTGGCTAATGCCCGTCGAAGTGGCATCATCATATATGAAAATGTACCGTCTGCATTCGATGGACGCCAAATTTTCTTCTCCCCCTTCTCCTCTACCTCTATCTCAAAGGGTTCATCTTTCACCATATAACAAGGTGATAAATCTTTAGGACCGTCAATGGCCGCCGTATAAACAAAGGGTTTAAAAGTAGATCCAGGCTGACGCTTACTCTGTTTAACGTGATCGTATTTAAAATATTTAAAATCCAAACCACCCACCCAAGCCTTAATGTGACCCGTGTAAGGATCCAAAGTCATCATGCCCGACTGTAAAAAACGCTTGTAATAATTGATCGAATCGATCGAGCTCATACTTCTTTTCTCCTCTCCTAAT
>JBIKRO010000099.1:0-8951 GCA_044349095.1 Aquirufa sp. | reverse complement strand
CGTATGGACTTGTACGGGTAGGTTCATTTCCTTCGCCATTTCTAATTGGGCACGGTAATATTTTTCTTCAGCAGCTGTTTGATCATCAAAACCGATTTCGCCCACGCCTACCACTCCTTCTTTTTGGAGAAATAGGGGAAGGATTTCCATCACTTGTTCGGCAAGCGCTTCATTATTGGCCTCCCTAGAATTCAAACCAATGGTACAATAATGTTTGATGCCAAATTGGGACGAACGGAATCGCTCCCAACCCACAAGACTTGAAAAATAATCTTTGAATGACGCTAATCCAGTTCTCGGTTGGCCTAACCAAAACGCCGGTTCTATCAGCGCAACCACTCCTGCATCAGCTAATGCTTGGTAGTCATCTGTGGTCCTCGAGCTCATGTGCATGTGAGGATCGAAAAATTTCATTCCTTGCGTGTAGCTCATGAAATCATGATCGACCACAGTTGCTGTCTCTTTTTCTTCTGTTGATCCTTCAAAATGTGAAGGATTCATTTCCTTTTGATGTGGGTTTTGACACATATTTTTAAGCTTGATATATAGGTTCGGGCAATTCTAATTCTTTCCATTGCCCCTTTGTACTTCCTGGTTGGGCTATTTCTTTATTGACCAATTGTGCAGCCAGAACATCTCTAGGATTATCTGATTGTGCTAATTTATTAATATCGGTCAGCAAATTTTCATTCATAAATTTGGGGACTAATCGCCAAACTTGGGATGGAACTCGCCTGCCGGCTGCCCATCTTTCATGCGCAAAGTCTGATAAAGTATCAGCAAGTGCTTGGTTCGACCTGTTTTCTAAGTCGTAAATTCGGTGAATGGCCTTGTCGTTAAATATGCATTTTAAAACCATTTGGTTCCAGGCTAATTCCGAAAAATACAGGCTTGGATATGGATTTTCGAAAGCGATCGATTCAAAAACGGAGCCCATATTAGACCTTACGGCATCTGTGGCTCTTAATAAAAATTGAGTCGGGTTTTTTAAGGCAGGCATCGCTGAGTGCAAGGCGACCGCTTCATTGATTTCTGCTGTGTCAAACAACAAATTAAGTTGGTCTAAACCATCTTTCTCAGATAGTAGGCAAACAATATAAATACGAACTAATTTTTCAAGTGTATAATCCTGCCAGGACCAACCGTCAATGATATTTGTTGGGTTGTTTATCGGAGTTTTTGAAATAAATCGTGGGGTCATGACAAACGCTAGGGCGAGTTCCTTGGCAATTCCTTTCGATTTTGATGTAATCCAAACGGTTTCTGTTGGATTTGCAAAACGTAAGATCTCCTCTAGAATGGCTGAACTGTAGATCAATTTAAATATGTTTATAGGTTGTAGTAAGGCGAATTTATAAAATTATGCTTGGAAGTTTATCATGATTTTTGTCATTTTAATAAAGCCCTCAAATAGATTACAAACTTTTAGATCAAATTCTCTTCTTCAGTAATTTTCAAGGGACCTTTGGTCAGAAAAATAATTTTCGGTAAATATTTAGTTAAAATATATACTTTTTTAGAAAAGGTTACTTGGTTACTAATGTTGCTTCGTTCAGATTTCTTGTTTGATATATTAATGATTATTTTCCAAATCCAAAAAATGGGCAGCAGTACCCAATAATTAATCATGATGATTAGATAGCTTAAAACCCCGTAACTTTTTCTTATCCATAATAAATTTGAAAGTTGGACTTGCAAATTAAAACGGTTGACAAATGAAGTATTTTTATTCCTATAAGGGTTTTCATTAATTAAATGAATGATTTTAACATCATCAAAATATAATAATTTTCCAAGTTTCGAGAGCCTTTGGCAGAATTCTACGTCTTCCGCATAAAGAAAAAAGTCTTCATCCCATTGGCCTGATTTTATTGCATTTTTTTTGCTAACTAATAAAAATGCGCCAACTAAATTATTTGTTTCGTTATTATTTTCAAATGATTCTTTGGGTAACAAATTTTGAAAAACATTTTCAAGGAATTTAGAATTAGGAAGGATGAATAACTGCCTTCTGATTTCATTTTGAGTCCTGAAATATGGAATTTGATTTCCATGAACATCGATTTGCATGGCACCTACGGCAACATTTTGCTGATTTGATTTTAAATAAATTAATGCTTTTTCAATCGATTCATCCACCAAAATTGTATCTGCATTTAAAAACAAAACATTTTCACCACTGGCTAAATTTATTCCTTTATTGTTTGCCTTTGAAAAGCCTGCATTATAACCCAAGTCTTCCCATATCGTTGCTGGAAATTCATTCAGCACATCAGTGTTTTTTCCTTTGACAAAAGAATTATCAATCACGATAACTTCGTAGGAAATATTTTTAGTGTGCGTGGAAATGCTTCGTAAGCAATCTAGAATTAGAGATTCACTTTTATAGTTTACAATTACGATGGAAAGTGTCATTTAGATAAAATTAATCGAAGCAATGATATTTAATAATATTAGTATAAATTTAAAGTAAATTTCTGAATTCATTTAAATTAGATTTTCATGCTCCGTTTCTTATCATCCATTTTATTCATTGTATTGTTTGCAATTAATGGGTTTAGTCAGGCACAAAACTTCACGTTTGAGGCCATTAAATCACATCCATTTCCTACCGAATTAATCCGTTCAAATAAAGGCAATAAGATTGCTTGGGCTATGGATGAAAAAGGAATTCGCAATATTTATGTGGCTGAAGGGCCAAGTTTCGAACCTCGAAAATTAACATCTTTTACGGATGATGATGGGCAAGAATTAACATCGATATCCATTTCAGATGATGGAAAATGGGTTTTATTTGTACGAGGAGGAGATCATGGAGCTAATTTTGATCATTTAAAACCAATTAATCCATTTGGAAATCTTGAGCCCCAAACGGTTCGCGTGATGCAAATAGCCTTTGCGGGTGGACCTATTCGAATTATTTCAGAAGGGGATGAACCCGTTATTTCTCCTAAAAATGATGTAGTCGCTTTCATTAAAGAAGGTCAGCCTTGGATTTGTAAATTGGATACTAATAAAAATGAGGATTTCTTAGAAGCCCCTGTTAAATTGTTTAAAACGAGGGGTAATGTATCTCAATTAAAATGGTCACCAGATGGCTCAAAAGTTGTTTTTGTGGCGAATAGGGGAGATCATTCATTTATTGGATCGCTGACGATTGGGAATAATCAAATCCAATGGATTGATCCGTCATTTGCTCGTGACATCAGCCCTCGTTGGTCTCCAGATGGCAAAAGTATAGCATTTATTCGTACGCTAGCTTTGGGTGGTCAGTCTGATTCATTAACCCAAAGAAAAAAAGTTTATTGGAGCATCCGAACCGCTCCTATAACGGGGGAAAACTCTAAAATGGTTTGGGAGGCTCCTAAAACAAATCGGGGATCTTTGCCTACTACTCACGGGTCGACAAATTTATTTTGGGCTACGCCTAATGTGATCACATTTACTTCTTACCATGATGGTTGGCCTCATTTATATTCCATTGCTCCCTCGGGTGGCACGCCTCTGTTACTGACACCGGGTGAATTCATGGTGGAACATGTGAGTTTAAGCATGGATGGAAAAAGTCTTTTATGTGATGCAAATACAGGTCCTGATGCTTTAGATAAGGATAGAAGACATATTGTTCAGGTGTCTGTCGACAAAGCTGATATGAAAGTATTAACCCCAGGTAATGGCAATGAATGGACTGCGTTAGCTTTGGCAAATAGTAAAGGAATTGTTTACATCGCTTCTACTCCCCAAAAAGCACCTCAGGTAGTATTCAAATCTGATGTTGCGTCAGTAAAATCATTAACAGCTTCATTATTTCCAGCGGAATACCCTGAAAAATCTCTCGTTGAACCTAAGCAAGTAATATTTAAATCTTTGGATGGTTTATCGATACACGCTCAAATCTTCGATAATTCAAATGGCACACAGAAAAAACCTGCCATTATTTTTGTGCATGGTGGTCCTCCTAGGCAAATGCTTTTAGGTTGGCATTATTCTGATTATTACGCAAATGCGTATGCATTGAATCAATATTTAGCCAATCTTGGATTTATAGTTTTATCTGTCAATTACAGGTTGGGTATTGGATATGGGTATGAATTCCAACACCCTAAATCAGCTGGGCATTTAGGAGCCTCAGAATATTTGGATATTAAAGCAGCGGGCGAGTGGTTAGCAACTCAATCGAATGTGGATGCGAAAAAAATAGGCATATATGGGGGTTCTTATGGAGGTTATTTAACAGCTTTAGGCTTAGCAAGGGATTCGAAATTATTTGCGGCCGGAGTTGATATTCACGGTGTTCATGATTGGGCAAACCAATTAAAAGCAGAACCATTGGCTGATGAATTTCATAAAGCTCCGGATGCTGAATGGGCTGCTAGCTTGTCGTTTAGGTCTTCACCCGTATCTTCTCTTGCTACTTGGACTTCTCCAGTATTCATTATTCATGCGGATGATGATCGCAATGTTTCATTTAATCAGAGTGTTGATCTGGTGAACCGATTAATGAAACGCAAAGTAGCTGTGGAGACCATGGTTATTGTTGACGATACGCATCATTGGTTTAGATTTTCAAATACATTGAAAGTATTTAATGCCACGGCAAATTATTTAAAAGCAAAGCTTTTGAAATAGGTTAAACACTGTTTTTGAATTAATTTTGTCTAATGGATGAAAGACCGATTACCGACTGGTTGCCTTTGACTAAAAAGGAAGTAGAGAAAAGAGGCTGGGATGAGCTTGATGTTATTTTGATTTCGGGGGATGCTTATGTGGATCACCCTGCTTTTGGCACCGCGGTGATTGGTAGAATTATGGAGAGTGAGGGGTTGAAGGTGGGGATAGTCGCGCAGCCCAACTGGCAAGATGACTTACGAGATTTCAAAAAATTAGGTAAACCCAAGTATTTTTTCGGTGTAACGGCTGGTTGTATGGATTCGATGGTGAATCATTATACGGCAAATAAGCGCTTGCGTTCGAATGATTCCTACACACCTGGGGGAGAATCAGGATTTAGGCCTGATTATGCAACTACGGTATATTCCAAAATATTAAAGGAGATTTATCCTGATGTGCCTGTTTTAATCGGGGGCATTGAGGCTTCATTACGTCGAGTAACTCATTATGATTACTGGGCGGACAAATTGTTTCCTTCGGTTTTAGTGGATTCCGGAGCGGATATGTTGGTCTATGGAATGGGGGAGCAGCCACTTCGCGAAATTATGCGCGGGGTGAAAGATGGTAAAAAGTTGCGTGAATTAACGCACATTAATCAGGTTGCTTTTTTACAATCCAAGGCTGATCCTTTACCGCCAACGGATTGGGAGACAGTAGAGTTATCTAGTCATGAGGTATGTTTAGAAGATAAAATTAAATATGCTTCTAACTTTAAGATTGTGGAAGTTGAGTCTAATAAATGGCAAGCGAATCGAATTATACAGGCTGTTGGAGATGATATTTTAGTTATTAATCCTCCATTTAAGACGATGGAGGAGGTTGAGATGGATAAATCATTTGATTTACCCTACACTAGATTACCTCATCCGAAGTATCGTAAGCGTGGGCCTATTCCAGCTTTTGAGATGATTAAGTTTTCTGTGAATATGCATCGAGGCTGTTTTGGTGGTTGTAGTTTTTGTACGATTTCAGCTCATCAGGGCAAGTTTATTGCCTCGAGGAGTGAGGCTTCGATCATGAGGGAGGTTGAACAGATTACCAAAGCACCAGATTTTAAAGGGTACATTTCTGATTTGGGTGGACCTTCGGCCAACATGTATAAGATGAAGGGAAAAGATGAGGCAATTTGTGCTCGGTGTGTGAGTCCATCATGCATTCACCCGGTGATTTGTAATAATTTGGACACCTCACATAAGCCAATGACTGAAATTTATCGGAAAGTCGATGCACACCCAGGAATTAAGAAGGCGTTTGTGGGCTCAGGTGTTCGCTATGATTTATTAGTAGATGATTTCAATAAAAATAATCAAGATGGTAACCATGATGAATACATGGAGCAATTGATTACTCGGCATGTGTCAGGCAGATTAAAAGTAGCGCCGGAACATACTTCAGATGCCACTTTACGTGTTATGCGTAAACCTTCGTTTAAATATTTTCATGCTTTTAAAAAGAAGTATGATGCTATTTCGGCAAAGTTTGGCTTAAAGCAACCTTTAATTCCGTATTTCATTTCATCACATCCGGGTTGCGAGGAAGAAGACATGGCAAATTTAGCTGCTGAAACGAAGGATTTAGGTTTTCATTTAGAGCAGGTGCAAGATTTTACACCTACGCCTATGACGGTGGCCGAGGTGATTTATTATTCGGGGGTTCATCCTTATACGTTGCAGCCGATAAAAACAGCTAAGACTAAAGAAGAAAAGCAGAATCAAAACAAATATTTTTTCTGGTACAAACCTGAGTACAAAGATTGGATTCGCAATCGATTAACTTTTCTGAAGCGTCCTGATTTAGCACAAAGACTATTAGGTTTTAGGAACAATAAAAATTCGTGGGATAAGAAATAATAGTCATTTATAAGTGCCTGTATTCATTTAAACTAGACAAAATGAGTGAAGAAGATGAGTTGATCGTTCGCGATAGTAATGGAGCAATTCTAAAAGAAGGGGATTCGGTTACGGTGATTAAAGATTTAAAAGTGAGGGGCTCATCGGGTATAATTAAAAGAGGCACGATGGTGAAACATATTCGTTTAACGGATAATGCGGATGAAATTGAAGGCAAAGTAGATAAATCCGTGATGGTATTGAGGACTGAGTTTTTAAAGAAAGCGTAGGTTAGGTATTAGGAAATAGGTATTAGGTAATAAGTAATAGGTAATAGGTATTAGGAAATAAGTATTAGGTATTAGGTAATAAGTAATGGGTAAAAAGTATTAGGTAATAAGTAATATTAAAAAAATAATTAATTAATTAATTCGGCATTACCTGATACCTATTACCTATTATCTAATACCTATTACCTAAATTTCTTCTTCTTCTTCTTCTTGAATCAGGCCAGAATTCAGTTTCTTGTTCGACTTAACACCAAGTTTATGTAGATTTTGGGCTCTAGTGACTAGATTTCCTTTTCCTGTACTCAGTTTATTAAGGGCATTTTGGTGTGAATCTTCAGCTTTTTTAATGTGTTTGCCTACATCTTCCATGTCTTGGGTAAAGCCTACAAACTTATCGTATAAATCTCCGGCTTGTCGGGCTATTTCAATTGCATTTCGGGTTTGGTATTCTGTTTTCCAAACGGAAGCGATGGTCCTTAAGGTCGCCAATAGGGTAGAAGGGGAGACCAAAACTATTTTTCTTTCCCATGCGTAGTTGAAAAGACTATAATCTTGGCTGATGGTTGCCACAAAGCCAGACTCGATAGGAATAAATAGCAATGTAAAATCTGGGCTGTTAAGATCAAGACTTGTGTGATAGTCTTTTGCGGAAAGTAGTTTAATATGTGATTTTAGTGATTCGATATGGTCTTTAAGTGCTTGTTCTTTTTCGATAGTTCCATCATCAGCACTTGTAAATCTTTCATAGGCTGTTAATGATACTTTTGAGTCGATGATGATGTTTTTATTGTCGGGCAGAAATATGACTGCGTCTGGTTTTATGGTCTCTTGTATTTGATTTTTGGTGACAAATTGGGTTTCGTATTCCATACCTTTTTTAAGGCCTGAGCTTTCTAAAACACGCTCTAGGATCATTTCACCCCAGTTTCCTTGTGACTTATTTGAGCCTTTGAGGGCATTGGTTAGGTCTTCTGTTTTTTGAGTCACGGTTTGATTTAGGCTGGTCAAGTTTTTGATTTGTTCCATCAAAATGGTGCTTTGTTCTAAGCTATTTTTTTGACCTAAGTTGACTTTTTCCTCAAATTCTTTAAGTTTTTCTTTCAATGGATTTAATACATCGTTCAATTTAACTTGTTGCTGGTCGCTCAACATTTTTCCTTGCCTTAGGACGGAATCGTTACTGACGTCCACTAATATTTTTCTTAGCTTTTCTTCATCTGCTTTTTGGCTATCTACTGTTTGTTTCAGTGTTTCATTTTGGCCTTCTAGTTGGGATAATTTCCCAAACATCGCTTTGTTATCGGCTTCTAATTGGGTGATTTTGTTTTGGTTTGCATCTGCTTGAGCTAATTGGTTATTTAGTAAAGCTATTTTGCCGTTTAGTAGGAGATAGGTTAGGGCAGCGCTTACCAGGATGGCGATGGAAATGTATAGAATGGTCATGGGGCAAAGATATGAAAATTCAGGTAATTAGGTAGTAGGTAAAATTAATAGGTATTAGGTAACAGGTATTAGGTAATAAGTAATAGGTATTAGGTAACAGGTATTATTGGGGCAAAAAAAAACCGCGATCTTACGATGCGGTCTTTTAATAACTTGGAGCTTACTTACTTTCCCGGGTTTGATCCCAGTATCATCAGCGGTGCGGGGCTTAACTTCTCTGTTCGAGATGGGAAGAGGTGAACACCCGTCCTATCGGCTCCATATTCTTATCAAGGTTGCTGGTTCGATTTGTTGGCTTACCTAAGCGTACATAAAGTATGCACACGTGTTTTTTGCCTAATTGAATCAGCCTTTTTCCATATTGTGAGATAAATTAAAAAGTAAAAGTTTAAAAAATGGTAAGCTTTCGGGTAATTAGTACTACTCGACTTTGACATTACTGCCTTTACATCTGTAGCCTATCAACCGTGTCGTCTACACGGACCCTTCATGGAATACTCATCTTCAGGTCAGTTTCGCACTTAGATGCTTTCAGCGCTTATCTGGTCCCGACGTGGCTACTCAGCTATGCCCTTGGCAGAACAACTGATTTACCAGCGGTCAGTCCAACTCGGTCCTCTCGTACTAAAGTCAGAACCTGTCAATATTCCTACGCCCACAACAGATAGGGACCGAACTGTCTCACGACGTTCTGAACCCAGCTCGCGTGCCACTTTAA
>JBIKRO010000029.1:0-30188 GCA_044349095.1 Aquirufa sp. | reverse complement strand
ATGAATGGGAAATAGGCAGCTTATATTTCGATGTAAAGATGAAAAATAGTAGTTAGTTTAATTTTAAACAAAACGATACCTTTGATTTGTGATTTGTATTAAATATTTTGTTTCTTCTTCATAAGTAAAAAAAAACTAAAATGATTTTTACCTCCGCGTTTCTAATTTTATTTCTCTGCTTGCTTCTATTTAATTTTCAATGGAAAGAACAAAAATCTGTACTATACCTCTGCTTATTCTTTTTATTATATAATTTGAGATTGACTACAGGGATTTTACTTAACAGCCATTCTAGTGTAAATGTATTGACCCTATTATTATTTCAAACGGATCCTTTGGCATACTTGATAGGGCCCACTGTTTATTTTTATGGCCAAAGTGTTTATCATAATAAATTAGTCTTTAATGTTCGATTTTTACTTTTATGTTTACCAAGCATTATAATGTTTTTAAATTTGCTTCCTTATTATCAATTGAGTCTAGAAGAAAAGTTTCGTTTTATTAATATGGTTGTTGAAAATACTTATTTTAGGGATTTTCCAAAAGAGTATGTATTGTTATTTGATTACAAGATCCAACGGGCATTCATTCCTATATCCAATATTAGTTTTATTCTGTACACCTTGTATTATTTACAAAAAAAGAAAAGCAATGTGTTGATGAAGCCGAAAATTGCAAAAATTATGCGTTCAATAGTATACATCATTTCGATTTGCTCACTTCCTCACGTTTTGTATATCATTTATGCTTCGGTTAAATCACCTTTAAAAGCTGATTTAGCCTTCCGATTAGCCAATAATAATAATTTAGAAATATTTTATTTGATTACCTTGACTACACCTTTGAGCTTCTTACTATTCCCTAAATTAATCTATGGGTTTAATCCAAATGCTTCTATTGTCCATTACATTAAAACGATTTTTGCCAACAGAAAAAATAGCACTCTCGAGAATAATCATTCACTAAGTGGTGATTTACCCGACGATTCAGTGCAAATAATGGAGTATTTAGAAAAGGAAAAACCCTACTTGAATACAGAATTTTCATTACATGACCTTTCCAGAGAGTTAAATATTTCATATTTAAAGGTTTCAAACTTTTTCAACAAACAGTTAAATACTCCCTATCCAGAATATAGAAATCGCTTACGAGTAAATCATGCGATTCAGCAATTTAAAGAGGGCATACATGCTAAAATGTCCATAGAAGGAATTGCAACGGTATGTGGTTTTAAAAATAAATCAAGGTTCTATGCAGCCTTCAAAGCTGAATACAAGATGACGCCCACTGAATGGATCGAAAAAAATTTAGCAATTATTGAGCATGAAAGAGAATCAACAAACTTTAAGAATATATAGCCAGGAATATTTTGATCATTCGTACGATTCCTTGAATTGGTTCATTAAAATCCTGCCCACGTTTCGATTTAAAACCTCAAATTGTTGCCAAATTTAAAAACTATACCCTAAAATAAAAGAAACCCTGATTTTCCGCATATTAAATGAATCAAAAACCAAAGTTGATACATCTATTTGATTTTTAAAATTTGAACTAAAATTGCGAAATTATTCTATTTAATCATCACTATGTTATACACTTCGATTATTCTCGTATTAATTATATCCTTTATTTTCTTAGTCAATCACTGGAATCAGAACAAGGGGGTTGTTTATCTTGTATTTATTATCTTAGATAAGGCCTTGACCCAATATGGCCTATTTAATCTCAATACAACCCATGATCCCACTACCTTTGCTTTAGTGTACCATTTGATACCACTAATTGTTCTCCAAGGACCCTTCTTTCTTTATTATCTTAAGAGTATTATAAAGGGGGCTTTTGTTTGGGATAGGTACTTACTGTTTTTTTCTATCCCAACACTGATTTTTCTGATTAATGTAATTCCTTATTATGGCCTACCATTTCAGGAAAGAGTCGCTTATTTTATGGGGAACGAATTAAGTCAACCTTTGAAAGGCTACTTGTTTCTTACGGTGAAACAGCAATATCTCTTTTTATCTATCTATAATACAGCCTTCTTCTTTTATGGGGCGATTTATATCAATAGATTGAAAGCGGGGAGTGGGGTTTATCTAAAAAAGAAAATTACTGTCTTAATGACGCGTATTTTTGTTGTTTCAATCCTAACTATTATTCCCGGTTTAGTACTCATGTTTTTGTTGAATATAAAATCAAATCAAGTGGGAATGATTAGTTTTTATAATCCAGAACTGATGAATAATAATTACTTATTTTTTCAATCCATGATACTGCCCCTGAGTTTCTTTTTTGTACCTAACTGGTTGTATAATGAGAAGGACCCATTATCGTTTTTAGATAAATTAAAGGTTAATAGAAAGAAGGCGATTAGCTCAAATTTGAATAATGAGGTAGTGGTCGAGTTAACTAAAAAATCAGACTTAGATCTTATACTTACCTATATTGAAACGAAAAAGCCTTATTTAAATCCACAATTTACAATGCATGACCTCTCCAGGGAGTTAAATATTCCACTAATGACGGTATCAGGCTTTTTCAACAAGCAATTAAAAACTCCCTATCCAGAATATAGAAATCGCTTACGCATAAATCATGCGATTCAGCTATTTAAAGAGGGCATGCATGCTCAAATGTCCATAGAAGGAATTTCGGCTGTTTGTGGTTTTAAAAATAAATCAAGGTTCTATGCAGCATTTAAAGCTGAACACAAGATGACGCCCACCGAGTGGATCGAAAAAAATCTATAGATGGTTGCTCAATAAAAGGTTAAAATCGGTTGAAATTACATGGGCTTGATCATGTTATTTGCTATCCATTTAATTAAACAATAAAGCTAGGAACTACAAGTTCCTAGCTTTAAATAATCCTAGTTCTAAAAATTATCAAGTAAACTCAAATCCCTTCTTTAATAAGGGAGATGGTTTTGGCTTATTAATCTTTCAGGCAGCGAACATTTATGCCCCCCGCCTTATAGTCGTTGCTCCGAGCCACGCCACGGAATCCCGAGATGAGGAGGCGGAGGATAGCCGTAGTTGGACTCATCGAAGACGAAGTCCATAAGGTGCAATAATCCGAACGATTTGCGAATGCACCATCGATTTTGCGGTTGCCAACAAGCAAGCCTGAAAAACCAGAGGCATTGGTTTGCCCAGCACCAGCACTACGCAGTTTATTCCCTGGTGCACCTTGATTATCAGAAGTGTTAGCTCTAAAATTGTTATCTATAACTTGATTGCTCAATGACATTCCTTGTCCGTGCTCTAAGTACATCCATTCACAATCGCTGGGTATGTGCCAACCTGTAGGACAAATTCCTTTTGCACGCTCTGCGGTACTGCCTAGCATGGCTGCACTCCATTGGTATAATAATCCTTCGCCTGCTGCGGGCACTGTTATAGCCCAACCAGAAGTACCATTTGTTTGAGTGGTATTATAGTATCCATAAAAGCCCAAATCTCCTGTTTTTGTTGCCAGCCATTCGTTTGCATTTATCGCCATAGCATTTGGTAACTCATTCATGTTTTGGGTCATCCAGCATTGGCCGTTTATGTTGGCAATAGAGTATGTATTACTACCTATTGCAACCGTACTACCTAGGCAAGAAGAAGTCGAAATAGGTTTACTGAAACATGTACTATTGTTATTAAACGTTTCACCTGATGTATATGTAGCCAGTAAGAAATTAGAAGAAACCCCTGCCGTAATACCGTTATAATGTGTGGTAAAATCGGCTCCAATTTTTACATTACTTACCGTTAAAGTAATAGTCTGTGTGGTAGCACCCACACCTGCAATGGTGAAATCATCTCCACCTGCATGATACGTAGTTTGTTTTCCAGTCGCTGTTAATAACACATTATGTGCTCCTACTGTATAGGTGCCAGATGTACTAAAAGAATAACCATTCGCTGTTGTAGTTGAAAAAGATATTGTTCCAGCACTAGTAACATTAATGGTAACAGAAATATTATTTGATGCATCCATCACACGATTAATATAAAAGTTATTCGATGTTTGTGTAGCACCCGTTATTGTAAAATTAGCTGTACCTACTGAAGCTACTGGATCATAATACACTACTTGTGTACCCGTTCTAGTACCAGTTGCTGCTAAGGGCGTAATACCAACACCAATAAATTTGTTTGCCTGAGCATTGGTTATGGTGAAAGTTGCAGCAGTTGCTCCAGCAATAGCGGTTTGATTCGTTCCTTTTGCATCATCAGCAGTATACCATTGAAACACGGTTGATCCTTCAGGATCTTCGTTGGCATCTGAATAGGAATAATTAGCCGTAAGGAGCACATTAGTACCCGGATTCGCAGGACTAAAATTAACATGACGAGCAACCGGTGCTGCCTCTACAGCTAAAGTAACAGGTCCAACCCAGTTACTGTAAACAAAATCAGTGGCAGAAAAAGAAGCATTATCCCTTGCTTTTACACCAAAACGAACATACTTGCCAATTTCAGTACTTAACGGTGTCATTGTAGTGGTATGAGTAGGAATGGTTTGTGGTGGTGTAGTTTCAGGAATAGCAAGGTCTTGAATGTCTAAACCAAGATTATTTGTTGCTGATTGCCAATTGTAGACGGATCCCAATGAGTTTTCCACACCCGATCCACCGTTAAAAGTATACGTTCCTGTAAGTAAACTTCCCTGAGCTACCGTACCTGTAGTATATAATGAAGATCCATAAGGTACCGTACTAGAAGAAATCAATTTCCATTCACCATAATAAGCTATTCCATTCAAAATACCTGTAGCTGCTCTTGGTGTAAGTTTTATTCTCACATAACGACCAACATCAGAAGGTCCAAAAGTTACGGAAGCACTTGTACTCTTATTGGATTTAGAAGTACCTGAGTTATCGTTAGCTATTTCCCATTGTAGGGTTGTTGCTCCTTGTGCATCTCCTTGTGCATCATAATAGGTATACACAATCGTTGCTGTACCACCAGCTCTAAAATTTCCAATGTAATTTAATGAATTAGCGGTGGGAGCCGTATTTACTAAGTTTGATGCAGCCGTATTTCCATGATCATTTATCGTCACCCAACAGGAGCATGTACTTTTAAATACTTCAAATGTGTTATTAGAAGTATTGAATATCAATAATGCATTCGCCGGGCTTACAATTTTATTACGGTCTGTACTAGTCATTCTAGGCACAAGCATTCCTTGAGAGGTCGAGTTAATGTCCAAAACAGCCGAAGTAGATGGATTCGATGTGCCCACAGCTACAGTGCCTGTAAATCTAGGATTGGCAATATTAGCTTTTAAATCAATGTCATTTGTATTTGACGCAATACTAGTTGTTTTAGCTGCTAAATTGTTTGTTAAGGCTGCTAAATTGTTTGTTAAGGCTGCTAAATTGTTTGTTAAAGTTAATTCAACTGCTCTTGAAGTAGTAGATTCAGCATTGATTTGACTTTGTAATCCTCCTATCTGCGAATTTAAACTATTGTTAGTCGCTATGATCTGATTGCGGGTGTCTGAAATCTGATTTTGTTGGTCCGTTATTTTTGTATTGATGGTACCAATGGAGCTTGTATTCTCAGCCACCTTCACATCCAAGCTGGTAATGCTTTGATTGACAATCAAAAATGCCGCATCACTGCTCTTTTTGTTATCGGCAATCGTTTGGTTGGCCGCAGCTAGCTGACCTGTATTGAATGTTATTTCGTTCTTGAGTGGATCTAGATCCTTGGGAATTAAGTAACCCGCGTCATTACTGAATTGTGAAAGTTTGGTTGGTGCCTCGCGTACGTTCTTATATTCTACCGATTCTGCATAGAGTGCATAGGGTGTGTAAGTTAAGGCTTGCGAACTTACTTGTTTAAAGCTACTACATCCATCGTAGCTAACACTGACTTTTAAACTCTTCACACTTGAGTTCCAAAGGATGCTATCAAAGCTCCTATAAACCCCTGTGCTATTGCTAACCTGAGCTTGTGCTCCTGCTCCTATAGACACATTCACCAAACCATACTCATCGGTGGTGACTGATTGGGTTTCTTCGTAGTCCAATCCTCCTTGCGCGTTCAATAAACTAAAACGCAAACACACATTTCCTTTGCTTAGGGGCTGACCTACAATGCTAGCTCCCGGTATGTCGATCGCCTTAGGGTCTAAAATGACGGCTTGGTAGTTAAGGGTTTTATTGCTTGTTTGACCTAATAGGCCCATACATGTTGATAGGATAAGAACGAGGGTTAGTAATAAATTTTTATTCATGGTGACTAATGTGAAAAACATACTATTTTAAAAAAAGACATACCTAAACACAATCCCTTGTTTGCTTTCGGTTCCAGCAATGACGCTTGACTGGCCTACTTGGCACATATAATTCCTTAAGGAGCTTGTTCCCCCCATGAAAAGAACATTGCCATTATTAAATATTGGCCTTGGCTAATGCTAACGGATTAGAGAAAAGAATTAACAAACGTTTAAATTTGTGGGTACAATTAGACTTCATGGTAAACAATTTTAATTGGGCTTAACTTTAAAGCCGATGCAAGTATGTGTATCAGGAATTTTACTCCATTCGATTTAAATGGAAAAAAGGTGTAAAAAAAATAAAATTACACCATATTGAATTTTGACTTTCAGTGTAAAAAATTTGATTTCATACCGAAGAAAGCTTAAATTTGTCTTACAATTATTAGCCCTTTAATAAAACAATAAAGCTAAGAACTATAAGTTCCTAGCTTTAAATAATCCTAGTTCTAAAAATTATCAAGTAAACTCAAATCCCTTCTTTAACAAGGGAGATGATTTTGGGCTTATTTGGCGCTTAGCATATCAAAACTACTTCCTTTTTTTATTATTTTTTTCTGACTATCCAAAAGTATAAACGTAGGCGTTCCGTATACGAAATAATCTTTAGCCGCTTTACCGTTCCATTTTTTTAAATCGGTATGATGAGAAAGGTTAGGCAATTGTTTAATGGCTAAATCATATTCGGCTTTATTATCGTCTAAACTTATGGCAATAACTTTTGTGTCCAGATGATCTTTTGCCCATTCATTTACCTTGGGCATTTCTTCCGTACAATGAGGGCACCAACTTGCCCAAAACACAATCAGTGTTTTTTCACTCTTTATGTCGTACATACTGGTTTGATCTTCAAATGCTATGTTAGGGGCAATTTTGCCCTCTTTCATGGCGTCATAACTGGCCATTCGATTTTCAAAAGCTGATTTTTCAACATCATCTTGGCATTGAAGAGCCATTGTTTGGTATTTTTGATCAATGTATTGCAATACCTCACTTTTATCGATCTCTTTAAAGCCTAATTGTAAGTATTTCAAAGCAAATTTCTCGGTTTCCTTATTGCCACTGAATTTTGCCATAATGGTGTCTACACATTTTTTGAAACCCTCATTCATCTCAGCTTCACTGAAATTCATTTCAGGATTCATGTAGTATTTCAGATATTCTAAAATGAGCTCCACATATAAGGGAGTATTGATGAGCTTAGGGTTAGTGGTATTTATTTGATCCCAATAATGAGTCTGTTTTTCCAAATTTTGAATCCGCCAATCATCCTTCGCATTAGTGAAATAATAGGGCTTATTTTTTACAATCAGCGCAGCCCAAGTAGTCGCATTTTGCTTTAAAAACAAGTTTTTTTGTTTAACATAGTTCCCCTTCTCTATTGATAAGGCTTGTAAACCCTGTACGACAATTTTATCTTTAACACTTGGATATGCCCCTAGAAATTGGTTTAGTAGCTCTATCTTTTGAAGTTGTTTTTGGCTTTGTGCTAAATAGCCGTACCACATTTTATTTTCTTTAGACTTCGTAAACTGCGGGGATTTATTTTCAATCGATAAAAGATCCATTGAAAATTCAATTTCCTTTTCTTTTCCATTGATAATGAGGTCAACATAATCGTTGGCGGTTTGGTTATATTGAAAGCGGTAAATACCGGGTTCAATAGCCATTGGTACTGATACACTAAATTTACCCTCTTGAATAGGCACTGCAGCAATGGGGAAACTCCCCACACTGAACTTACTCATTACCATTTTTGCAAATCGACTATTGTTTTTTAATTCTCCCTTAATGACAATACTTTCTTGTGCGTAGGATTGCAAAAAAACAAATAGGGCAAGAAAGGTTAGTATTTTTTTCATTTCGTTTAATTACAAGTCATTTAAGGAGAAAATCAATAAGTCCCTATCCTAGAATGGATAGGGACTTGATCTCTTATTAATCTTTAAGGCAACGAACAGAGAAAGCAAGATTCTTTGTGTCAGTGCCTCTAATTGTACCAATTTGGGTGGTTTTATAAGCATAAGTGGTGGCCGAAGTTGTATTTGTTGTTCGTTTAATAAAACAATAAAGCTAGGAACTACAAGTTCCTAGCTTTAAATAATCCTAGTTCTAAAAATTATCAAGTAAACTCAAATCCCTTCTTTAATAAGGGAGATGGTTTTGGGCTTATTTGGCGCTTAGCATGTCAAAACTACTTCCTTTTTTTATGATTTTTTTCTGACTATCCAAAAGTATAAACGTAGGCGTTCCGTATACGAAATAATCTTTAGCCGCTTTACCGTTCCATTTTTTTAAATCGGTAATAATGAACCCCACTTCGAGCATTGCTTTTGATATGGTAAAGCAATGCTCGAAAGGGAATCTTTTATTTTCCTAAATAATACAACATCTGTGCATCTTGTATTTTTAACACCTCCACATAATTGGATTCTCTGAAGTTTTGTTCGAAAAGAATTAATTCCGACACTGGTCCTCCCCAATTTCGTTCTAGTATAGTTCTATCTCTACCAATTTGCACTCCAATCCATCTATTTTCAGTATTAACTGAGCTAGTTGGATATTCGGAATACACCACACTTAGGTTTCCGATTGGTCCATTTTCTAATAACGTGATTGCTCTTGCTACTTTATTTCTATAAAAGGTAGCTGTAGCGACTGTTGGATTTCCAAATCCATTTAAAGAAGTAGTATTTTTTTCGCCATAAAGTGCGATGGTTCTTATAGTGTTCACATCAACATCTGTAGAAGTTAAAAGTCCATCATAATCTAAATAAGTTGTTGATGCAGTATATGCAAAAACACCCATTGCAGACGTTGCATAGAATCTGTCATTAAAATTTGTAGATAAAAATAATCTATTAAATGAAGTTCTAACAAATTTAACTGTGGGCAATCCATTGTATTTTTCAACTGTACCACTTGTTGCTATAATTGGTTGTTCGCTAAGAGTTGCGTTACTTACATTTCTGCCATTTCCACTTTGATCATACCAGATGGAAACGAAGCCATTTGCGGTTAGATTATCTCCATTATTAGTTACAAAATTAGTAACGGCAGCCTCATCTAGTAAACCACTTGAAGTAAAGCCAATATCTCTTGTCGTATTGTCGCTACTTCTTCTTACTCGTATGGCATTACCAGTATAGGAGGCTTTTAATTTTCTTAAAGAATATGCCGCCTGAACTGCCTGAGAAGTAAAACCAAGAATTTCAGTTCCTGCATAGCGTGAAATTCTACTAGCTTCCCCTGTTGCACCAGTACTTGAAACAGGTGTTACTTCATAAATGATATATTTTCCAAAATCAGCGGAAGTGGGAGAATATGTATTGCCTGTACCCACTAATGTTCCAGCATCGGTAGCGTTATTTGCTGTATACCATTTTTGTATTGTACCCGCTTCTGTTCCACTACTTCCATTAGCCGTATAGGTGTAGGTCCCCGTTAAGGTATTCCCCACTAAACCTGTTAATTTACTTCCACTAAAACTTAAATTAGATGCTAATGGAACGGATAAAGTTGTGGCAGTTGGATTAAAATACACCACTTCAGATCCAGTCTGATTACCCGTAAGTGCTTTAGGCGTTACACCAAAACCAATAAATGAACCAATCTTATAATTGTCTATATAAAAGCTTTGAGATGTGGCTCCACTAATGGCAGTTTTGTTCGCTCCTTGATTATCCGTTGCAGTATACCATTGATAAACACTTGCCCCTTCAGGGTCATTATTAATATCATTATACGTGTATAAACCATTAATCTCTAAATTTGTATTGGGAGCTTGCGATAAAGTAACATTTGTAGCGGTAGGAGCTGTTTCTGGCGCTAAAGTGATTGGTCCTATCCAGTCACTATATGCAAAATTTGTAGCTGCAGTGGAAGCATTATCCCTTGCTCTCACCCCGAAACGAATGAATCTATTTACTTCTGTGATGGTAGGTTTAATTGTTTTACTAAAAGCTATACCACCATCTGGAATGACCATTGTAATCGTGTTGGCCCCTTTATCGCTTGTAGCAGATTGCCAATTAAAAGTAGAACCCAAAACTGTGTTTTCAATACCTGTTCCGCCATTAAAGGTATAAGATCCTGTCAATAAGCTACTTTGTTCGGGATTACCAGTTAAACTAACATTAGTACCATATGGCACACTTGCTGCCTCAATTAAAGTCCATGCTCCATAATAGTCAAGCCCATTTAAGAGGCCCGTTGCTGCTCTAGGGGTAATTTTTACTCGAACATATTTCCCAGCATTCGCAGTGACAAAAGTGGGTGTTGCGCTAGTGCTATAGGTGGTTTTAGCAGTCCCTTGATTATCTGTTGCAATTTCCCACATAATAGATGTTGCACCTTCCGCGTCTTTTTCTGTGTCTGCATAGGTATATACTGCATTTGCGGTACCACCTACACGATATAGCCCTTTGTAATTTATATTGTTTACTGTTGGAACGTTATTTACTAAAACAGTACCCGTACCGGCATTTTTTATAGTGATCGTCCTTGTTTGAGGAGATGATCCCACAGCGGTAATCGTAAAATTATCACCATTCGCATTATAAGCGGCCTGTGTCCCTTTCGCATATAAAATTACATTTTGTGCACCTGTAGCATATACACCTCCGTTGCTAAACGAATATCCATTTACTGTTGGAGTGCTAAAAGCAATTGCACCTGGTGAAGTTACATTGATACTTAAAGTGATATAATCCGTCGCATCCATCACCCGATTGATGGAAAAATTAGTGGAGCTTTGAGTAACCGATTCAATGGTAAAGTTGGCCGCAGCAACTGAAGGAGTTGTGCTGTAATACACCACTTCAGTACCTGTAGTGGTTCCGGTACTCGCTTTAGGCGTAACACCTATTCCAATGTAGTTATTTGCTTGCGTAGAAGTGGGAGTGAAATTCAGTGTTGTCGCATTACTAATAGCGGCTTTATTTGCTCCATTCGCATCACTTGCCGTGTACCACTGATAAAGGCTAGTTCCTTCAGGATCATTATTTGCATCTACATACGTATAACTAGCTTTCAATTCCACACCGGTTCCAGGAGCTGGGCTATAGCTTACATTCGTTGCCAGTGGCGCAGCTTCAGTAGCTAAATTTACCGGACCTACCCAGTCACTAAAGACAAAGCTAGAGGCTGTTACTGATGCATTGTCTTTTGCTCTTACCCCAAAACGAATGTATTTATTGACTTCGTTAATAGCAGGTCTAATGGTTTTATCAAAAATAGCACCCCCACCTGGGATCGACATGGTTTGTGTATTGGCCCCTTTATTACTAGTAGCGGTTTGCCAAGTATAGGTAGATCCTAAGGTATTTTCTGTCCCTGAACCCCCATTAAAAGTATATAAAGCAGTAAGTAAACTTCCTTGTACGGCGTTGCCTGAAATACTGACCGCGGTACCATATGGAACAGTAGCTGCATCGACTAAAGTCCATCCACCATAATAGTCAATTCCATTCAGAACGCCAGTTGCGGCTCTCGGAGTTATTTTTACGCGCACATATTTACCTGCAGCTGCCTCACCAAAAGTCGGGCTAGCACTAGTGCCATACGTAGTTCTAGCCGTTCCAATATTGTCATTTGCAATTTCCCAAAGGATGGTTGTGGCTGCTTCTGCATCATTTTCTGAATCCGAATAAGTATAAACGACATTGGCAGTACCCCCTGCTCTATAAATCCCTTTGTAATTTATCGTTGAGACAGAAGGTGCATTATTTTCCAAATTAGTGGCAGCACTACCTCCGCCATCACTTAAAGAAACCCAACAAGCACATGATGATTTATATACTTCAAATGTGTTATTAGAGGTATTGAAGATCAATAATGCATTCGCCGGACTTGGAATTGAATTACGATGTATAGTGGTCATTCTAGGTATAAGCATACCTTGCGAGGTCGAGTTAATGTCCAAAACAGCCGAAGTAGATGGATTCGATGTGCCCATAGCGACAATGCCCGTAAATTTAGGATTGTCAATGTCAGCTTTTAAAGCCATCTCATTTGTATTTGACGCAATGCTAGCTGTATTTGCAGCAACATTATTTCTTAAGGATAATTCAGCTGCTCTTGCAATAGAAGATTCCGTATTGATTTGGCCTTGCAAATCTCCTATCTGCGAATTTAAACTATTGTTGGTCGCTGCAATCTGATTGCGGGTATCAGAAATTTGATTTTGTTGGTCATTTAATCTCGCATTAGCTGCTGTAATCTGATTGCGAGTATCAGAAATTTGATTTTGCTGGTCCGTTATTTTTGTATTGATTGTACCGATGGAGCTTGTATTCTCAGCTACCTTCACATCCAAACTGGTAATGCTTTGATTGACAATCAAAAATGCCGCATCACTGCTCTTTTTGTTATCGGCAATCGTTTGGTTGGCCGCAGCGAGCTGACTTGCATTGAATGTAATTTCGGTCTTGAGTGGATCTAGATCCTTAGGAATTAAGTAACCCGCGTCATTACTGAACTGTGAAAGTTTTGTAGGTGCCTCGCGTACGTTCTTATATTCTACCGATTCCGCATAGAGTGCATAGGGTGTGTAAGTTAAGGCTTGCGAACTTACTTGTTTAAAGCTGCTACATCCATCGTAGCTAACACTGACTTTTAAACTCTTCACACTTGAGTTCCATAATATACTATCAAAGCTCCTGTAAATGCTTGTGCTATTGCTAGCCTGAGCTTGTGCTCCTGCTCCTATAGACACATTCACCAAACCATACTCATCGGTGGTGACTGATTGGGTTTCTTCGTAGTCCAATCCTCCTTGCGCGTTCAATAAACTAAAACGCAAACACACATTTCCTTTGCTTAGGGGCTGACCTACAATGCTAGCTCCCGGTATATCGATCGCCTTAGGGTCTAAAATGACCGCTTGGTAGTTCAGGGTTTTATTGCTTGTTTGACCTAAAAGGCCAATACATGTTATTAGGGTAAATACGAGGGTTAGTAATAAATTTTTTTTCATGGTGACTATTGTTAAAAACATACTATTTTAAAATGAAAATTCTCCAATGTGCTTAAAATGGCCATATAAATCGGCTAATATTTGCACGATATAATCAGTTATGAAGAGGGTCTTGAGGAATAGATTCATTTTTATTGTGAATAAGAAAATAAAACGCTATGGTCATATTAGGTTTAAAAAAAGACTTGCGGCGATGTCATCAAGGTTATTGAATTCGTTTTTTTCTGTTGATTTTTCATGTTCATTTTTTTTAGAATTGGTTTAGTACTAATTAATTTGTTTGATGAGCGATTGATTAATAACCTTATCTTTTTGGTATACCTTTAAAATGTATTTTCCGATCTTAATGTCCTGGAATTTCTCCAATCTTATTTCTTTAATTTTCTCCGGATAATCTCCTTGCCAGACGATTTGTCCCTGATTGTCATAGACTTGCAAAACGACAGGGTAGCTCGTAGGTCGATCAAAACGAACGGTTAAATGATCCAAAAAGGGGTTCGGAAATGTTTCAAAAGACCAAGGAATTTCCTCCGAATAAAATGGAAGTGTATTGGCTTTAGCGATCGTTTTTTGAAGCCCAAACGGTTGTTTGAAGCCTTGTCGGAACACCGTTCCTTGTTTGCTTTCGGTTCCAGCGATGACGCTCGACTGACCTACGACTTGGGACATATAATTGCCTGAGGAGCTTGTACCACCCCAAGAAGAGATCGTGGCCATTTTTAAGTATTGGCCTTGGCTTAAGTGAGCGGCGAGTAATAAAATAATCAGGGTATATATGCGATACATAGGCGGATTTAATTATTTAGGCGGATTTAATTAAGTAAGCGTATGCCTACTGAGAAGATTGTTGGTTTGAAGTGTAATGTTGACTGACCCACTGGATTTGAATTCATCGTCTGGGTTTGTTGGTAAGAAAAGAAGCCGGCTAGCTTATCCGAAAATCTTTTCTCGAATTCAGCGCCATAGCCGGCTATCATTTTCACTTGGGCGAATTGTGCATCTTCAGTTAGGTCTACATAGCGATTCATGAGCCATTGGTTTCCATGAACGATTTTGTTGACACTTGCAATTCCTTGAAGATTCAGTGAGAACTTCCAAGGCAATGGAATCCTGACGCCTAATTTTCCATGAAGACCTAGGTAATCGGTTTGATAGGAAAAGGCATTGTTTTGAATATCGCCTACGGCGTTCAGCTGTGTCAACTGAATACCCAGGTCGTAATTGATCAGACTTAACAGTTTGGCTACTGTCGGGTTTTGACCTAAGTAAATCGCAAAAGGTGTTTGGTCTAATTTGTATTTTGCTGAATCCACTAAACTGGATTTATGAATAGCTAAGGCAAAGGATAGGCCGGAGCCCGACTTTAACCCTTGTAGATTTTGGCCCTGCTCGTTTTGGTAATTGAACTCCGTGATAGCAATGCCTTGGGTGAGTTTGATTTGCTGAGCGTGAGCCGTTGGAATAAGTGAAACAAACAAAACAAAAAATAATAAACTTTTAATGTTGCGGGTACAATTATATTTCATGGTAAATATTATAAATGGTAAATAATTTTAACTGGGCTTAATTCCAAAGCCGATGCAAATATTGAAACCAGAAAATCTTTAAAAAACAGATAGAATTAGAAAGTTGTGTAAAAAAATAAAAATTACACCATATTGAATTTTGACTGTCAGTGTAAAAAATATGATTTCATACTATGGAAAGGTTCATTTAGTTCTGCAAATAATTGATGGCTTACACGTGAATTCCTTGCTTTACATTTTAATCGAAGGCAAATAACAAGGCCTGAGGAAAAAGTGAAATAATGATTAAATTTTCAAATCGGACAACGTGAATTTTAATGACCATAACAAATTCAAGTCATATACTTTGATTTTAACGAACACATCACGTAGGATTACAAAAAAAAAGCCAAAAGATAAAATCCTTTGGCTTTATATTACCCTAGTTCTAAATTATCAATTTCCTATTGTCTAATTAAGCATCTTCATTTTAAATACTGTTGCAGCCATCCTATCAAAGATTGCATGTTAGACTATGTTAATGTGAGCAAATAATCACTTTGATTTAAAATCGCAGAATAGGTCATTCTTAAATCTAATTCAATAGACTGTTAGAATTATGTGGCTAAATCTACTTTTTAACAATTGTAGTGGTGGGGGTATAAATTCCACTTGTCAAAAAATTGATCAGGCCATCTACAAATGTATGCTTGACCGTTACCTGGTAATCTTTAGCGTCTCCCGCCATCCTAATGGGATCAGCTGTCTTAATGGGTGCTAAACCTGCGACTACATAATGATTTTTTTCAACGACCGTCACTCCTGTTTGAGGACCTTTTCCTACGGTGTAGGACATGGTATAGCAAGAAGCCATACTAAAGCACAAAAACGATAGACATGCGCATGCGACCAATTTATTTTTCATAGGATTTAATTTTAAGTGGCCTACTCTAGGATACAGTTTTCGGCTTTCCCTGTTAAAATATATTCAAATTTTAATTTTTATGACTACGGAACGGAACGCAATAATCATAAATGGTATGTTGATGAAACTTTTTTTCTTCTTTTATTTGGATAAACTCACCAGTAAGTGAGAATAATAGCGTGTAAGAAATGTAACCCTTACTCCACTTGACAGATCGATGATTAGGAAATAAAACAATCCTTTCCTTCCAATTACGGCTTAATTTAAATTGCAATTCACTCATGGTATATCTGCTTAAATCACCCAAATAATCAAAATCTGAATATCCATTTCGATTAAAATTTTTGTCTGCGTAATAAAGTAGTTTCAAAAAAATATATCCGGTTTTTTCAAAAATTTCCATGTACTTAACATATTAAAATGGCAGTGGTCTTTATAAATCGGTTTACAGATGCACTGTCTTTTTAGTTCACAAGTTTATTTGGACCTATATCGTTTGGTCGATGCAAATATTGATACAAGAAATTTTATAAAATTCGGATTGAATTAAAAAAAGGTGTAAAAAAAATAAATTTGAACCATTTAAAATTTTGATCGGCCATGTAAAAAAAATGAATCAATACCTTTGACGATTTAATTTAGTTTTAAAAATAATTTAGTTTCTAAAAATTATTATGCTATTTACATCAATTCTAATCAACTTTTCTATTTGTATACTTTTGTTGAATTTTCAATTGAAGGAACAAAAATCGGTCATTTACTTGTGCCTAATTCTTATCATTTTCAATTTAAGGCAGATTTCAGGTTTACTATTGACTTTTCAGCAATATGACCGCACTTTTACTGATTTGATTCTTTTTATTGATCCCATTGACTATCTAGTTGGTCCGATGATCTTATACTATTTCAAAAGTTTAATTCAGGGAAAACTAGTTTTTGATTTCTATTTGCTACTTTTTTGCTTTCCTGCATTATTAATCATTTTAAATTTATTGCCCTATTATCAATTATCCACAGAAGAAAGAATAACCTTCATTAATGCCCATAAACAAAATTTAAATATCGATAAATTCCCTACCACTTATTTTCAATTAATAACCTTAAAAAATCAATTTTTACTCGTAACGTTATCCAATATATTATTTACTTTATTTGCTCTTAAGTATTATTTTAGGGCGAAAAAACAAAATAGAATTAATTCGAAAAATAGACGCTTTATCATTTCCAATATATTCATATTTGCAATCTCCATTTTATTTGGACTATTATTGTTAAGCTTTACAGCACTAAAATTTTCAAGTAATGTTAGCATTGTATTTCAAATATCAAACAAAAGTCAATCAGAATACTATTATTTATTTACCTTAATTACTCCATTAAGTTTTTTTTTCTTTCCCAAAATAATTTATGGCCTACAAACGAAATCCTCGATTTACAATTTTATCGAAGGCCTTGTTAAAAAAACTTTTAATAAACCTGAGTTCTCCATTAAAGAGTCTAAAGGACCATTAAGTGATCGAGATCGTATAATTGAATTCATTGAAACGAATAAGCCATACTTGAAAACTGATTTCTCCATATATTCCTTATCTAAAGACCTAAATATCCCGCATACACGGGTTTCCCTTTGTTTCAACAAAGAATTGAACATTTCATATCCTGAATTCAGGAAACGTAAACGCGTGGAATATGCAATTGAATTGTTTAAAGCGGGTACCCACAAAAAAATGTCCATTGAAGGCATTGGAAGACAATGTGGATTCAAGAATAAATCATCCTTTTTTCTGGCCTTTCAAAGCGAATTTAAGATGACGCCGAAGGAGTGGATCGAGAAAAATTGCTAATGATTGATTGCAAAAACGTAGCCTTAATTTTTTGAATTATTATGCATGGACTCATTGGCTCATTCACAGTTTTTAATTTAAAATCCATTTTAAAAAAATTAAATAGATATTCGTCAAAATGTTAATTGAATAATTCCAGGAGTATTAACTGGGTTTGGTTTATGAACTAAATCTCATTTAGTTTTCTCTTTAAGGAATTATACATCTCGTTGTGCTTTGCTGAATTATTGGCTTTCATTTTTTCCAAATTCAACTGTTTCCACTTTATAGAAGGATAAGCTTCAAAATTATAGGTTGACCAGCCGGGAGCTACATTCTTAAAAGCAAGTATAAATAATTTATCTTCCTCTGTTAATGAATTTTGCACTTTTTTAATCATACTTTCCCTTACAAATTCATATTCTTCAATAGTAAACTGTTGCTCCGACATGCCTGCAAATTGATTAATCATGGCCAAACGCTGGTCTTGCAGATTTGGAAAAAGTATATCTTGAATGGAACGATCGGAGCTGAGTAATCTAAACAGAAAACCCGCTTTAATCTCCTGTGTAAATCCTTCATTTTGAAATAATTGCTTCATATCAAATAGGTCCCTAGGATGTTGTCTATCCATAGCAGCACATACTTTTCCGCCATATAATTGACCATTTGATACAACTTGGATGGTACAGAAAGTATCAAACTTTTCTTGTGCATTTTCACAAAGTGTCTTTTCAGTAACTGTACCAAGTACCCCTCGTATAATTTGACTCACTTCAATTTTAATCATTGCTTCAAAATTGCTCACCAACAGCTTAAGCGTGTCCTCTTTATGCTCTACTCTACAGGTTAAAAAACGTTTTTCAATCCTCGACTTTATATTTATTAGTGCTTTTGAAATATTACTAAATGAAGTTTCTCTGTCCTCTATCGGAATGTATGTAAGGTCGATGTCGACCGAAAGTCTTGGTATATTACGATCAAACAAATTGATGGCAGTTCCTCCATGCAACGCAAACCTAGAATCAACAGCAATTTCAGGAATAACACTAATTAACAAAGCTACTTGTTTGTAATAATTATTATTGCTCATTATTTGTCAGTGTTTTAGGAATCGTTATTTGATATTTTGATACATATAAACCATCTTTCACAAGACTTCTTTTCCCTTTTCCTAAATCCACTTTTGACAGATTTAAATATTTATACCAAGGATGATTAAGCTTCTCAGCCATATATAAAAATAACCTTTTTACTTTTATAGATGTACACGCTTCTAACAGCTCTTGAACGAGCGTTGGACGAAGATCATTTAAGATTTCCATCAGTTCATAGCATTCCACTAAATCAAAATTTTCAGGAGCTAAATACAAACATTCCATGATGGCCCTAGCTGGGGATGCCACATGTATGGAAAATCCAGCTAAGGAGAATTCTGTCAATCCCAGTTCCATAGGTAAAAATGAACTTGACTTATAATGAATTTGTTGACCCCAATTATGTTTTTTAAACCAGGCAGGTAGCTTTTCCTTTTCCCCGCCAAACAACCATATTTGAGAAGTATTCAATTCTAAATAATGTGCTTTCCCTAGAAGCGCAAGCGCAGTTCTTCCTCCTGGATGTACTGAAAGTCCAGATTGCCGTTGTAAAGCAAAAATACCACCCTCATAACTAGGCTGTTCATTGCTTCGAAACATAGCACCATTTTCCAAGGACTTTAGCCATCCACTATTTCGATAATATTTTTGTAAATCAAGGCTATATCCCTGATTTAATAACCATGAAGATTGTAGCACAACACCCGGAGGTATGATTGCCAACAATTGGTTTATTTTTGTTCTGTTTTCAGTAAGCATACTACCATTTTTATGATAAATATAAACTAAATTATTCAAATAGATTAAAAAATATTAAAAAAGAGTAGTAATACTACCAAAATAATCAAAATTATAAACCATTTGAATGCAATTAACTGAATATAATTTAGAGAAAGGAATTAGAGCTCCTCGCATTTTATTTTTCTTATTTTTTGATTTTACGCTCATAGAAAGACCATTTGTCGCTCACAAAAGCTATCATATGAGCGATAAACGATTCGATTTTGAGCGATAAAATAATTTTCCGAACTTTTATTCTTGGATCAACTAAAGAATTGAATTCAAATTGAAATAGATAAAGATGAGTAAAACGAGTCGGATGAATCGACCTTAATTTTTTGAATTATCCCGTAAAAACATTTGTCGAGAAATATTTTCTTTTGGCATAAATTCATAGGCCTTCTTCCAATCTTTCTTTTTCAAATCTCCATTTTTAACCGATTGAATAAAACTCATCCATGCGAAAGGATTAGTCAGGGATAATAAAGGACTCGCGTAAAAGGACTTATTAGCTTGAGCCGAGATCATCATATCCGAGAAATTCCGGAAATTAGACGCCGCCCCTAAACCTGCTTGGAGTGCGTAGACGTTCAACTTAGACTGCTCTAGGTTATTGGCCAAAATGGCTCTTTGGCGCTCGTCTCGCAAGCGCATATTTAAGAATGCTTGTTTAAATTCTTCTTCAGACGCATGAGGAAATACCTTTACTTCGGCCAACATCTTGGAGTCTTCATCCATGGCGATGATTTTTTGTTGGACCTGATTTTCCGATTTAGGAATGATGTAATATTGCTTTTTATAGCCTATATAAGTAAAAACAAGGCTATCGCCCGGAAAAACCAATAAATCTGCTCGGCCAAAATTATCACTTAATGCACCCCTACCCGCTTTTGGATTATACACATAGGCCATGGGTAAAAACTCAGACCCATTTTTGGCCACAATTTGCACTTGGAATAATATCGTTTTATCCTGCCCTTGAGAAAATACCTTTCCCATGGTCAGACAAAATAAAAGCGAAAAAATAAGTACGGTTCTAAACATCTTGCAAATTAAATGAAATTTATACGGAGCTGAGCATTAAAATTAGTTAAACGCATTTTTAGGAAAATAATTTCAAAAAGGTAATGATAAAAGGAATAGATAAAAGTAATCCATCAAATCGATCTAGAAATCCTCCATGTCCAGGAATCGTATCCGCAGAATCCTTGATGTTCATACTTCGCTTAAATAAGGATTCCACTAAATCACCATAAGTCCCAGCTACCACAATAATAAACCCAATGGAGAACCATTGCCACGGAGCATAGTTGGTGTAATACATGGAAATAATGTAAGCGACCCCCATCGCTGCGATTAAACCACCGACGCTTCCTTCCCAAGATTTCTTAGGCGAAACCCGCTCAAACAATTTCGTTTTACCAAATTTGGTACCTGCAAAATAAGCTCCAGAATCACTGGCCCATAATAAAAACAAACAACCTAAAACAATATTAGGATCATAGGTATCATTTTGGATGAAGGCCAGCACCGTTAAAAGCGCAAAAGGTAATGCCACATAGATAATCCCTAAAAAGGTATAGGCTATATTTTTAAAGGGCTTTTCGTCTTTGGCTTTATAGAGTTTTATGAAAAAAATCAGCGCACACAAAGGCGATAAAATGTAATAATTATGATACCCGATTTCCCCTTTTTCAATAAAAAAAGTCAATAAATGAAGGACCACGCCACAAAAAGTACCATAAAAAGTGAGTGGCAAATTACCCCCAAAACTTCCCACTAATTTGTAAAATTCGAGTTGGGCACAAACGCCAATAAAAAGAAAAAGTGCTAAGAAAGTGTAATCGCTATAAAGCACGCAAAAGAGCAAAAATGGTACGGCAACAATCGCTGCAATCACTCTCTGCTGTAAATTACTCATCTCTTTTAAACCCATGTTATTGCTTGTTTAAAATTAGGTCAGCTCGCTCAAAATCATCTTTGTGCACATACAATTCCCAAGTCCCTAAATCATAGGCGCTGAATTTTTTATTGACCACCACGGCGGGAATTTGGTGAATTTCCTCCAACAAACCTTTTTGGACTTCTAAATCGATTCCCGTTCTCGATTGCCCTATGATTTTCCAATCCTCCATATTATTCGGTTTTATACGTATATAGTCGCTTAATATAAAAGGCAACCAATGCAACTGACAATAAAGCGGACCACCAAGGAACCATGGCGCCCATCTCTTCTGGATTGATTTGTATTTGTTTTTGTTGGTATAGATAATGCATCAAAAGCGTCCAAGCATTATTAAAAAAATGCGCGGCAATCGGAACCCAAATGGTTCTAAACCACACATATAAATATCCAAAAAAGGCGCCTAAAAATAGTCGAGGGAAAAACCCGTAAAACTGCATGTGAATGAAGCTAAAAATGGCAGCCGTAACCCAGATGGCCACATGTGCGTTTCCAATGTAGCGCTCAAAAAGCGACTGAAGAACGCCCCTAAAGAAGATTTCCTCGCCCAAGGCAGCCATTCCGCCAATGACAGCAATCGCAATAGCAAAGTCTGTGGGGGACGTAAAGTTTAGCAAGAATTTCGTCAATTGAGACATGTTTTGTTCCGAAGTCTTCATCCAAGATTCCAACTCCTCAAAACCCGCCGGTAAAATCAAATTTTGATTCCATTGAATGACATATTCTATGAAAGGCATTGAAACTAAAATGGTCAAAATTGCCCATAAAAATATTTTCCAATTTGGGGTTTCACCCACATTCAATTCTGAGATCGAACGTTTTTCAATGTAATGCAGGTAGGCCCAAGATCCCAAGACAAAAGTAAATAGGGCTGTAAACCACTGCAAGGCCATCATGCCTTGAAACGCATGCTCATATTTCTCCGGATGAACCATGAAATCCATGATCATTTTCTGAAAGTGGTCTAAGTTGGCAGTAGGTAATTCAATAATATAAACAACGGCCAAAAGGCCAAAAAACTGTCCAAAAAAGCTTCCTAACAGGAAAAATCCAAAAAGAGTTACTAATTTTGACGTAAGAGAAAGCCAAGCGTTTGGCCCTAGATGATAGTTTTCTTCCATAATGGTCGTAAATTTAAGCAATTTTTAAACAGAATGGTCAAAATAGGTAACATCGAATTAGGGGAATTCCCGTTGCTTTTAGCGCCAATGGAGGATGTGTCAGATCCCCCATTCCGTGCAGTTTGCAAGGCAAATGGGGTTGATATGATGTATACCGAATTTATTTCCTCTGAAGGGTTAATTCGAGATGCGGCTAAGAGTGTTCAGAAATTAGATATTTTTGAATACGAAAGGCCGATTGGCATTCAATTATTTGGAAGTTCCATCGAGACCATGGCGGCATGCACCGAGATCGCGACCCAAGCGGGACCCGATTTAATCGACATAAATTATGGTTGCCCCGTCAAGCAAGTCGCCTGCAAAGGTGCCGGAGCAGCCTTATTGCAAGATATTCCCAAAATGGTGGCCATGACTTCTGCCGTGGTCAAATCAACGCATTTACCTGTTACCGTAAAGACGCGATTGGGTTGGGATGATTCTACAAAAAACATCGAAGAGGTGGCAGAACGCCTTCAAGATATTGGTATTCAAGCGCTTACCGTTCATGGCCGCACCCGTGTTCAGATGTATAAGGGGGAGGCCGACTGGCGATTGATTTCAAAAGTAAAAGAGAATCCACGCATTAAAATTCCAATTTTTGGAAATGGGGATATTGATTCCCCGGAGAAGGCGCTGGAATATAAAAATAGATATGGTGTGGATGGGGTGATGATTGGCCGTGCGTCGATTGGTTATCCCTGGATTTTTAAAGAGATCAAACATTTTGTGGCCACTGGAAATCATTTGCCACCTCCAACCATCCAGGAGCGTATAAACGTATGTGAAACTCATTTGGACTTTTCGATTCGTTGGAAAGGAAATCACGGAGGAATTGTGGAGATGCGCCGGCATTATGCCAATTATTTCCGTGGGATGGATCATTTTAAACCATTTAGAAGCAGGCTGGTTACCTCTATGTCCTTAGATGAAATCAAGGATATTTTACAGGAGGTTTCCGAATTTTACCAACCTGAATTTGTTCAATAATTTTTCATGAAGTCCACTGAAACTAAGTCCCCGCTATTTGTTTTTCTAGCGATATTATTGCTCTCATTAATTTGGGGTAGCTCGTTTATCTTGGTCAAAAAAAGCCTCGTTGGCTATTCAGCCATGCAGGTGGGTGCCTTACGAATCTTTTCAGCGACCGTATTTTTTATTCCTTTTTTTTGGCAACGGAGAAAACACATTGCTCCTGAACAGTGGAAACCCTTGTTATGGGCAGGATTAACGGGGAATATGCTCCCGGCGCTCTTGTTTTCGTTGGCAGGCCAACATCTTTCCAGTGCGCTTTCGGGCATGTTGAATGCTTTCACTCCCCTATTCGCCTTGATTATCGGTATTTTATTTTTTGCTCAAAAATTCATCGTCAAACAGACCCTTGGAATTTTAATTGGCCTAATCGGTTGTATCGGATTACTGGTTTCTGGGAAAGGGTTTCAGATCGATTTTAATGTGCATGCGCTTTGGGTGGTCCTTGCCACACTTTTGTACGGCATCAACATGCACATCGTTAAAACCAAATTATCAGGCTTACATCCCTTAACGTCCACTTCCGGAATTTTTATGATGATTGGGCCTGTCGCCTTGGGAATTTTGGGCTTTTCTGGATTTTTCAGTGTTCCCTTGGACTCCGAACATCTTTGGCCCTTATTATCTAGCATCGGTTTAGGTCTTTTAGGGTCGGCCTTAGGAATGCTGTTATTCAATCAAATTATCAAATGGACCACTGCGGTCATCGCGAGTTCGGTTACCTATTTAATCCCAATTGTGGCGGTGGGATGGGGTTTTTTCGACGGCGAAGCCATTTACTTTTCCCAAATCATATTCATGCTGGTCTTATTGGCCGGCATTTATGTGGTCAATAAATCCAAAATGTAGAGACGCGGTACCTCGCGTGTATTTTGCGCCCATCCGGATAAGACGCGAGGTATCGCGTCTCTACAATTCTTTATCAATTACCTGATCTAGATTATCAGTTTAATTATCAATAGTTCATTTACCTTCGGATCATAAAAAAATCATGTCATGGTCAATGAGCAATTCATTTCGTATTTGTGGAAAAATCAGTTGTTCAATCATCAAAATTTGTTGACCTCCGCCGGCGAAAAAGTATCGGTCATTCATCCAGGCATAGAAAATTCGAATGCGGGAGCAGATTTCCAACAAGCCAAAATCAGGATTAATGAGTTAGACTGGGTAGGAACCGTGGAGCTTCACATTAATGCATCGGACTGGATTCAGCATGCACACCAAAAAGATCCGTCATATGAAAATGTCATTTTGCATGTGGTCTGGAATGATGACTTAATGATCAAATATCAAAATGGCACTTTGATTCCTTCCCTTTGTTTATCGGCTCAAGTAAATCCAGAAACAATTGTGGCCTACGAAATACAAAAATCAGTGGGCGGGACTCAACTACCCTGTGGCTCGATGTTTGAGTCGGTGAATGATTCATTAAAAGAAAAGATGTTGGTACAATGTTTACGAGAAAGACAAGCAAAAAAAGTCAATCAAATCCAGCAATTGCTTTTAAGTACTCAAGGGGATTGGGAGGAAACTTTTTATCAGTCTCTGGCTAGAAGTTTTGGATTTTCTGTCAATGCTGAACCGATGTTCAGGCTGGCTCAATCGATGCCATTAAAATTGATATTGCGGTACCGAGATCGAAATAATGGAATTGAAGCTTCCTTATTTGGCTTAGCGGGGATGCTGGAAGAAGACATCCAAGATGAATACCAATGGGAATTGCGGAGAGAATTTATTCATTTAAAAAAGAAACATGACTGGCCAAACACCTATTTAAATCACTCCGATTGGAAGTTTTTACGCATGCGACCACCTAATTTTCCTACGGTTCGAATCGCACAATTTGCCGAGCTGATTCGATCAAATTGTAGTTTAATTTCATTGCTATTGGAAATGCAAGATTTGAAAACGATCAAAACTTTATTTGAGACCCCGCTCAATGACTATTGGAAACAACATTATCATTTTGGCAAAAAAGGAAATGGGAACCATTCAGTGATTGGCCAATCAGCTTTTGAATCTATATGCATCAATACCCTTATTCCCATGTTGATTTGTTATTCCAGCTACAAAAGCGAATCAAAATACGCAGAAAAAGCTCTCCGATGGATGCGTGAAATAAGGCCTGAGAACAATTTTGTGACACGGATTTTCAACGAACATGGGCTAAAGATGAAACATTCTGGGGATTCACAGGGATGCATACAATGGTATCACCAGTATTGCCTATTAAAAAAATGTGCTTCATGTGAGGTGGGTAATGAACTAATGAAAAAGGAAACCTGCTTAAATTAACAAGATTCTTGTTGGCCTATTTCGTTAAAATGCTGAAACAATTTTCATAGTTTTGTAGTAATTCATTTATAACATTGAATGTGTCATGAATAAGTCATTGGGAAATACGGGTATTTTTTGGGCTTTGCTGATCATCGCTTGTTGGTTTTCAAACCTGTATTACGGAATTAATTTAGAATTAAGTTTTTCCAATCCTTGGGTATACGTACTTATTTTACTTCAAACCCATTTTTATACGGGTCTATTTATCACCTCACATGATTCCATCCACGGAGTAGTAAGTACTAAATACCCAAAAATCAATGATGCCTTGGGAAAATTTTGCACCATTCTGTTTGCATTTAATCAATATGGGAAATTGAAAACAAAGCATCACATGCATCACAAGCATGTGAACACAGAAAATGATCCTGATGTGCATCAAGGAAATTTCTTTATTTGGTGGTTTAAATTTATGTGGCAATACGTGACATGGCAGCAAGTTTTAGCCATGGCAATCACCTATAATATTTTAAAACTTTGGTTCCCCATGTGGAATTTGATTCTGATGTGGGAGCTCCCGGCCATTTTAAGTACGTTGCAATTATTTTATTTTGGTACGTATTTACCACATCGGGGAACGCATGAAGAGGGCAATGCCCAACAATCCCGAAGTCAATCAAAAAATCATATATGGGCTTTTATATCCTGCTATTTTTTTGGTTACCATTATGAACATCATGCCTATCCCTATTTGCCGTGGTGGAAATTACCCCTAGCGAAAGAGAAAACCTTGGAGACTGATTAAAATAGCAGAATATTTTTTCTAAATTTGTTTTCCAATTATCTTAAAACCTCTTCTAATGAAAGACCCAAAATACAAAAGAATTCTGTTGAAACTTTCTGGAGAATCATTATCGACCGACACAGAGGTTATAGATCCAACAATTCTTGGGCAATATGCGGAAGAAATAAAGCGTGTACATGATTTGGGAGTTGAAGTGGCTATCGTCATAGGCGGTGGAAATATATTTAGAGGGGCAAGTGCTGCCAAAGCAGGGATTGATCGAGTGCAGGGTGATTACATGGGTATGCTAGCCACCGTAATTAATGGGATGGCCGTTCAGGCATCATTAGAAAAACAAGGATTATATACGCGAATGATGACGGCGCTTAAAGTGGAAGCCGTATGCGAACCCTTTATTCGAAGAAGAGCCATGCGCCATTTAGAAAAAGGAAGAATTGTTATTTTTGGTGCAGGAACAGGAAACCCTTATTTTACAACGGATTCAACTGCCTCATTGAGGGCCATTGAAGTAGAAGCAGATGTAGTTTTAAAAGGAACTCGGGTAGATGGAGTTTATACGGCTGATCCAGAGAAAGATCCCACTGCCACTCGCTACACGCATTTAAGTTTTGCTGAGGCCATTGGCAAAGGCTTAAAAATAATGGATACAACGGCATTTACATTATGCCAAGAAAATAAAGTTCCCATCATTGTTTTTGACATGAACAAGACCGGTAATTTAGCTGCGCTGGTGTCTGGAGAAGATGTAGGAACATTAATCAGTTAAAAAATGGAAGAATTAGAGTTTTATATTGAGGCATCACAAGAAACCATGGAGGGTGCCATCAAACATTTAAACATTGAGTTATCAAAAATTCGAGCGGGGAAGGCCAGTACTTCTATGTTGGAAGGCATCATGATCGACTATTATGGAATGCCAACTCCATTAACGGGAGCCTCTTCCATCACAACTCCTGACGCGAGAACAATCGCGATCAAACCCTTTGAAAAAGGTATTTTTGGGGAGATTGAAAAAGCCATTCGCAATTCAAACTTGGGCTTAAATCCCATGAATGATGGTGAATTAATCAGACTTTCTATTCCTCCCTTAACGGAAGAAAGAAGACGTGATTTAGTTAAGCGTGTCAAACAAGAAATTGAAGTCGCTAAAATCAATGTTAGAAATGCCCGTCAAGACGGAAATAATAGCATTAAAAAGCTCAAAGGCGAAGGAGTTTCAGAAGATGATATCAAATCGTCAGAGGATAGAATCCAAAAAATGACTGACGGATTTATTTCGAAAATAGATTCTATTTTTGCCGATAAGGAAAAAGATATCATGTCGGTATAATCAGCTAAGGTCAATTAATCTTGATGTCCTGCCCTACTTGATACCCTAGTTCAAGGATTCTACGAATATCCATTTTATTGAAGTTGCGAATGTCAACGGTAAGCGGTTGGGGTGGCCTAATTGACTGAATGTCAATGGTTGTATTTGACAACATCACTTCATTAATGTCTGCATTTAGAATTTCATTTACGGCAATGTCCATCACTCGGTCCACTAATGCCAGTAAATCCCCTGAATCAAAATTCCCCCCTTCGATGGAGCCCATGTGACAACTAATGCATACAATGTGGCTTGCACCATCGTCAACAGCCTTTTTAATAGGTGCCACATCGCGCAAACCTCCATCTAAAAAGCTTCTTCGTGTTTCGCCATTGATCTTTACGACGGGCATCAAGATAGGTACTGCCGAAGAGGCCATTAAATAGTCCAGAAAATGTTCTTCAGAGGTATCGACGTAATATATCGTTCCATCTATAATATTAACGGCCCCAATTTTCAAAGCAATAGGGCTCGCATGTAAGTTGCGTATCGATAAAACCTCTGTCAGTAAATTACGTAAAGGTGTCGTATCAACTAATCCTTTGAATTTTTTTCTTAATGCCGAAAGTCCTAATTGGAATATATTTAAAGGTTTAGATAAACTTTCAGGACTAGTAATTCTAGTTTCCCAGAAGTCCCATAAGTCTTGGGAGGCATGAGCAAATGAAATAGGTTCTCCCGATATAGCCTGCAGCCCTAATTGGTTCACAAAATAGGCCGCATTCAAGCTCCCTGCAGAAATGCCATATACCGCATCGGGCTGATAACCTCTCTCCATGATAGCTTTCATGACTCCTGCCTGAAACGCTCCCTTTACTGATCCACCGGCAAGCACTAAAATGTTACTCATAATGAAGCAATATTTAAAAATGGAAAACGGATTATCCTAAATTGTGATTAAATTTACACAATTTCAATTTTTCCTAAGAAAAGATTTAACTTATGTCCTATTCCATCAGCTCTATTCAGGCCCCTATTGCGGAACCCATGAAGGAGTTTGAAGGAAAATTCAGGCATTTCATGAAGTCCAAAGTGATGCTTTTGGATACCATCATGAATTACATAGTCCAAAGAAAAGGAAAACAGATTAGACCCATGTTCGTTTTTTTAACAGCGGGATGTGTGGGGACCATCAATGAGAAAACATATCGCGGGGCAGCATTGATTGAATTACTTCATACGGCCACTCTTGTTCATGATGATGTGGTCGATGATTCAAACTACCGAAGAGGTTTTTTCTCCATCAATGCGATTTGGAAAAATAAAATAGCCGTACTTGTTGGCGACTACCTCCTCTCAAAAGGCCTTTTACTTTCCGTAGAAAACAAAGATTTTGACCTACTTACTTCGGTATCAACCGCGGTGAGGGAAATGTCAGAGGGTGAATTACTTCAAATTGAAAAAGCAAGAAAATTAGATATCACAGAAGATGTGTATTTCGACATCATTACTAAAAAAACAGCTACCTTAATTTCAGCCTGCTGTGCAGTCGGCGTGCAATCCACGGACGCGGATGAAAAATATGCCGAAATTGCTCGAAATTTTGGTGAAAAAGTGGGGATAGCTTTTCAAATTAAAGATGATCTTTTTGACTATGGCGATGCTGAAATTGGCAAGCCCTTAGGAATTGATATCAAAGAAAAGAAGATGACCTTGCCTTTAATTTTTGCCTTACAAAATACCACAAGGTCCACCAAAAAGCACATCATTCAACTCATCAAAAACGAATCAGAGAATCCTAAAAAAGTACGGGAGGTCATTGATTTCGTTAAATCAACGGGAGGGCTTCAATATGCCCATAAGCGCATGAATGACTATGCGCAAGAGGCCAAAGAATTATTGCAACAATTTCCCGAATCTAGCTACCGAAAATCTTTGGAGGACTTGATCAGCTATACCATAGAACGTAACAAATAAATTTTAGACAAAAAAAAGGAAGACATCAAGTCTCCCTCTTTTAAACAATCTAAAACTCTAATATTTTTACAATCGAAATTATCTTGGACCACCAAATCCGCCGCCACCACTGTAGCCTCCTCCGCCTCCACGGCCTCCACGATCTCCACCACCCATTCCTGGCATCGGTTGCGCAGGTGCAGGTGTTGAATCACCGCCACCATCTTTTTGGTCGTCATTGTTTACTGATTTTTTCCTCTTAGTCGGATTGAAACTCATTTTTCCAAAACGGTAAGATAAATTAACC
>JBIKRO010000028.1:0-30385 GCA_044349095.1 Aquirufa sp. | reverse complement strand
ATACCAAACAGTAGAATACCCGTAGCAAATGCGCCCATTAAAAAGTATTTTAAAGCGGCTTCATTTGATTTAAGGTTTCTTTTGTCTGAACCAGTGAGTACATACATGGCTACGGATAAAATTTCTAAGCCAACAAACAGCATAATCATGTGATCGAATGAAACCATTAAAATGGCTCCAACCACCGAAAAGAGTAAAATTGCATAATATTCAGCAGGATGTGTGTGTTCATCGTCTGCCCCAAATCCTCTTGAGAGTGCGACGACCAAAAATGCAGCCAATTGAATAATTAAACTAAAATTAATGGACGTGTTGGTTGTCCTAAACATATTACCAAACCACAATAATTCATGATTCCAGTCCATGGCCGTAAGGCCTATACCAACAGCTATAAATAGTAAGGTAAGAATTTGTAATACTTTTCTTGGGAACCAAAATCCCCAAAATAAATTACTAATTCCAAAAAGTGATAACGCTATAATCGCCGTCATAAAAATAAGATGCTTTTAAATTTAATTATTTCAATAGTTGGGTTATTTGCGAAACACTTTCTTCACTAAAATGTAAGATAGCATTTGGGAAAATACCCCCTAATAAAACGAATATACTTAATGGAATAAGGACCATTTTTTCTTCTAATGTCAATTTTGAAAATTCAGTGGTGATTCTCGATACATTTCCAAACATTGTTTTTTGAATTAAACGTAATGTATAAACCGCACCTAATATTATGGTGATGCCAGCAACCATTCCAAATATCATGGAGTAGTCAAATATACTTTTCAGTAAAATAAATTCCCCGATAAAGCCATTCGTTAACGGAAGCGCAACTGAACCTAAACTTAGGATAATAAAGCAAACCGTAAGTGCATAGGATGATTGAGTTATACCACCCAATTGTGCTAATTCCCTAGATTTAGTTCTTCTTTCAATAATCTCAATCACAAAAAAGAGGCCGATAACATTAATTCCATGTGAAAGCATTTGGTATAAAGCTCCTTGAATTCCTTCAAAACTTTGCGTCAACATACCTGCCGAAATTAGGCCAACGTGTGCAAAAGATGAATAAGCCAATAACCTTTTGGCATCTTTTTGCTGGATAGCAATAATGGAACCGTAAATAACACCAATAATTGAAAGGATGATGGCTGCATTTCCCCATATTCCAATTCCCAAAGGAAACATGGGAATGATTAATCTGATAACCCCATACGTTCCCATTTTTAACATGATCCCTGAAAGTAACATGGTGCCTTGACTAGGCGAAGTCGTGTAGGTGTCGGGTTGCCAAGTGTGAAATGGAAAAATAGGCATCTTGATTGCAAAAGCAATAAAAAAGGCGATAAACAAGTAACCCTGAGATTCAGCACTCAAGTTCCTAGCGGTTAAATATAAGGCTTCGATATCTGCAGAATGCGTCGCTCCTGGTGTTCTTAGGTAAACAAAAATGAGTCCAATGAATAAAAATAAAGACCCAAAAATGGTATAGATTAAGAATTTAAACGTGATGGCTGATTTATTTTCTCCCCCAAATTTCGAGGCCAAAAAGTAAATCGGCAACAAGGAAGCTTCAAAAAAGAAATAAAATAAGAATGCGTCTTTGGCTAAAAAAGCCCCCATCATGGCAGATTGCATCATTAACATCAATCCTTGATATTGAGCATGATTGGCCTTTTCGGTCTTGGCTGTCGACCCAATAATAAATGGCAATAACAAGGCACAAAGACCTATTAAGATTCCACTGATGCCATCGGCCTTTAATGAAAATTGAATGCCCACTTCAGGGATCCAGTCTTGAATGAAGGTGATGGGCAACAAAGATTCGTTTATTTTATAAAGTACAAAACCTGTGGCAACGGCTTCAATAATGGTTGCTGATAATGAAATAATAAATGCTTGCTTGGGCTTGGCAATTAACAAGTATGCGCCAATCAGCAATGGAAAAAATAGGATAAAAACTAAATTCATGCCTTTTCTGTCAAATTTTAAATTACAATATCCAGGATTTCAATCCCATAAATAAAATGATCGCAATCGAAATCACCATCATAAATACGTAATAGCCAACATTTCCTGTTTGAATTCTTCTGAATTCAGTAGAAGTATATTGCACGATTTTCCCAATCCCCTCAACAAATAAATCAATGACTAAAAAATCAATGACTTGCCCAAAAAAGACGGATAGGAAATTCACCGGTTTTACGATGATTAAATCATATAATTCATCTATGTAAAACTTCTGATAAATCAATTTTTGTATGCCTTGAATTTGGCTGTCTTCCGATGGAATTAGTTTTTTACTACTAAAAATATAGATAGCTAACACGGGAGGAATAAAAGCGGCGAATAACGGAGCTCCCATTTCTAAACTAAAAAACGATACTTCTCCTAAAGCTTCAGTCGATGGCAATAGCGGAGCCAACCAATGGGCTAAAAATTCATTTCCACCCGCAAAATGAGGTAAATTTATGAGACCACCTGCCACTGAAAAAATAGCTAAAATGATTAAAGGGATCGTCATTGACCATGGAGACTCATGTAAATGACTCGCTTGTTTATCTGTCCCCCTAAACTCACCCCAAAAAGTCAAAATGAATACTCGGAACATATAGAATGATGTACAAGCGGAACCTAATATGGCCAAGCTCCACATGAGCAAATCATGATGATACAGATGCGCTAGGATTTCATCTTTGGAGAAAAATCCTGAAAAAGGAGGTATCCCTGAAATAGCTAAGGTCCCTAATAAAAAGGTAAAATAGGTGATGGGCATTTTTGATTTTAATCCACCCATTTTTCTAATATCTTGCTCATCAGACATGGCATGAATCACAGAACCAGCTCCTAAAAACAATAAAGCCTTAAAAAATGCATGCGTCATGACATGGAAAAATGAGGCCGAATAAGCCGATGCACCCAATCCCATAAACATATAGCCCAGCTGGGATATCGTTGAGTAGGCCAACACTTTTTTAATGTCGTTTTGGAATAAACCTATAATAGCTCCTAAAAGAGCTGTAGATAATCCAATCCAGCCAACAAATTGTAAAACATCAGGACTTAATTCGAAAATAACGTTTGCCCTAATGACCATGTAAATACCCGCTGTCACCATGGTGGCCGCATGAATTAATGCAGATACTGGAGTCGGACCCGCCATCGCATCTGGAAGCCAAGTAAATAAAGGTATTTGTGCTGATTTGCCCATGGCACCTACAAATAAACAAAAGGCTATAAGCCCTAAATTTTCCGGAACGTCGCCTTGTTGGATCGATGAAAATATCGTTGCGTAATCGGTGCTTCCAAAGTCCTGTATCAGCAAAAATATCCCGATCAAAAACCCTAGGTCTCCAATTCTGTTCATGATAAAAGCCTTCCTAGCGGCATTCCCATAACTATTTTTTTGATTCCAAAACCCTATGAGGAGATATGAACATAATCCTACCCCTTCCCAACCAATAAATAAAACGGTGAAATTTGCTCCCAGGACAAGGATCAACATGAAGAAAATAAACAAGTTTAAAAAGGCAAAAAACTTGCCAAAACCCTGGTCATGAGACATGTATCCAATCGAATAAATATGAATCAATGTACCTACCCCTGTAATGACAAGCAACATCATAATCGATAATGCATCAATTTGGAAATCAAGAGGAATTTGTAAATCTCCCAATTTAATCCACTCAGATACATGTAAAATTTGAGTTGTTCCATCAAAATTAACAAACAGTTGGACGGACAATATAAAGGCTACCAGAGGTGGGATTGTGCCAATAATGGCTGCCAGTTGTTTTGGGATACTTGGAAATGAAAGACCATTCACAACAAAACCAATGAAGGGTAAAAGCGGTATTAAATAAATTAAAGACATAAATGAATGTTCTGTAAAATTAATTTTTCAACTTATTGAGTATTCCTATGTCAATACTCTGAATATTTCGATATATCATAACAATGATGGCCAAACCCACGGCCACCTCAGCCGCTGCGACTGCCATAATAAAAAAGACAAAAATTTGTCCCGAAGGATCTGAATAATAGGAAGAAAATACAGCTAAAAGTAAATTGACAGCATTTAACATGAGTTCAATGGCCATAAATACGATGATGGCATTTCTTCTTGTTAATACACCCAAAATCCCGATGCAAAATAAAGCGGAGCTTAATAAAATATAATGTGCTAAGGGAATGGTGCGAATTATGTCTGGTATGGATTGCATTGTTTTATCATTAGGCCATTAACATGGCAAAAATACGAATTAAACTTAAATATTCGACATCTTAATTTTGCTTTACCGCTGAAATCCTTGCAATTTAATTTCAGTTAATTTTTTCTTCGTATCGATCGCAAAGTCACCCTTCAAAATCCAATCATAATAGGATGGATCACTTTTTAGTACTTCTGTGACGGATCTCCCGGAATACTTCCCAAAATTAAAAACAGGAATTTTCTCCTTATTGTAAACCATGCGATTGGCGAAGTCAATTGAATTTGACATCGTTAATTCATGCAATTTTGACATATCATTTTGGATGGGGAAGTACTCTTTTCCATTTTCATCTTTTAACGATACCTCTTCATATCTTTTTACTTGGGCATTTAATACTTCCAAAGTCGCTAAAACATCCGCCTCAGCCCCATGCGCACCAACTAAATCCTTGCCGCAATAAAACTTGAAAGCTGCTGTTAAATTTCGAGGTTCCATCAGGTGAAAAATTCTTTGGGCATCTATTAATTTTCGATTTTTCATGTCAAAGTCAATTTCGTTTCTATAAAATTCTTCTACCAACATGGGTACATCGAAACGATTAGAATTAAATCCAGCTAAATCACAACCTTCCAAAAATCCAGCCAAAGATTTGGCCACTTGCTTGAATTGTGGTTCATCTTTTACATCTTCATCGTAAATGCCATGAACCAAAGAAGCTTCAATCGGAATCGGAATGCCGGGGTTTACCCTTCTCGTTTTTACTTCAATGGTGCCGTCGACATTTGCTTTTGCGATAGCAATCTCAACGATCCGGTCTTTGTTGACCATGACCCCTGTCGTTTCTAAATCGAAAAATGCGAGTGGTTTATTTAATTTTAATTGATGTTCCATGTACTGTCCAAATTTATGGGAGCAAAGGTAGCTTATTTATTACCTTTGCCATATGAAATTTAATCCAAAGGCAATATTTTTTGATTGGGACCACACGCTTTGGGACCACGATCGAAATGCTCGAGAAGTTTTATTGGATTTGATTGAAGAGTTTAAGCTAACAAGCAACCTTGAAACCGATCAAAACAACATTTGGAATAGTTTCAATGTATTAAATAACCAGTTGTGGGATGATTATCAATCAAAAAAAATCACACAATTGGAGTTAAGAGAAACAAGATTTAAACTTTTTTTTTCACAGTTGGGTTACGAAGGTGACCCCCAGAAATTTTCAAATGAATTTCTATATCGGACCCCTAGAAAAAAACATTTAATGGGGGGTGCTTTTGAAATAATTGAAGAATTAGCTCAAAAGTATCCTCTTTTTATCTTGACCAATGGCTTTGATGATATTCAATTTGTCAAAGTGGAGGCCTGTGGCTTGCAACATTGCTTTCAAGAAATTATCACCTCTCAGCAGGTTGGCACGCAAAAGCCCGACATAAAATTCTTTGAATACGCTCTGAAAAGAGCTGATTGCTCGGCTCACGAAGCCGTTATGGTGGGGGATCACCCAATTGCCGACATCCAAGGCGCTGAAAATGCAGGAATTAAGAGCATTCACTTGAACCTGAATAGGTTAGATTCTACCGCACAAATCCAAATTAAACAATTGACGGAATTACGTAGTCACTTGGCGTAATTATTCGAAAAGGGACATTTGATTATCGTTCGTTTTCCGATCAAAGATCTTTTTGTCCCGAATGAATTTCTTGTTATCCTCTAGAAATAAAATGAATTTCTCAATTTGATTGTAAAGTGGGTTGAAATCGTAGGTTTTTAAATCATACGTTTCTACATAAACAGCGTTGAAGTCTGTGATGATGTAGTCTAAGCGTTCAATCCCATATTTTTGGAGGCCTAATAAATATAAATTTTGATGGTTATTTTGAAATCGGCCCGGCTCATAAAAAGAGGTGCTTTTTAAATCGAAGGCGATGTTGTCACCTATCCCGTCTACATAGCCATAAATTTGAGCATTTTTGTACCTTGATTCAAGGTAAAATTGAGTTCTATATTTGCCTGGAATCAAATTTCTTGCTTGGTCAATGATTCCTTCATTAAAAAGTTCCTCATTTTCCCCTAAAGTGACTGCTCTTTCAAAATCTACGCCTTTTTGTTGGGCCTTAGTCGTCGGTTTTTTAGTTCGATTAATTCGCTCAATCAGCTCAATTTCATCCACAATAATCTTGCCTGAAGAATCTCGGGATTGACTAAGATAGAGTGAAAATGAATTTAAAAGCGTTGGATAGAGGCGATATAACATGTTCGCAATTTATCCAATTTGCAGTCGGGATACAATCTGATCGCCAATTAAATGTTGCTCCGTTATTTCTGACACATCTTCCAATTGGACATTTCCGTAAAAAACACCTTCGGGATAAACGACCATCGTAGGTCCTTTGCCACAAAAATCTAAACAACCCGATTTTTGAATTCTTATTTTACTTGTATTTCCTGATTTGGCCCACTCGTCCTTAAACGCTTGGATTAATTCCATTCCATGAGCTGACCCACAGCATTTTTTGGGAGCATCCTTGTCATTGGTGCAAATAAAGACGTGTTTTTCGAAGTGCATATTAATTGATTTCTAATAAGATGGGACAATGATCTGAATGTTTAATTTCGGCTAAAATCGACGCATTTTTAACCGATTGTGCCATAGATGTACTCGCTAGCAGATAGTCGATGCGCCAACCTAAATTCTTTTCTCTTGCGTTTGCTCGATAACTCCACCATGAATATTGATGGTTAAGTGTTGGATGAATGGCACGAAAAGTATCCAAAAACCCATTATTGATATAATTTTCCATCCACTCCCGCTCTTCTGGCAGGAATCCAGAGCTATTTGCATTTGATTTTGGATTGTGAATGTCAATGGCTCTATGGCATATATTATAATCACCGGCTATAATTATATTAGGATGGTTTTTAACTAATTCATTCGTGTACGCTTGAAAATCAGCTAACCATTCCATTTTAAATGATTGCCTTTCATCGCCACTGGATCCAGAGGGCATATATACACTCATGACAGAATAATTCTCGAAATTTACTTGGAGGACTCTTCCTTCTTGGTCGTATTTTTCAATCCCACATCCATACTGCACGGAAACTGGTTTTATTTTAGTGAAAATACCTACTCCTGAATATCCTTTTTTTTGTGCTGATTGCCAATAAATATGATAACCTAATGATTTAATTTGATCTAAATCAACTTGCTCTTCATCTGCCTTCAGCTCCTGCAAACAAATTATATCTGGATTTTCCTGTGAAAGCCAAGCGATGAATCCTTTTTGAATGGCAGCTCGTATCCCATTCACATTATAACTGATTATTTTCATGACATTTCCTCAAATAAGACTTCTGTTTTGAAGTAATGAATGACATGTGCTTTGATTAATATCTCTTGCTCTTTTAGATTTAAAGGAGGTAAATTTTGAATTAATTCCCAATGTGGCCACCCTTCAGCATCTTTGCCATCTAAGGAATAAAAGCCACTGTAGCTCAAAACCTTGCAGGTTGCGATGTGCATTAAATCTTGTTTTTGCTCTTTGGTGAAATGGACATGGCCATGTCCCAATTCTTGAACGCCAATTAAAAATAAAACGGACTCAAGATCAGCGGGACGCTTATTAAATTGAGTTTCAAGAAAATCAAGAATTAATTCCCATGCTTCTTTAACTAAGGCTGGCTCAAATTCCATGAAATTGATGATTATTGAAGATGTATTTTGAACTTGGCTGATTCTAAAACCGCTTGATCACCCTTGGAATTATTGCCTATTAAAATAAGCTCACCATTAATTTCTTTTTCTGTAACTAACGTTATATTGACCCTTCCTACGCCATTTTGAACCCCTTCCTTATTCGGTAAGGTAGATTCGAAAAAATTGTTTTTATCTGAATAATTATCAAGATTCTTAATTAAATTTCCAATGTTTTCGATTTCCCCATCTCCTGGAATAAAATAGGTTCCTGGGCCCTTAAGTTTAAATATTTTCAAATAAACAGATTCTAAATTATCCTTATTGGTCGCCGTAATAGTAAGCGTATTATCTCCCATTTCTGGCTTCAATGTAGCCACAACTTCATTGGTCTGTATGCGGTGATAATCCTCTTGACCAAAAATTATTTTTCCCGAGAAAAAGCTTTGCTCAGTGGGTTTAACGCTGAATGTATTGTCATAGGATATTAATACCACGAAAATACCTAATCCAGTATATAAAAAGTTGATTGGATTTTTAATGAACGACAACGCAAATCTGCTTATTGGATTTCCAATGAGCAAGCGTAAAAATTTAGTCTTACCTGAACTTGAATCTTTCATTTAAGCTTTTTCATTCACTATTTAACCTGTAAAAAACGATGATCGATATTTTTTACCGAACAAAAGTACTATAACTAATTATAAAGGGCAATGATTAGACCGATTTTAAAGAATTTATTTATTAAACGGGAGAATTAAAAGGAAATTAATAATTAGCTATGTAATTTTGAAAACTGTTAATCAAATAATTAGTTTGTAAAGTTAGAGGTCATGGATACATTAAGTAAATCACTAAATAGTGATTTAATTGGCAATATTAATGGATTGCCGGATGATTTACCAGTAAGAAGAACATTAAAAAAAATGAAGGCATTTTCAATTCCTGTTTTGTTTAAAAGTAATTTGATTGGAAAAATCAAAGAGGCAAGGAGATTTGGGGATAAAATGAAAAAGAATTTTGAGCCCTCTCACTTTGATTTTGGTCCTGTAGAAATTTTAATTTCCAGACATTTTGGTTTTTGTTATGGGGTGGAAAATGCAGTGGAAACAGCCTATCGAATTGTCGAAGAAAATCCTGATAAACGTATATTTTTACTTTCCGAGATGATTCATAATCCTGCAGTTAATGCGGATTTGTTGGATCGAGGGGTAGAATTCATCCAAGATACTTTGGGTAATCAGCTAGTAGCCTGGGATCAATTGACCTCAGATGATGTGGTTATTGTTCCTGCTTTTGGTACTACACTTGAAATTCAAGAAATACTGTCCAACATTGGCATTGATATTTATTCATATGACACTACATGTCCATTTGTAGAAAAGGTTTGGAATCGCGCTAACTCGATTGGCCAAAAAAATTATTCGGTCATAGTACACGGAAAGCCGAGTCATGAAGAGACTAAAGCCACTTTTTCGCATTCTAAATCAGTCACACCTACGCTGATCATAAAAGATATTAATCAAGCTAGGCAATTAGCCGATTACATTAAGCTTGAAAAAGATTCAGCTGAATTTTATAAGGAATTCGAAGGGCAATATTCTGAAGGATTTGATCCGTCAAAAGATTTAGTTAGAATTGGAGTGGTGAATCAAACGACTATGTTGGCCACGGATACTCAAGAAATCGTCGATTTTTTAAGGGAAGTCATTGTCGATTTTTATCAATTATCCACGGATCAAATCACCTCTCATTTTGCAGATACCCGCGATACGCTTTGTTATGCAACAAACGACAATCAAAGTGCAACCTATGGCTTATTAGCTGAGGATGCGGATTTTGCCATTGTGGCTGGTGGGTATAATTCTTCAAATACAGCTCATTTGGTCGATTTATGTGCAGATAAGCTCCCAACGTATTTTATTAAATCTGCAGATAAGATTATTTCAGAAAAACAGATTTTCCATTTTGATAATGTTCGAAAAGAGGAAGTTTTGACGGATGCATTTATCCCTCAAAAAGATAAAGTTCGCGTGCTTTTAACTTGTGGCGCCTCCTGCCCAGACGCGGTAGTTGAAGATATATTAAGGAAAACCGTTTCTTTATTTCCTTCCGCTAAATCCGTGGATCTTGTCGTGGATCAGTGGGTTCTTGAAAAAAATTAATAGCTATTCAAGATTTTTTGTACCGCCGGCACATAACCCTCGCCAAATAAGTTGACATGTACCATTAAAGGATATAAATTATAAAGAGGGATTCGTTCATGAAATCCCTTTTCGATCGGATGCGCTTCATGGTAAGCCTCATAAAAAGTCTTATCAAAACCTCCAAACATGGTTGTAAAAGCCAGTTCAGCTTCTCTAAGCCCATAATAGCAAGAGGGATCCACTAATACAACTTGTCCAAGGGTGTTTACCATCACATTTCCAGACCACAAATCTCCGTGCATTAATGAAGAAGGTTCGTTTGGAATTAGATCTGGCAACTTTTCAAACAATTGGCTGAACTTGTTTTCCATTTCAAGGTCAATTTTTCTATTGTAAACCGCGATTTCAATTTGATTTTTCAATCTGTTTTCAATGAAAAAATTCACTCCATTGAGATTCCAATCATTTTTTTGTTCTGCCGCCCCTAGGTAATTTGTATATCCAAGGCCATGGCCTAAAGCGGAAGAATTTTGATGCATTAGGGCTAATTTATGTCCGAAATCTTCCCAATAGGTAGTATTTATTTCCCCGGTAGGAATGCACTCCATCATTAAATATTCCTTCTCTTCGACGGTCCCCACGCCGATAACCTGGGGTACCTGTATCGTACTTGTTTGATTTAATAATTGGAGATTTTTAGCTTCCGCCTCAAATAAACCATGGTGATCTCCTTGATTCCATTTGATAAAAAATTCGCCAGATTTCAATTTAACCCTAACCGCTAAATTAAAATTACCTCCATAAAAAAACTGAAATTCTTCAATGGCAACATCCTCCCGTACGTGTATTTTGAGGATCCTTTCTATAAATTGATACTGTTCTTGTGATTGCTGGGACATACATGAATAATTACCCAATATTACCAAAAAGCGTTCTTGGAAGCAATTTTATTTTTTCAAAAGGTGAAGAACTTAGGTGTAAAAATTGTATTTTCAACTTTTTAATGGCATTTGACACCCCAAGAAAACCCGGTCGTTTCCCAACTAAAATCCTATCATCGCCTCTTTTATAGAAATGAGGTTATAAAAGGGCTTTTATTCAGTCTTTTGGCCATTGCCTGCCTGGGGTCAATATTTATTTTAATCGAATATTTTGCTTGGCTATCATCCCCGCTTCGAGGAATACTGTACTATCTCTTTTTAAGTGCATCGGTTGTTTTACTTGTGAGCAATTGTTTTAGGCCTATAATTAAGTGGACTAGGAAAATTAGTCCTGCTGATTTGGAGTTTATGGCTAAAAAACTTGGCAAGTTTTTTGACAAGCCCCATCAGGATGAATTGATTAATATATTGCAGCTGCAAAGTGACGGCATGCATAAAGTGAATTCCCCTTTGCTTGAGGCAGCGATCACACAAAAAGTGCGTCAATTATCTAGCTATAAATTTGTTGATTTTATTGATCATACCCGTCACCGAAAAACCCTATACGGGCTCATTCTTTTACTCGCGCTTTTGGTGTTTTTCGATTACCTTAATCCTCAATATATTCGTAAACCTACCTTAAGGATCGTCAACTATACTTTTCAATATCCCAAAGCTTTGCCATTTCAGTTTTTGATTTTAAACAAAAGCCTAGAGGTGGTCGCAGGTGAGCCATTCACGGTTCAAGTCCAACTAATTGGCAAAAATTTACCTTCTGATGTTTATTTTGTCAGCCAAGGAAGCCGCTTAAAGATGGATAAAGAGCTTGAATCAAATGTATTTAGCTTGACCCTTCCGCCCATCGCGAGTCCTCAAATGTTTCAATTTGAAGCAGCAGATAATTTTTCTGAGCCACAAACCATTCAGATTATTCACCGACCCGGCATAGAGAAGACCACTGTAACCATTGAATTTCCTGCCTATATCCATAGACCCACTGAAAAATTAAGCCAATTACTTCCTTTGCAAATCCCGGAAGGCTCTAAGGTTTATTGGGATATCTCAACAAATGATGTAAAAAAGGCCAGTATTTTATTAGGACAAAAACCTCCTAAAATTGATTTCAAAAAAAATATGTTGTTTGCAAATTATGAATTTTCAACGCAGTTTTTCGAAAATTCAAGTTATCAAATACACTTGTCTAATGAACACTTTGATAGCCAAAAAACATCTGTTTTTCGAATTGATGTTAAAAAAGACCAGTATCCCAAGGTCGAATCACAAGTCATTGAAGATACTTTATATTATCGTTTTTTGATTTTTAAGGGATTGGCCAATGACGATTATGGACTTAATCAAGTGGCTTTAAAATATCAAATCAGAGGGGATAAAGAAGCAAATTGGGAATCACAATTTGTTCGAAATCTAACTATACCAACGGGCAAAAGAGAGGTTGATTTTGGATTTTTAGTTGGCCTAGATTCTCTAAAATTACGCCCAGGAGCACAATTGCGTTATTATTTTGAAGTGACTGATCATGACGGAATACATGGACCTAAAAAAACGAAAACCCAGCATCAAATTTGGGAATTCCCTGAATCAAAGCAATTAGCAAAAAAATCAGACGATCGTTTTTTGGAATTAGAAAAGAATATATCTTCAAGCATTCAGAAAGCTCAAGAAATAAAGAAGGAATTGAGCGATGCGATGAACCGGCTCAAATTAGGGAAAGACCTAAATAATAAAATGCTTGAAGAGGTTTTAGCGAAGGAAAAAGAGTTGAAAAAGGCCTTAGATGTTTTGAAGGACCAACAAGAAAAGTGGATGGGTCAGCAATTTAGTTTTCAAAAGCCGACTGATCTTTGGATTCAAAAAATGGAAAATTTACAAAAGCTCATTGACCAAATTCAAACGTCCGATTTAAATAAAGGGACGGACGATTTGTTCAAAAACTTACAAAAAGAATTGCCCAGTAATTGGCAGAAAAATTTAGAACAAAAACAATCGCTGAATAAAAATAGAGAAAAAGAATTACAAAGATTGGAGCAGTTTTATAAAGACTTGAGAATCGATAAAATGATGGAGGAATCTATTCAGGATTTAAATGAACTTAGCCAAAAACAAAGTAAGTTGGCCGAGGACCCTTCCATCAATCAAGCGGAACAAAACAAAATTCATCAAGAATTTAAGGAGCAAGAGAAGGCGATTGACAACCTTGAGAAAGAAATGAATTTGGATTCCAAAGAATTTGATTCATTGGAAGAAGAGATCGAAAAGTCGATGGATAATGCGGAGGAATCATTGGAGAACAAATCCACCAATAAAGCTAAATCGGCTCAGAAGAAATCAGCCGAAGGGCTTAAAAAATTAGCCAAAAAATTGGAGGATAAACGGACGAGTGATGAGAGTAATGCGCTCGATTTGGAGGTAAACCAACTAAGACTTTTGTTGGATAATTTATTGCAAATTTCTTTTGAACAAGAACGTGTCATGTTGGATTTTCGTCGTTTACGAGAAGGCAGTCCAGCCTTAAAATCGGCTTCCCAGAGACAAAATAAAATCGCTGAAACAGCTTTTATTTTAGAAGACAGTTTGATCAGCTTAGGCAAAAAAGTAATGCCACTATCTCAATTGATCACAAGAGAAACGACTGAAATGCACAACCGATTGAATGAGGCGGCCAATATGATGAAGGAACGCAAATGGCCTTTAGTTCAGGCTAGGCAACAACAATCAATGGCTTCAATCAATAAACTGGCTGTGATGCTATCCGATTTATTGCAGCAAATGCAAAACCAACAAATGCAGATGAAACCTGGTAAAAAAGGGAAGGGAAAACAAAAGCCTCAGGGTTCATGGGCGGGACGCCAACAAAAATTAAATCAGAAAGCCAGAGAAAGTAGGGCAGATAAACAGGGTCCCATGAGCGAAGATATGATTAAAATAGCTCAAGAACAGGCAAGGCTCCGACAAGAATTAGAAGAAAAATTGCAAGATATTCAAGGCCGACCCGGCTCAGATAATTTAGAGAAAAGCTTAAAAGACCTCATTAAAAACATGGAAAAAAATGAGACCGATTTTGTTAATAAACGCCTTAATCAAGAATTGCAAAATAGACAAGATCTCATGTTGCCTATTTTATTGGAATCTGAAAAGGCGTTAAAAGAGCAGGGCGAAGACCCCAAAAAAGAATCAAAAAATGCGCTCGAAAAATTTAGAGAAAGTCCTCCACCTAATTTGTTGCCGTACCTGAAGAAATTAGAAGAAAATAGATCTTTGTACCAGCGAAAGCCAGTGGATTTAACGCCAAGCTACCAGGAAAAAGTGCTCCGCTATTTAGATCAATTTAAGTAGTTGTTTTCTTTTTGTAAATGGGAACCGTACTACATGGCTCGCCAAAAAACAAACTTTTTACGATTGGCTGCAATAACGTTGTAAGTCTTACATAGGCATCCATTGGCACCGATTCTTTCGAACAACCCTTAACGACCACCCGGCCATCCCGGTAGTTATCTAAATTTAATGCCAACAAGGATTTTGCAAATAATTCTTTTTCTAAATCTGCTAAATTTCCATATACAATGGTGGAGGCAAAGGGGCTCATTTGTGTACTTACTAACATGTATGCCCAAGTGGGGATGATAGCATCACTTGAACAAGAAATTGCCACATGTTTTCCTTGATATTGATTCCAGGCGTGATCCCCTAGAAAAGCTCTAAAATCTTTCTCTTTAAGCACCAAATCCATAAATAACAAAGGCCTAATATCGAAAAATATACGTTCACCAGGAATTCGAATGGTTTCTAAATCCAATTGAATCAATCCGCTTTGGGCTACTTTATTTTCAATCGCATTCTCCATTAGATGTATTTTTTTTGTGGCTTTTGTCCCATATATTCCTTCAAATAATCGGGTTCTATGGTAACTATATTTTCAAATTTTTTATTCAAATAAGCCTCATAGGCTAATTGACCCATGTGAATTGCCTCAGGAGAGGGGTTTTCTAAATTAAATGTAAATGAGGGATTGGGATATGAATCCATGAATTTTTGTGCGCCATGCCCGAAGATTAACGCGTTTTTTTCTTGGTACGCAGCGAATGACATCTCATCTAAGATTAATGGATTTGCAGGCTCAAGCTCTTGTAGATCGTTCGTGTAGACTGCTGCATAAACTTCCATTCTTCTAGCATCCATGACGGGAATTAATATTTGATGCTCTGTTGAATCAGCATGTCTGGCCGCCAATATTTTTAACGTAGGCACAGCGATCAGTGGTTTATCAAGTCCAAAGCAAAGGCCCTTTGCCGTTGCCAATCCAATTCGTAAGCCAGTGTAGGATCCTGGACCGATTGAAATAGCTATCCCAACTAGCGAGCTAAGTTTAGTAGCTGCTTTTTTCACGACTTCTTCTATCAGCAAAGTTAGCTTTTTCGCATGTGCACCTTCTTCCTCACTTTGCGACGCGGCGATTAAGCTGCCTTGGTCATGCAGTGCCACGGAACATTTTTGAGAAGAAGTTTCGATGCTTAAAATGAGACTCATTTATTTTTTTTGGCTAAAATTTCTTGGAATTTTTGAGGTTGATTGAATAAGTTCAAACTTTCTAAAATGACAGGATCTTTTGAAAAAGACCATTGGTTTACCCCTTTTTGTAAATAATAATGTAGGATTATTTCTTGCTCAATCAACGAAATAATTTCTTGCTTATGGGCCAAAAGTTCTTTGGCCGTAGACGAATTCCACTCAGATTTCAAGGCCGACATACTGATTTCTAAGCCTGCATAAGCTTGGTCTTTTTTAGCCAGTTCTATTGCGATTCGCACTTGCTTTTCCACCGGACTTTCGTAGGTAAATTTTTGATTTTTAAGCCAATTTTGAAAGTCATTCATATCGTTTTCTGAAAAAACGAAGGATTCGGCGCTGGCAATTTTAGGGTGATTTTTTTGATAATGACAGGCATATAAAAAAATCATATGCTGTTTCATGAGGGCTTGCGTAAAACTAGATGACATTAGGTCTTTGCCTATCAGGATATCTGGGAGAATACCTCCTCCGTCGACAACAGTCCTTCCATTTTGCGTTTTAAAAGTTTTGATGGACGAGTCTTTATAAGCAATGGCTTGGCCTTCCGAATTTTTATGTTGGTAGTCAATCGCCTGAATACAGCGTCCACTTGGGATAAAATATTTAGCGGTGGTGATTTTCATTTTTGTCCGATAGGGAAGATCTCTGGTCACTTGGACTAGCCCCTTTCCGTAACTTTTTTTGCCAATCAACACAGCACGGTCGTAATCTTGCATAACGCCAGCGACAATCTCGGCCGCAGAGGCCGAATGGCCATTGATTAATATAATGAGCGGAATTTCTGAGTCGAAACTAGCATTCAATGCCGTATACGTTTTATTCCATTCCTCTACTTTCCCTCTAGTTTCAACAATCTTGGTTTCTTTGGCTAAAAATAAATTACAAATGTCAACAGCTTGAGTCAGCAATCCACCTGGGTTTTCACGGAGATCCAAAATTAATTTTTGCATCCCCGCTTGTTTCAATGTTGACAATGCGGACTTTAGTTCTTTAGTAGCCGAAGCGTTAAATTCTTCTAACGAAATATATCCCACACCCGGCCTAATGATGCCAGAATAAATAACATTATTAATTTGAACGGTCTCTCGCTTTAAATGAATAGTCTTAGGCGCGCTTTCATCGTTTTTCAAAATGGATATATCTAAGGAAGTACCAGCCTGGCCTTTTAATAGTTTAGAAGGTTCAGCCTCAGGAGTATCCGATATTTTAATGCCATTGACAGAGATCAATTGGTCCCCAATGCCCAATCCAGCTTTTGACGCAGGACTATTTTCATCCACATAGGCAACTCGGTACTCGTCATTAATCTCAGCTAAAACGATTCCAATTCCTTGGTATTTTCCTGTGGTCATGGTCATGAAATCCTCCAATTCATCTTCAGGATAATATACGGTATACGGATCAAAACTTTTCAAAAGCGCATCAATAGAGGTTTTGACAGCCAGATTTGGATTTACGTCATCCACATAAAATTTATTTAATTCCTTGAATACAGACGCGTATAAATCTAGATTTTTGGCAATGTCAAATAGACGCTCGCCAGGTCTACTAAAGGAAAATCCAATCAAGCCAACGAATGCGATCAATCCGACGAAAGCTCTTCTGAGATATTTTTGCCTAAACTTCATTTTTTAGATTTTCATTTTTTGTAAATGCAGTAAAAATTTGATGCATTTTTTTTTGAATTAATTCAAAGGATTCTATATCAGTGCCAATATAAATAAATCCCATTATATCAGGTAATTTATTGTAGGCTAATCCTTGAAATAGAGGTTTTGTTAATCGATATGCCTCCCTAGTTCTCCGCTTGATTACATTGCGGTCAACAGCCTTCTTGAATTTTCTTTTGGGAACCGAAATTAAAATTTGTGGAGATTCGGACTTTAAATCACTGGTACGATACAAAACTCGAAAAGGATAGAAAAATCGTTGTGACACAATTTGACTATCCTTTTGAAATAAAGAATCGATTATTTTTTTTTGCGTTAACCGCTCAGATTTTGGGAAAGTGAATTTCACGGCAAGAATACTTTTTTAAGCAACAGCGAGCCAGAAATTAGCCTTTCTTAAAATTATGGCTTATTTTCCTCTCTTTTCGTCAGAAACTGAAAGCTTGTGACGTCCTTTTGCGCGACGCGCAGTTAAAACACGACGACCATTTGCTGTCGACATACGCTCACGGAAACCATGCTTATTCTTCCTTTTTTTAACCGAGGGTTGGAAAGTTCTTTTCATTTCTATTAATTATTAAATCCCCAACAGTTTCGAATTGGGTTTGCAAAGGTACGAAAATTTATATTTTATTCAAGTGTTCATTGAAAAAAAAATCTGAGTCAATATGGAAGGGGAAAACAATGCGATGATTTTCTATCTTTGTTCTTTAATATTTAATTTTGAAAGTATCCATCATTACGGTCTCATATCAATCGGCTGCCACCCTTAGGCAGACTATAGAGAGCGTATTGGCCCAAGATTACACGAACAAAGAATATTGGGTCATTGACGGCGGATCTACTGATGGGTCCTTAGAAATTTTAAAATCTTTTGGTTCATCCATTCATTTTATATCTGAAAAAGATGCGGGAATTTATGATGCGATGAATAAGGGCTTGAAATTAATTCATGGTGACGTCATAGGAATGATAGGTGCGGATGATTTTTATCCCACAAACGATGTTATTAGTTCCGTAGTAGCTGCTTTTGATTCCAATCAAGTGGATGTAGTGTACGGTGATAAGCAATATGTAAACCCTGAAAATCCAGAAAAGATTGTTCGATATTGGACCGCAGGGGCATATCAAGAAAATCAGTGGCTTTACGGGTGGATGCCTCCTCATTTATCGTTTTATATTAAAAAGTCTTCAGCAGATAAAAATGGTCCTTACAGAACGGATTTTACCTGTTCAGCGGATTATGAATGGATGCTGAGAGCATTATATAAGAATAAAATGTCGGCGTTTTATTTGCCTAAAGTTTTAATGACCATGCGCAATGGGGGTACTAGTACAGCCTCATGGAAGCATCGCCTTGTTGCAAATACGGAAGATCGAAAAGCTTGGTCCGTGAATCATTTACATCCATATTTTTTTACCTTAGCTTTGAAACCATTGCGTAAGATTTTCCAATTATTTAAATCTAAGAAATGAGAGTAGTATTACTGACCCAGGATGATCCATTTTTTTTACCAAAGGCAATTAAAAAATTGCATGCGGGCTTGCCTGAAGATATCGAATGGGTGGGTACAGTGCTTTTTGAGGTTTCCCCTTTTGGTAAAAGAGAATCCTTTTTTGCCAAAATGAAAAAGACCTTGGATGTTTTTGGCCTAGAATTTTTTATCTATTTCTCTCTCAAATTCATCAAATCAAAATTAACGCCTGGGCATTCGGTTAAGGCCGTGTTAAGTCAGGCTTCTATACCACTATTTACGCTTGAGGGTTCAATTAATTCCCCAGAAAATTTAAAAATACTTTCAGATCTTAAGGCGGATTTATTTGTGTCTATTGGTGGCAATCAGGTATTTAAAAAGGCACTTTTGGATATTCCTACCCGAGGAACAATCAATCTTCATACGGCTTTATTGCCCAAGTACCGAGGTTTGATGCCCTCATTTTGGGTGTTAAAAAATCAAGAAAAATATACAGGAGTCTCCGTGTTTTTTGTGGATGAGGGCATTGACTCTGGGCCCATCGTTGTGCAGAAAAAAGTGGAAATCGCAGGGAGGACTCAGGAAGAGCTTATTGAATACACGAAAGATATAGGTATGGATTGTATTTTGGAGGCCATGATTTCAATTCGCGATCAATCGTATACCCTAATTCCAAACCCGCAGGAGGAATTAACGTATTTTTCGTTCCCTAGTCGGCAAGATGTAATTACTTTTAAGAAAAATGGAGCCCTATTTTTTAGGTGGATATAAATGACAATTTTAACTTTTGATATCGAAGAGTGGTTTCATTTGTTAGATCATCCTAGCACTAGGACTGAGGAGGATTGGGCTAAATTTCCTTCCAGGATTCATGAAAATGTTGATCGGATTTTAGACATGCTTCATCGGAACAATCAAAAAGCGACTTTTTTTTGTTTGGGTTGGGTCGCAAGAAAATACCCCGAAATTATCAAAAAAATAGCCGAATCTGGGAGCGAAATAGCCACACACTCCGATTTACACCAATTGGCCTACCAGCAAAATAGAAAAGCATTTGCAGAAGATTTGAAGCGTTCGATCGATAGCTTAGAATCGATTACGGGGAATAAAATTAGAGCATATCGAGCGCCTGGATTCTCATTAATGGAATCAAATAAATGGGTGTTTAGTGAATTGATTACGCAGGGAATTGAAATAGATTGTTCCATATTTCCTTCGAAAAGAGCGCATGGGGGCTTTGCAAATTTTGGCCAACAAGAACCTTGTTGGGTTAATGTAGATGGACATAAACTCAAGGAATTTCCCATCAATGTCACTTCCATCGCGGGATTGCCTGTTATTTTTTCAGGAGGGGGTTATTTCAGGTTGTTGCCTGATGCGATTTTAGCCAAACTTTGGGACCATCAAAAATATGTAATGACTTATTTTCACCCGAGGGATTTTGATGCGGGCCAACCAATGATCCAGGATTTAAGTATGATTCGCAAGTTTAAGTCTTATTATGGCCTAGCGGGAGCATTATCTAAACTAGAACGACTTATGCTAGGACGAGAATTTATAGATTTAGTCGAAGCAGACCAACAAGTAAACTGGGAAAAAGCCCGTACTGTCTATTTATAAAAAAAGCCTTCATTTCTGAAAGCTTTTTTTTATGTCTAAAGTTTAAAAATCCTTAAACTTTGATTTCTACGTCTACTCCTGATGGCAATTCTAATTTCATCAATGCATCTACTGTTTTGGCAGATGACGAAAAGATGTCAATTAAACGCTTGTAAGTACACAATTGAAATTGCTCACGCGCCTTTTTGTTAACGTGTGGGGATCTTAAAACAGTGAATTTTTCGATTTTTGTTGGCAATGGAATCGGGCCAGAAACAACAGCACCCGTAGCTTTAACAGCTTTTACAATTTTCTCTGCTGATTTGTCCACTAATGTGTGATCAAATGATTTCAGCTTAATTCGAATTTTTTGATTCATATAATTTGGTTCATTAAGTGAATGAATAACGAAAGAACCATTAACTCCGTTAGACATGATTTTAGTCCTGCAAAGATAGGCGGATTAATCTTGATTCCCAAATTCTTTAAAACTTTTGTCGTTGGATTGCAGCAGCTAATTGGCTTTCAAATGACTTCAAATTTAGCTGGAACAGGGTAGGGTTTATTTTTTTCAATGAATTCATGGCTTCTTTGGCATATTCAATTTCCCCTATTTCTAACGCTCGGAATGCGTAAAGTGGATAAAAATCGGGCACTTCTTTGTTCCATCTCAAGGCGGCTAAGCTGGCATCATATGCTTCTTTTTTACTTAGAAATGGAATCGCATTCGTTAGGGTAATTAATTGGAAGGGATGTTTTTTCACTGCCGACTTAGCCTCTGCTTTATTTGAAATTTTTGGATTTGCGACGGGATTTAAAGAAGCTTGATGCCAAAAATCAAGTAAAGATTGCAGGCCTTGTGTTTGATCCACGGGTTGAACATCTATATATAGAGCAATTTTTTCCAAGGAACTTAATGGGTCCTCGTGAAAATAATCTTGCATCGCTTCTGCTAATTTTATTTCAGGAAATAGGGATAAAATGTTGGTATCCTTGGTCATTTCATGAATGGGTAATAGGTTTTGTTTATCCCTAAAGTATGGAATAGAATTATAAATCATAGCGAGGTCCCTGACATCAGCTCTTGGCTTGAATGAAATTTCTACAGACTTTGAATCAATCCGTTGGTTTCTTAGCATGCCAATAGCCCATAAATTAGCTAATATGGCAGGATCTTGGGAAGAATGATCGGTATCGGGCAGGACTGTATTTTTATTGAATTTGGCTATTGCGTACATATAATTGGCCCTTGTTATTACAGATTCTGAATCGTATTCAAATGCTTTCTGATGATAATACAAGGAGGAATCTAATTGATTTAATTTTTCAAAAGTATGGGCTAATTGGGTTATGATTTCAACACTTTCAGGCATTTTTTGATGGGCGCTTTGCAGGGCAAATAAAGATTCAAATAGGTGATTTTCTTTTTGATAAATATTGCTCAATGCAATGGCAATTTTTTCATTGGGGAATTTTACTTGGCTAGTCGACAAATAGTAAGCCAATTCCTCTGCTTTATTTTCTTGGTAGGCGATGCGGGCCAAGCTTGTATTGCTTTTGGCATTAAGTTTACTGTGAATCAAACCCTGTTTATAGTTGATCTCAGCTAAAAAAGGATCTTGTAGAATTTGAGCGAGTTCTCCGTCGGCATTGTATTTTGCCGCTGTGATTTGGTGGTAGGCGCCTCCATTTAAGGCAAAAACAAAAGCTGAACCTAAAATTAAAATTCCGACAAATAAAATGTAGGTAGGTAGGATTTGTGGTTTGTCGACGACCTTATAAATCGGCAAATTTAGTTTGATCAAGTCATTGAAATTTCGAATGATAAACAATGGGAATAAAACGAGCATGATTATTTGGCTTATTAGGGCCCACGTTTCGATTGCCCTAATTCCAGGATCATTGGACGTGTAAAGCATTAATAAGGCAGTCGACAAGCTTAGAAAAGCTAAGCCAATAAACAATGTATGTTTACCCTGTTTTTTATGCTGTTGATAAAGACCTAACAAAATACTTGAAATCCAAAAAACAAAACTAGGGATGTATGTTTTTGTCTGAAAATTATAAATCAAATGACCAAAGCTGAAAATCAGGTTCACGGCATAAAAACCAAAAAGAATGAGCCATTTTTTTTGACTTTCTTTTTTTGAAGGCGAATGCCCTAACTGTAATAAAAACAGGCAAATGGTATTTGAAAACAAGATCGTGAGTGAAAATAAGCTAAGGATTCCAAGCCAAATCAGTTGGGAAAATAATACTTCATAAAACGTTTCAATAGGCTGTTCGGCATTTTTAACTAATATGATGGCTAAACAAAGCAAAATTCCTGATAAGATAAACAGCCATGATATGCTAGCCCATTTTTTGAAACTTATGATTAAATAGATGATTCCAATAAAGGAAAAAATGAAAAATATGAGGAAAGGGACCGTGGAGAGTTCAACAGCGAAAAAGGTATAGTGTTGTCTGATTAAAAAAAGGGTGGAACTTAATTTACCCAATGAATTTTGGTCTATAACGCCTTGAACTGGAATTAATTCACTGGCAATTTGAGTATTAAATATAGGCATGCCCCCTAAAAAATAATAGCTTAGGCATGCAATTCCAAGGCCATTTAAAACGAGAAATTCCCAGGTATTAAAAGTTAAAGGCTGTTTGCTCAATGATTTATATTAAGATAATGTGCAATTGGAAATTTAAATTTCAGCATAAACTTTAATTCATTCAAAGAAATAGGCTGATTTTGTATAAAAATAGCAAAAAAATCCAAACCGGAGTTTTGGTAATTGGAATTTACAGACTAATTTTGCATTCCGAATGTACAAGGCATTCAGGTAGATGTCAAACATTAGTTTTTAGCTAATCATTAATTTAATTATCAAATGGCAAACGCAGTAAATAAAGGGAAGGTTGCACAAGTAATTGGACCTGTAGTCGATGTTAGTTTTGAAGGAGAGGGATCAACATTACCAGCAATTTTAAACGCACTTTCTGTTACTAAATCAAATGGTCAAGGACTTATTTTAGAAGTTCAGCAACATTTAGGAGAGGACAGAGTTCGTACAATTGCCATGGAAGGTACTGAGGGTCTTCAGAGGGGACAAGAAGTAATCGACTTGGGTACACCGATGACTATGCCAACGGGCGAGGGAATCAAGGGTCGTTTGTTTAATGTGGTAGGAGATGCGATTGATGGTATCCCGCAGCCGAAGTCGGACAAAGGAATGCCTATTCACCGTTCGGCTCCTAGGTTTGACGAATTAGCAACAACGACTGAAGTTTTATTTACAGGTATTAAGGTGATCGATTTATTAGCTCCTTATGTAAAGGGGGGTAAAATTGGTCTATTTGGAGGAGCGGGTGTTGGTAAGACAGTATTGATTATGGAATTGATTAATAACATCGCCAAAGCTTATGAAGGACTTTCTGTATTTGCAGGTGTAGGAGAACGTACGCGTGAGGGGAATGACTTGCTTCGTGAGATGATTGAATCAGGTGTTATTAAATATGGCGAAGCATTTAAGCATGCGATGGAAGAGGGACATTGGGATTTATCTAAAGTGGATGAAAACGAATTGTCTAAATCTCAAGCTACCTTGGTTTTCGGTCAAATGAATGAGCCTCCTGGAGCACGTGCTCGTGTAGCTTTGTCAGGTTTAACAGTGGCTGAGCATTTCCGTGATGGAGATGGAGAAGGTTCTGGTCGTGATATTTTATTTTTTATTGATAATATTTTCCGTTTTACGCAAGCAGGTTCTGAGGTTTCGGCTTTATTAGGTCGTATGCCTTCTGCGGTAGGGTATCAGCCTACATTGGCAACCGAAATGGGTGCGATGCAAGAAAGAATTACCTCTACAAAGCGTGGTTCAATTACATCAGTTCAGGCAGTGTATGTACCTGCAGATGATTTAACGGATCCGGCTCCTGCGACAACTTTTGCTCACTTAGATGCAACAACGGTATTATCTCGTAAAATTGCTGAACTAGGAATTTATCCAGCGGTGGATCCTTTGGATTCATCATCTAGAATCCTTTCAGCAGAAGTTTTAGGAGATTCTCATTATGATACAGCACAAAGAGTTAAAGAGATTTTACAACGCTACAAAGAGTTACAAGATATCATTGCGATTCTTGGTCTAGATGAATTGTCTGAGGAGGATAAGTTAGTTGTATCTCGCGCAAGACGTGTTCAACGCTTCTTGTCTCAACCATTTTTTGTGGCTGAACAATTTACAGGATTAAAAGGCGTTCTAGTGGATATTAATGATACGATTAAAGGTTTTAATGCGATCATTGACGGAGAATACGATTATTTACCTGAGGCGGCATTCAACTTAGTAGGTACTGTTGAAGATGCAGTGGCTAAAGGTGAAAAATTACTTGCTGAGGCATCAAAATAGAAAAAAATGTATTTAGAAATTATAACTCCTGATCGTAAAGTATTTGCTGGCGAAGCTTCTGTCGTTACACTTCCGGGTGTAGATGGGTCGTTTCAAATATTAAACGATCACGCGGCGATTGTGAGTACCTTGCAAAAGGGCGAACTTGTCGCAGATAAACAAGCTTTTCAGATTGAGGGTGGGGTGGTCGAAGTTTTAAATAATAAAGTTTTAGTATTGGCAGAGGGAGTTCAATAAACTATGAGGGCACTTGGATTTTTGTTTTTGGTCGTTCTTTTTTTAAGTTCTTGTTCTGAGAAGACGCAATTGACAGGATCATTGATGACTTTAATTAAAGACAATCAATTGCCTTTAGAGAAAATCCAATTTTATAATGACAACCCCTTGTTTCTAGAACGTGAGTTAAATGCTTCTGAGGCGAATGTCAAATCTGGGAAAGTCCTTATTGTCAATGGTAAATCCATCAATCGAATTACACTCGAGAAGCAAACGCCAGGCCTATTGGTTAAGCAGTCACAGGATCATCTACTTATTTCTTTTGAATCAGGTGCCGGTGAGGCAAAAAGTTTACACTTTGCCCCGATATTAGGCGAGAGAGGCGAATATTTTTATCAATTGGTCGACGAATCTGGTAACACCACATTTAGCCGCTTAATGTATGATGGGAATAAATATTTGCTGTACAATAAAACTAAAATTAGATTAGAAATCATGAAATCTTCCTTTTCAGGTTTAAAAGTTAATAGTAAAAGGATGAAGGGGAATCGAATTCAATAGGCTTTGAAATAGTCAATTGTAAAATAGGATGCTTGCATCCTATTTTTTTTTGACCCAAATTTACAATTAGTATGCTAAACATACTTTATATGAAAGCAGAGAATACGGTTGATTTTCAGATTAAAACAGGTTGGAACGCGATTAGCAGGATGTATAATACCTATGCTGCCCAATTTGACATGACGATGGCCATAGGGTATGCTTTATTACATATTGATAAAAATGGTACCTCGGCTACCAAAATTGCACCTGCTTTAGGGCTTGAGTCTAGAAGTTTGACGCGTATGTTGAAAACATTGGAAGATAAGAAATGGATTCGTCGGGAAGCAAATTTTAAAGATAAGCGAGTGGTAAAAATCTTCTTGACCGAATTAGGTAAAAAAAAGAGAGATCAAGCGCGACAAGGCGTTATACTATTTAATGAAATCGTGTATGAAAGACTTGGTCAAGAAAAACTGGATCATTTTTTTGAAGTAATGGAATCCATTAATTCATTATTAGATGAGGATACAGTTAAAATTTTAGAAAAATTAAATCATAAAATGTGATTTCAATATAATGACATATTATTGCCGAACAATGATATGTTATTGCCGATGAATAAAAATGGCCTTATTTTGTAAATTTTTTTAATATAAGGATAGTTTTTGTGTTATAGATTTATATTTTTGCACTATTGTTAATTAATAAAGGAATAATCTAAACTACACAATTAAATAATTACCATGAAAAAATTACTTTTGGTACTTGCGTTAATGCCTTTCTTTTTTTCTTGTTCTAGTAAAAAGAAAATGGCCGACTTACAGTCGCGTTTGACAGAATTACAAACTAGTAGCGATCAGGCTTTAGCTAAGGCAAAAGCAAATTTAGTTGATTGCCAATCTTTGACAGCTAGTCTTCAGGGAGAAATCAAGAAAAGAGATTTGGATCTTGAAGCTAAAAATAATCAATTGAAATCCGTTCAGGAGCAGTTGGATTACATGAAAAAAACAAATACTAATTTGTTGGATCGCTTATCTGATTTATCTGTAATCAACAAATCGGGTGCTGAAAGTATTCGTAAATCTTTGGAAGCTTTAAATGATCAAGGTAAATACATTAAAGATTTGAATTCATCGATGCAACGTAAAGACAGCATTAATCTTTCATTAGTAATGAATTTAAAGCGTTCATTGGCTGATATTAATGATGATGATGTTACGGTTGAAGTTAAAAAAGGAGTTGTTTACATATCAATTTCTGACAAATTAATGTTTGCTTCCGGTAGCGCTATTGTAAACGCTAAAGCTGAAACTGTTTTGGCTAAAGTAGCTAAGGTAGTTAATGACCATAAGGACTTAGATATCTTAGTAGAAGGTCACACAGACGCTGTGCCAATTTCGACTGATTGTATCAAAGATAACTGGGATTTAAGTGCTAAGCGTGCTACTTCAGTTGTTCGTTTATTGCAAACTAAATTCTCAGTAGATCCTGAGCGTATGACTGCAGGGGGTCGTGGTGAATTTGAGCCTCAATCAGAGAACAAAAGCCGTTCAGGTCGTAAATTAAATCGTCGTACTGAAATCATTGTTACTCCTAAATTGGATCAGTTCTTTAACTTACTTTCCGCTCCTAGTGGCAAGTAATCTTAACATGAGATAGAATAAAAAAAGGGCCTTTAGGCCCTTTTTTTATGATAGTTTTTGCTTAACGAAGGCTAATTTTCGCCTTGAAATGGGTAATCTGTTTCCTAATGATGTAGTAATATGGGTGAAATTGGATGTGTCAATGGAAGGGATATTTTCTTGATTGACCAAATAGGATTTATGGATTCGGATGAATTTATGCATTCTGAAATGCGATTCGAATTTTTTTAACGTTTTAGCTATATAAACTTCTTTTTTAGTAGCCAAATAGACTAAACTATAATTCCCCTTTCCTTCTATATAAACGATATCTTTAATGGGACAATTTGCGATTCCAGGCAATTTTATCTCTGTTCTCATTTTTGGTTTTATAATTTATTTAAATCATCTAAACCTAAGAAATTGTAATCCAGAAATGCCAAATGAATTATTTAAAGGTAAATTATTTATTAATCGGTAATTGATTTTGAAAATTTGGCAATAAAAAAAGGTCTTCGACGAAGACCTTTTTCAATGTAGCGGGGGCCAGACTCGAACTGACGACCTTTGGGTTATGAGCCCAACGAGCTACCAACTGCTCCACCCCGCGATATAATTGGAGTGCAAAGGTGCAGTGTTTTTCGCATAAAAACAAGTATCTTTGTTAAAATTTACAATCCCACCCTTTTTTGGGCAGTACAAAAAAATATGGCCCAGCAGCATAAAGCAGGTTTTATTAGTATTATTGGCAAACCCAATGTTGGCAAAAGCACTTTAATGAATGCTTTGGTTGGCGAGCGTTTGTCTATCGTTAGTTCTAAGGCCCAAACTACGCGACACAGGATTTTAGGTATGCTTAATGGCGTGTTGGGGGATGATGAATATCAAATTGTATATTCCGATACTCCTGGTGTTTTAATGCCCAAATATGAGTTGCATAAGTCGATGATGGCATTTGTTAGAAGTTCATTAGAAGATGCTGATGTTGTTTTATATGTAACGGATGTGTTTGATACGTATGAGGATTTAGATTTTTTGACTAATTGGAAGGATCATACGGAAACTCCTATTTTAGTTTTGATTAATAAAATTGACTTGGTTGATTCTGAGAAACTTCAGGTTTGCCTGGATTATTGGAAGGAAATTTTCCCCGGAAAGGTAATTTTGCCCATTTCCGCTTTAGAAGGAGTGCACTTAGATCAAATATTTACCCATATAGTTGAAAAATTACCTGTACATCCTCCATTTTTTGATAAGGATGAATTGACGGATAAGCCAGAGCGATTTTTTGCTTCAGAAATTATTCGGGAGAAGATTTTTTTAAATTATAAGAAGGAGATTCCCTATTCTTGTGAGGTGGTGGTTACTTCTTTCAAGGAGGAAGAAACTATCATTCGAATTGCTTCTGAAATCTATGTTGAGCGCGTTTCCCAGCGTGCCATTTTGATAGGACATAAGGGAGAGAGTATTAAAAAGGTAGGTATTCAAGCGCGCGCCGAATTAGAGAAGTTTTTTGGTAAACACGTATTTTTAGAGCAATTTGTTAAAGTTGAGCCAGATTGGCGGGGAAAGGCGGATAAATTGCGTTCATTCGGGTATGCACTCGATTAATTAAATAATAAAATGTCAAATATAATTGCAATTGTAGGTCGTCCAAATGTTGGTAAATCAACGCTTTTTAATCGTTTGATCGAGCAAAGAAAGGCCATCATGGATAATATGTCGGGGGTAACTCGAGATCGTCATTATGGATATGGCCAATGGACAGGTAAATTTTTTACTGTTATTGATACGGGAGGATATGTCCATGGGTCTGAGGATATTTTTGAAGGCGCCATTCGCGAGCAAGTTGAAATGGCCATTGAAGAATCCAACGTTTTATTGTTTGTGGTGGATTGCCAAACAGGATTGACTGATTTGGATAAGGACTTTGCAAAAGTTTTAAGAAAATCTAAAAAACCTGTCATTCTAATCGCAAATAAGGCGGATACGCATGAAAAGGCTTATGCTGCTGCAGAATTTTATGAGCTAGGATTAGGTGATCCTTTCCCCATAGCTGCTGAAAGTGGTAGTGGAACTGGAGATATGCTGGACGTCATGATTTCTCATTTTGAAGAGGAGGGCGAAGAGAATCCTGAAGCCGGTGTGCCAAGAGTAGCTATTTTAGGAAGACCCAATGTAGGTAAATCATCGTTTTTGAATGCTTTATTAGGTAAAGACCGTTCGATTGTAACTGATTTGGCTGGAACTACTCGGGATGCAATCCAAAATCACTATACGCTTTATGGCAAAGATTTTATTATCACGGATACTGCAGGAATAAGGCGTAAAGCACGTGTCGACGACAACATAGAATATTATTCTGTTTTGAGGTCCATTAAGGCATTAGAGGAATGTGATATAGCCATTATATTGATTGACGCAACGACCATAGATCATAACACGGGTTTGGAGGCTCAAGACATGAACATCATTAGTATGGCCGATAAAGCCAAAAAGGGAATCGTTTTAATGATTAATAAATGGGATTTGGTTGCTAAGGATACCAATACAGCTATTAAGCTTGAGAATGCCCTAAAAGAGCGCTTAGCGCCCTTAAACTACATGCCCGTTATATTTACGTCGGTTCTAGAAAAGAAGAGAATTTTTCAGGTAGTTGAGAAAATGCTTGAAGTATTTGAGAATAGATCTCAAAAAGTGTCGACTTCTAAGTTGAATGATGTCATGTTAGAAGTTATTCAGAATTACCCTCCCCCTGCTTGGAAAGGGAAATATATAAAGATTAAATATTGCACGCAGGTGTCTACTCCTTACCCTACTTTTATTTTCTTCTGTAATTTGCCTCAATATATCAAGGAGAGTTATGAAAGGTATTTAGAGAATCAAATGCGGAAAGCATTTAAATTGGAAGGCACGCCGATTTCCTTATTTTTTAGGAAAAAATAAGGCTTGCAAGGCTGATTTATCGAAGTAGCCGATTTGGCCTTTGGCGCCTACGCCAATTATTTTATGCTCTGTGGCTATAATGTTGTGGTAGTGACTCTCACTTAATTTTTTCCATTGGCTTAATTTGGGATGGAAAGCATAGCTCCCAGCGGGTCCTGTTACAATCCAATACGGACTCGACCAAATAACTTTTTCGATGTAATAGTTATTGGGTAGCTTGTTTTTGATGGGGGTCCAATTTTTACCTCCATCTTTAGATTCTATTATAGGAATTTCGCTCGAATTAAGATTTAAATAATTCCCCCCTGCAACCCAAAATTGGTTTTTATTTTTTGCTGCCAACGTAAAATAT
>JBIKRO010000098.1:0-9092 GCA_044349095.1 Aquirufa sp. | reverse complement strand
TATCTATTTCTTGATCAAAATTGTATTTCGACATTTATATATTAGGTCTGTAAATTTGAAATCCTATTATTTTCTTATTTTTCAATATGTATTGATCGATGGTTACATCAGAAATACATACCACTTTTTTTTCCTGAGATGCATGAAGAATATACTTTTTATTATTTTTGATAGATACGAATCCGACATGTTGAAAATCTAAGTCATTACGTGAGGATACAAAAGCAATCACATCGCCATTTTTAATTAAGTCATTAATTTCTAAATCTTTAGTAGAATCAAAATAATATATATTTTTCTGACTTATCGATTTTTCAATGTTTATTATCCTAGCCATATTGATATTATTACTACTTAGATGTTTAGACAAATAAATTACATTTTTCTGAATCGATTTCGAGTTTAATTGATTGTTAATAGGAGAGAGTAAATTCAAAGCGACCATTTTTTGCAATCCTTTCGTTAAATAATGATTTCTATTTTCATAGCTTACCGTATCGTTATAACGAATATTAATTAAATTTTCAATAAACTTAGCATTCACACCTTCTGAATAATATAAAGCTAAAACGTTTTCTACATAAGTAACACAATCAAAATCGCTAAATGAATAATAGATTTTTTCAGGGTTTGATTTTGATAAGCGATTAGATAAATACGGCACACCTTTAAAATATTGACCAATCATTATCGGATTTTTTGAAGAAATACTATTTTCTATTACAAGCTTAAGCTCAGGAGATATACCTTTAAATGTTTGAGCCACAAGAAGATAACCAGGTAACCCCACCAATAAAATTAATATTTTTAATAGTACATGTTTCATCAAATAGCTTTCAAAATTATAGAACTATTAGGAGTAATTTCTAAACTAATATTATTAGAAATTTTGTGTTTTTCATAAACAACGGTAGGAGGGGTGTATACATGATGAATCTCCCAATTTACATTATAATGACCCATTAATTCATAAGCTAAGTCAGGAATTATAATTTCAACAAGAAAGGTTTCTGTTGAATGAAAATTGTTAACAAACAACAGTTTTTCTTCGGTTGTATATCTCAAATAAGAGTAAACAAATTTACTAGGATAGCTTTCGTATTGTACGTATTGTAAGTCGAAAAAATGGCCTATTTGTACCGCATTAGAATCTTTTACAAACTTTAATAAATGCTGATAAAATAAATCTAATTCTTTTTCTTGGCTGGTTAATAATTCATGATTAAATGCCCCATAGTTATACCACCTTTGATGAGAATCAACACGCCAAAAATCAAACATAGTAGTTCGATCATCCGCTTCATTAAATCCTTCAATTTCATTCGCTTTTTCACCAAATTCCTGTCCAAAATAGATCATAAAAGGCCCTCCATGTAATGTGGCAATGATCAACATGGATGGAATTGTTGACCAAATATTATCCTTAGCAAAACCAGGAGAATTAATTCTTGTTTCATCGTGGTTCTCTAAAAATCGCAACATTTTATTAGAAAATTCACCAGATTCTTGTTGCCAAACTTTAGTTATAGAACTTGTATGTGCATCATGTTTTTGTTCCATTAAACTTCGTAATGAATCATACAAACCTACCTTATCGTACAAGTAATCAAAATGTCCCTTAAAAATATAATCAGCATATAAACTAGGTTGATATATTTCAGCGATAAAAATCAAATCTGAATTAATCTCTTTTATTTTAGGAATGACAAAAGCCCAAAATTCAACAGGGACCATTTCAGCCATATCGCAACGAAAACCATCCACTCCCAAATTAGTCCAATAAGTTAAAACCTCAAGCATTTTATGCCAAGTGTCTGGAATAGGATCAAAATGAATGTGCCCATGATTAGGGTAATCGATTCCATAATTTAATTTAACGGTTTCAAACCAATCGTGAATCGTAGGTTGTGATGAAAAAACATTATTTCCACTTGCTTTCGCGGGTATCTCAACATAAGTCTGAGTATTTTGATCAATTTCAGCCTGATAGGGTACATTAAATTCTGTTCCAGGTAAATAATAAAAATTATTTTTGGGAGAAAACGTTACATCATTTCGATCATTAACACCAAAATCAGTAACCCCTTCTGGCTTTTTATCTGATTGGTAATTTCTGGCTAAATGATTAGGTACAAAATCCAGTATAATTTTTAAATTATTTTCATGGATCCGTTCAACCATTAAATTAAATTCCTCTAATCGATTTTCAGGTTTATTGGCCAAAAATGGATTTACATCATAATAATCTTTGACGGCAAAAGGCGATCCACATCTTCCTTTCACAATAGAAGGATGATCTAAAGAACAACCATATTTCGAATAATCTTCTTTCGTAGCATGTTCGATGATTCCAGTAGTATATAAATGCGTAAAACCTTTATCAGACAATACTTTTAAAGCCTTGTTAGAAACGTCATTAAATTTAGTTGTACCATTCGTAATTGAATCACCATTCTTTTGAGGATTTGTGGTTGTATTTCCCCATAGATGAAACATCATCTGATAAATGATCAACTTATGTGTTTCGTTTGACATCTATTAAACAAAAGACTTAGGATATTTTACAAAGATTTAAATAGTTAAATCGATGTAAACCAAAAAATTAACAAGACATTTATTTTATTAAATCGACATCAGGCGTTGATTGATCCATTAAAGAAACTCCGCCTCGATCCTTCCTAGCAATTCGAGAGTAAAGACCAATCTCCTGGCTAAATATAAATGTGAAAAATAATTTTACGAATGAGGTATGATAATGTAGATTATCGTAAAATTCAGGCGCAATATTCTTCAGTTTTGGTAAATTATTCCATGGAATGGATGGCATATCATGATGCTCATTATGAAAACCTACATTCATATTAATTGAATTTAAGCCTCCGTAATAACTAAAAGTCTCTTGTTTTTTATCTAAAACTAAAAAATGCTCTTGTATCCACCTGGCACCTAGCGGATGAAGTCCCACAGAAAATAAAAAGCTAAATCCTAGGTAAGCTAATGCTGACCAACCCCAAAAATAGACGATCGCTATATCAAATATTAATTGGACCACAATGTTCATAATGACATAACGATCTATAATAGCTAATTCAATGCATCTAATAGTTCTAATACCTTGAAAAAATGGAAACAATAGTAACCAAATCATTTTTCCAATAAAATAATTATTAATCAATTTAGCTTCCCAATAATCAGGTAAATCAGCATCTAATTCATGTACCCCTTGAAATGCATGATGTTTCAAATGGAAGTTTTTAAAAGAAATGGCTGTAGGCGCCAAAGAAGGGAGATTTGCAATAATTCCAGCAAATACATTCCATGATTTATTCTTAAAAATTAAGTTATGTGCCGATTCATGAATACAAACAAATAAAGTATGCACAGGAAAAGCTCCTACAAACCAAGCAGCACCCAAGATGATCCACCAAGAATAATCTTTAATAAAATACGCAATTCCAATTTGTAAAAATACGCATGTCAAAATCCAATACATGGTATTAGGATTCTTGCCAATTAGTTTTTTTACTTCAGGATGTTTTTTAATTATTTCCCGAGTCCTACTGCGATGTGGTTCAGACTCTTTAACCCAAATGAAATCATTCGATTCTCCCATGATAATTTATTAAATATTACAAATATAATAAGAGAAATATACTTTCTATTCTATATTTTTAAACTATGTGACAATATGTCATAAATTGATGTGCAAAGATTTTATGGCATTATCCTTGCAGATTGTGGGCGAAATTAAATAAAATTAATCATGGGAAAAATTATTGGAATTGATTTAGGTACCACCAACTCATGTGTGGCGGTTATGGAGGGTAGCGAGGCTGTTGTAATTGCAAATTCAGAAGGACGTAGAACAACACCATCAATCGTTGCATTTTTGGATAATGGCGAACGCAAAGTAGGGGATCCCGCTAAACGTCAAGCGATTACAAATCCACAAAATACTATATCATCAGTAAAAAGATTTATGGGAAAAAAGTACTCTGAAGTTAGTTCAGAGTTAAAAACCATTTCATATACTGTAGAACAAGGTAATAATGATACACCACGAGTAAGAATTGGTGATCGACTTTATACTCCTCAAGAAATATCGGCTCAGATTTTGACTAAAATGAAGCAAACAGCTGAAGATTATTTAGGACAAACTGTGACAGAAGCGGTTATCACGGTGCCAGCCTATTTTAATGATGCTGAACGTCAAGCTACGAAGGAAGCAGGTCAAATTGCTGGACTTGAAGTGAAAAGAATTATCAATGAGCCAACAGCAGCTGCACTAGCTTATGGTGTGGATAAAAAAGGGCAGGATATGAAAATAGCTGTCTTTGATTTAGGTGGAGGTACTTTTGACGTGTCTATTCTAGAATTAGGAGATGGAGTATTTGAAGTTAAGTCAACAGATGGTGATACACACCTAGGTGGAGATGATTTTGATCAAGTCATTATCAACTGGCTTGCTGAGGAATTCATTTCAGATGAAAATATAGATCTACGTAAAGATCCAATGGCACTTCAACGATTAAAAGAAGCCGCTGAAAAGGCAAAAATAGAATTGAGTTCTAGTGCAACAACAGAAATCAATTTACCTTATATTATGCCTGTAGATGGCATTCCTAAACATTTAGTTCGTTCTTTAACAAGAGCTAAATTTGAACAATTGGCAGACAGTTTAATTCGCCGTACGTTAGAACCTTGTAAGCGTGCGATGAAAAACGCATCTTATTCGAATGCGGATATAGACGAAGTAATTTTAGTGGGTGGTTCAACACGTATCCCTCGAATACAAGAAGAAGTAGAAAAATTCTTTGGTAAAAAACCATCCAAAGGAGTTAATCCAGATGAAGTAGTGGCCATCGGTGCAGCTATTCAAGGGGGTGTTTTAACAGGTGAAGTAAAGGATGTATTATTATTGGATGTAACACCTTTATCGTTAGGTATTGAAACGATGGGAGGGGTATTCACCAAATTAATCGAATCAAATACAACTATACCGACAAAAAAATCTGAAACTTTTTCTACTGCAGCAGATAATCAACCCTCTGTAGAGTTAAATGTATTGCAAGGTGAAAGACCTATGGCTAAAGATAATCGTTCTTTAGGTCGTTTCCATTTAGACGGATTACCACCTGCCGCTAGAGGAATTCCTCAAATCGAAGTAACCTTTGACATTGACGCGAATGGAATCTTACAGGTTTCAGCGAAAGAAAAAGGTACAGGAAAAGAGCAAAAAATTAGAATTGAAGCTTCTAGTGGTTTGACTGATGAAGAAATTGAGAAAATGAGGAATGAAGCAAAAGCAAATGAAGCAACAGATAAGATAGAAAAAGATCGTGTAGAGAAAGTTAATCAAGCGGATGCTTTAATTTTTCAATCTGAAAAGCAATTGAAAGAATATGGTGAAAAGTTGTCTGAAGGTAATAAATCAGCCATTGAAGGTGCTTTATCTGAATTGAAAATAGCTCATGCTTCTCAAGATTTAACGTCAATCGACTCAGGAATTGAAAAGTTAAATACAGCTTGGACAGCTGCTTCACAAGAAATGTATGCTAATACACAAGAAGGTGGAGAACAGCCGTCACAAAATACAGAAACACCATCAGATGATTCAGCTGAAGATGTGGCTTTTGAAGAAGTTAAATAAATTATTATAATTATGCTAAAAGGTTCCTTTGCATAAAAGGAACCTTTTTTTTATCCTTTAGCAGCCACAATTCCATCCCAAAGTTTTATTCTTGCTTGGAGTGAATAAATTGCGGCATCTGTTGCACGTTTCCAGGCTTTAGGATCATCATGGCATAATTGAGACACCATAGAAGTAGCCAATTGAGAATGATGACCTCCATCCACTTCTATATGCCTTTCTAAATAATAAGTTAATGTTTTTACCTTATCAGGAGATTGTATTCTTAATTGATCTAAAATTAACTGAAACATTTCTGGGATTAAATCTTCTCTTCCAAAAGTAAAAATAGCCGCAATCTCTTCAATTTCTCCATTCAAAATACTTGAAAAAGTAAATGTTAAAAAATCAGTAATACTTGTTGGCAAATTAAATGAAGGTAAAGCGATAAGAAACTCCTCAACGGATTTAAATTGTTTGAAAGCTAATAGAGCAGGAGGGGGCATAATAGCTAATTCATCCATAGCTCTCAAATATAAATCAAAATGACTGATGTATCCACCATTGGGATCTATATCAGACTCCTCACCGAGAACAATTTCATTGATTAAATACCTAGTTTCCCCTGAACCCTTTGGAAACCATAGAGCATCCACAGAGGTTAATTCCACTTGTAACTTTTTAACTAAGGACATAAAATCCCACACGGCAAATACATGATTCTGCATGAATATAGATAAATGCTCATGAGATTTAATATAAGAGTTAATGGGATGGTTTCTTAAAATCTTTTTAAAAGGTTCTATATTCTTTTGTAATTCTATTAAATGCGACATGTTACTTAGTATGAATGGATTTTATTCGATTTTTTAATGAACTTCCGTCTCTAGAACTATTATATGCAATAATTTCAGAAACAATTGACAGTGCAATTTCATTCGGACCTTCTGCTCCGATATCTAAACCTATAGGGCCGAAAAAGGACTTGTCACCTATATTAACAGACAATAATTCTAATTGTTTTATGATTTTCTGCATTCTTTTTAATGGGCCCAAAATGCCAACGTAACCTTTGAAATCGATAGAGATCAAATGAGTTAAAATTGCCATATCTCGATCGAAGTCATGGGTCATTAAAACAATCACATCATTATTTTTAATGGTATATGCATCATCCCAATGAAAATAGGATTGAACCTTATTCTTAAGTAATGAACTCATTTTTAATGGATTACCGACCCAACAAACATCCCAGGAAAGAAAATCACAAAGTTCAATTAGGCTAGACGAATCAAATAAATTTCCATAAAGTACAATCCTAGGTATTGCAGGTAAATATTCGACAAATATTAGTTCGCTTTCTAATGCGAGTAATTTTGATTGATGTTGAATTAGTACCTCGTCTGCATCTTCTTTTGACAAAACAGAAACAAAGGGCTTGGTAGAATTAATTTGTACAAAAGCTGAATGAGTAGAATTCAAATGGAAGAAATGTTCTAAAATTGTAGGCTCAGAACTTTGAATATGAGTATTAAGCAATTCAAATAAGCATTTTGCATATTCTAAATCGGGACAAATTAAAATTTCAATAAGGCCATTGCAACCTAATCCTACACCTAATTCAAATGGATCATCTTCTCGAGTATCATATTTAACTAATTTATTTTGACTGCTAAGCATCGACATTTGCGCCTTTTTTAGCATATCACCTTCTAGGCAACCACCACTGATTCCACCGTGCCAATCACCATTTTCATTAATTAACATCCTGGCACCTGGCCGTCTGTAAGCAGAACCATCTACGTTGACAACTGTTGCTATGGCAAATTTGACACCCGATTGAATGTATAATGATAGTTGGCCTACAAATAATTTTATCTCTTTCACACCAATAATTTTCTTAATTTTTCATTTAAATAATGAATTAAAAAATCAATTTCCGTTTCAGTCGTCATGTAACTTAATGAAATCCGAAGCGTACTTAAGGCCAAATCTCTTTTATGTCCGAGCGCTGTTAACACATGAGAAGGGTTTGTGGCCTTCACATTACATGCTGAACCATTAGAAATGGCAATAGTCGTTAATGTATTAAACAAATCTTCCCAATGAACACCATACACAGACATACTGAGAATGGATGAAATATTGCTTGGGCTTTTAGAATTAATCAAAATACTGTTTTTGAAGTTACTTAAAAGTGCCTCCTTAATCCTAAGGTTAAAGGCAAGAAGCTTTTGATCATAACTTAATATCTCAGGTATATAGGTGAATGCGTAACCAAGGCCTACAATTAGTGGAACGGGTAATGTTCCTGACCTGATTCCGCGCTCCTGTCCACCTCCATCAAATAGAGGTCTAATTTTAATAATATCATTGACCAATAAACCACCTATTCCCTTAGGAGCATAAATCTTATGTCCTGAAAAACTCATTAAATGAGGTAAGCTAGTTAAATCCAATTTGATTTTACCAATCGCTTGCGTAGCGTCAGAATGAAAGCATACAGAGCGAGCATCACATATTTGTTTAAAAGCAACATAATCTGAAATAGTCCCTATTTCATTATTGACCATCATAAGTGAAACCAAAATGGTATCATCTTGTATAGCATCGAATAAATCTTCTTTGGTTATTTGACCCAACTCATCAGGCGTCAAATAGGTAACCGAGTAGCCATCCTGTTCTAAATGACTAAATATTTCTAAAACAGCTTTATGTTCTATTGATGACGTAATTAAATGCCCCTTGGGTTTACCTTTTAAATAACCTTTTATTGCCAGGTTATTGGATTCAGTAGCACCAGAGGTATAAATGATGGAACTTGGTTTTACATCAAAAAAATCAGCAATTTGTTTTCTAGATAGGTCGATGGCCTCTTGAGCCAACCAACCAAAATGATGTAAATTAGAGCCTGCATTCCCATATAATGTAGAAAAATATGGCAACATTTTATTTAATACTTCGGAACGAACGGGAGTAGTAGATGCGTAATCGAAATATAAAGGTAAATTCATTTGCTACAGGAGATGCAGCAAAGATAAGTGTAAAAAAAAAGTCCCGAATCTTTCCGGGACTTTTTTTTAAGATAATTTAGATAGAACAGCTTTGAAAGCATCAGGATGGTTCATGGCTAAATCTGCAAGTACTTTGCGATTTAACGTCATACCTGACTTGTTATATTTACCCATGAACGCTGAATAGGATAAACCTTCTTGTCTTGCAGCAGCATTGATACGTTGAATCCAAAGTCCGCGAAAATCTCTTTTCTTAACTTTTCGATCGCGATATGCATATTGCAAACCTTTTTCTACTTTGTTTTTAGCGACTGTCCAAACATTCTTTCCTCTTCCGAAAAAACCTTTCGCTAATTTTAAAATCTTTTTCCTCCTAGCTCTTGAAGCTACATGATTGACACTACGTGGCATAACTAAATTTGTTTTTTGAATTCAGGCGGCTCATTTTG
>JBIKRO010000097.1:0-9154 GCA_044349095.1 Aquirufa sp. | reverse complement strand
AAGAGGTGTATTTTCATTTTGTATGTGTCCTGGAGGATTTATTGTCCCATCGGCTACCAGTCAAAATCAAGTGGTTGTTAATGGAATGTCGCCTTCGAGGCGTGATTCCAAATATGCAAATTCAGGTATCGTCGTTAGCATTTTACCTTCAGATCTCTCATCATATTACAATTACGGTCCTTTGGCAGGAATGCAATTTCAAGAAGAGTTAGAGAATAGGGCTAATGTTTTGTCTGGCGGGACACAAAAAGCGGTATCCCAACTAACCAGTGATTTTATAAAAGGTAGCACGAGTAAGGAGGTTTTAAGTACCTCGTATATTCCAGGTTTAATTCCTGGCGATATTCGAGAAATATTACCTGATTTTATTACTGAGCCATTAAAAAAAGGACTTCAAGATTTTGATCGGAAAATACCAGGGTTTTCAAGTAATATAGGTCAGTTAATTGGTCTTGAAAGTAGAACTTCTTCTCCTGTCAAAATCCCAAGAGATCCAGAATCGTTAGAACATTTAGAAATTAGCCATTTATTTCCATGTGGTGAGGGGGCTGGCTTTGCTGGTGGAATTATGTCTGCAGCATTAGATGGTATTAATTGCGCTGTTGCTATCGCTCAGAAATTAAATTAATTCATGCATAAAGAATTTGATCAATTATGGATTTTAAATGATAAAGTTTCAAAGGACTTAACAATCATAAATAATGCTAAAAAAGCAGCCGTTGTTGTAATTATTTATAGAAATACACTTGGCAAAAGCGTTATTTATTTGATTGAACGTAATACATATGATGGCCATCACAGTGGTCAAATGGCTTTTCCAGGGGGAAAAATGGATGATGTAGATGCCAATTTAAGTGAGACAGCTTTACGTGAAGTGCGAGAAGAAATTGGAGTTGTTTTAGCATTAGATCAATTATTTCCTTTGACACCTCAATGGATTCATGTTTCAAACCATTGGGTTCAACCTTTTTATACAATTGTTTACGAAAAGCCAGTTTTTACTTTAAATAAAAGAGAAATAAATTGTATTTTTGAAATACCAATATCATCGTTTAAAGATTCCAATACTTTGGCTTTTCATGAGTTAAATATTTTAGGAAATAAAGTGATTTCTCCTAAATATTCGAATGATGGTAAAGAAATTTGGGGAGCTACTGCAATTATTATTTACCAGTTGTTTCTAAGAAGTAATACTAAAATTAATTTAGATTGAAATATGAATGATTCATTAGAAGGTGCTTTGCAGGAACAAATTGCGGTTGCGGGGATGTATGAAAATTGGTTCTTGGAATATGCTTCTTATGTTATTTTAGAAAGGGCAGTTCCCGCCATAGAAGATGGATTAAAGCCGGTTCAAAGACGTATTTTACATGCGTTAAATGAAATGGATGATGGCCGATTTAATAAAGTGGCTAACGTTATTGGACAAACCATGCAATATCATCCGCATGGAGATGCTTCCATCAATGATGCCATTGTTAATTTGGGTCAAAAAGAATTACTTTTTGATTGCCAAGGCAACTGGGGAGATGTTAGAACAGGGGATAGTGCAGCAGCAGCCAGATATATAGAGGTTCGCTTGTCAAAATTTGCTAACGATGTAGTATTTAATAATCAAACTACCCATTGGCAATTGTCATATGATGGTCGAAAAAAAGAACCCATCACCTTGCCGATTAAATTTCCTTTATTATTAGCTCAAGGGGTGGAGGGTATTGCTGTTGGTCTTGCGACCAAAATTATGCCTCATAATTTCTGTGAGTTATTGCAAGCTTCAATTGATTTATTGTCCAATAAGAAAGTAAACTTATTTCCTGATTTTCTGACAGGGGGTATGATGGATGCAAGTTCATACAATGATGGATTGCGTGGAGGTAAAATCAGAATACGAGCCAGAATAGAAGAATTTGATAAAAAAACGTTACTCATAAAGGAGATTCCTTTTAGCACGACAACCACTTCTTTGATAGATTCAATCATCAAAGCAAATGATTCTGGTAAAATAAAAATAAAAAAGGTCATTGATAATACTGCCAAGGATGTCGAAATTCAAGTACAATTGGCCCCAGGTATATCGCCGGATGTTACCATTGACGCATTATATGCGTTCACAGATTGTGAAATATCAATATCTCCAAACGCCTGTGTAATTATTGAAGATAAACCTCATTTTGTTGGAGTAGCTGAAATTTTGAGAGTAAGCACGAATCAAACGGTTGAGTTATTAAAAGAAGAATTAGAAATTAGAAAAAGTGAATTAATGGAAAAACTTCTATTTAGTTCACTAGAAAAAATATTTATTGAAAATCGGATCTATCGGAAAATTGAAGAATGTGAAACATTTGAGTTAGTTATATCAACCGTAGATGAAGGTTTGGAGCCTTTTAAAAAGGATTTTTACAGGGAAATAACGGAAGAAGATATTTTACGATTACTAGAAATACGAATTAAAAGGATTTCGAAATTTGATAGTTTTAAGGCTGATGAGTCCATGCGACGCTTGGAGGATGAACTTAAAGAAGTGGAAGAGAATTTGGCTAATTTAATTCGATATGCGATTGATTATTTCAAAAACTTATTACAGAAATATGGCAAAGGGAAAGAACGTAAAACTGAAATAACCAATTTTAATACCATTTCTGCCACTGTAGTGGCAGCAGCAAATCAAAAGCTATATGTGAACATGTTGGATGGTTTTATTGGATATGGTCTTAAAAAAGACGAATATGTGATGGATTGTTCTGATATAGATGATATCATTGTTATTCGATTGGATGGAACTTGTATCGTCACGAAAGTTCAAGAGAAGGTATTTGTTGGCAAGGACATACTTTATTGCTCTGTTTTTAAGAAAAATGATGATCGTAAAGTTTTTAACATTTGTTATGCGGATGGAAAAACAGGTATCACTTATGTAAAACGCTTTAAAGTTACGTCGATTACGCGTGATAGAGAGTATAAATTAGTTGGCAATCATGCTAAATCAAAGATTACCTATTTTTCTGCAAATGAAAATGGAGAAGCGGAAATTGTACAAATTAGTTTAACGGCAAATTGCACCGCCAAGATAAAACAGTTTGATTATGATTTTGCCAAGCTAGCTATTAAGGGACGCGAGTCATTAGGCAATATGTTGACCAAATATCCAGTTAGGAAAATCATTCAAAAGTCAGCTGGTATATCCACATTAGGTGGCGTAGATATTTGGTACGATCCAACGATAGGCAGGTTAAATAGGGATCAACATGGAAATCATATAGGTAATTTTGAACCGAATGATTTTATTTTGGCGATCTATGCCAATGGGAATTATGAATTAACAAATTTTGAATTAACGAATCGATATCCTGCAGAGGAAATTTTATATTTAAAACGATTTAATAGCAAAAGCATTATTTCAGCTGTGTATTTTGATGGAAATAATAAATCTAATTACATCAAACGATTTAAATTGGAAACGACTACTGTCGATAAAAAGTTTTTATTCATTTCTGACGCTAAAAATTCTAAGTTGCTAACGGTCACTGATAATTATTCACCTAATGTTCAAATAAAACATAAGTCGGATGGAAAAACTAGTGAAACCAATATTATTCCGATAGCTAGTATTGTTGAGGTGAGAGGTTGGAAAGCAATAGGGAGTAAATTGAATTATTCAAAAATTGTTGATATTCATTTTATCGAAACAGAAGAAAAGGACTCAATAGAATTTAAAGAGACTGAGGAAATAAATGTCTCGATAAATATTGATGTAAATAATGATTCTGACGCAAAAGAAGAAGCTAATGATCCAATAGAGGAAATTCCAATGGAAATAATTAACAAAGAATCTTTTACCAATGAGGTTTCAGATATAAGCGAACCCATTGTACTGGATGAAGAAGAATTAACTACCATTAAAAGTAAAATAGAGGATATTCCATTTGAAATTAAAACAGGTAACGATGAAACAGATGTACCTATGACTATAAAATCAAAGCCTGACGAAAATACGAATAGCGACCTAAACGAAGGAGCTCAATTAGGTTTATTTTAATGAAAACTTCACCAAGCAAAACAAAAGTTCAAAATGCATGGGCATTTTATGATTGGGCTAATTCTGTACATTCGTTAACGATTACATCTGCGATATTCCCAATTTATTTTCCAATTGCGGCGGTCGTATTAGGCTCTGTTACTCCTAATTTAATCCCGATATTTGGAAATTTCTTATTGCCTAACACAGTAGTTTATTCGTATACTATATCCATAGCATTTTTAATTTTAGCTGTTTTAGTCCCAATGGTAAGTGGGGTAGCGGATTATTTAGGAAACAAAAAAGCCTTTATGCGCTTCTTTTGCTATTTGGGTTCATTGAGTTGTATTGCTTTGTTTTTCTTTACTAAAGGAAGTTATTGGGTAGGTACATTAGGTTTTTTATTTTCAATCATTGGTTGGGGTGGAAGTATTGTATTTTACAATAGTTTTTTACCAGAAATAGCGACTAAAGACGAATATGATCAATTGAGCGCAAGAGGTTTTGCTTTGGGCTATATTGGTAGTGTTATTTTATTATTACAAAATTTATCCATGTTGTTGCTGCCTAACTTATATGGGAACATATCCAGTGAATTAGCCAGTCGAATATCATTCTTATCTGTAGGCATATGGTGGTTAGTATTTGCTCAAATTCCACTTCATTATTTACCAGATAATCAAAAATCACTAAAATTAAATACCAGTTATTTAACAGGGGGATTTAAAGAATTAAAAAATGTATTTTTAAAAATACGCGATATAACCTCGATAAAATTATTTTTAATTTCCTTTTTTTTATACAATTTAGGAGCTCAAACAGTTATGTATTTAGGAGCTCTATTTGGTAGTCAAGAATTACATTTACCTACCGATGCTTTAATCATTACGATTCTTTTAATTCAAATTGTAGCAATTCCTGGAGCATTTACTTGTTCGTTTATTTCTAAAAAATTAGGTAATATTTCAGCTCTCATTATTATAGTTTCTATTTGGATTTTGATCTGTTGTTTTGCTTATTTTGTTTACGGTCAAGTGCAGTTTTATGTTTTAGCGATATGCATAGGGTTTGTGATGGGAGGGATTCAAAGTAATAGTCGGTCTAGTTATGCCAAGTTGTGTCCAAATGATGAAAAAGATTTAGCTTCTTTCTTTAGTTTTTATGATGTATGCGACCGGTTAAGTACCGTTTTAGGCACTTTTTTGTTTGGTATTATTATTCAAATGACTGGAAATATGCGAGTAGGCATATTAATTTTAACTATATTTTTCTCGGTTAGTCTGTTATTTTTATATCGCTTGAATAAACTCAATAAATTAAATATTTAACGGTATAACTGATTTGTTGTTGGATGAAACCCATTCTAAAGGAATTACAGATAATATTTCATCTCTCAATGCATTTATGATCCCTTTTCTATTATAATTCTCTGAATATATTAATGCTATTTCTCTCACAGGAGTGTTTAAAGGGATTTTAAATATTTTCTTTTTTGTTGAGTCATTTAGGTAGTCCACCAACATATGAGGTATTATGGTTTGGCCCTTTCCGTTTTCAGCTAACCTTAACATCGTTTCTAAACTTCCCGTTTTGTAAATAATTTGACTTTCAGAAATAGATTTGTTTCTTAAATTACAAATTGAGGCTATTTGATTACTTAAACAATGTCCTTCCTCAAGAATCCATAATTTTTCTGGGATTATGGTTTGGACTATTTCTCCAGATTCTGAGTTTATATTTGAGAATAAGAATAATTCTTCGAAAAAAAGGGTCAAACTAGCTATTTCTTGACTGGCTATTGGCACTAAAATCCCCATATCTAACTTGCCTTCATGAATTTCTTTGTATATATTTCCAGTAGTTGTTTCAAATATATTAAGCTTAAGATTAGGGAAATTTGATTTAAAAGAAGTTAAAAATTTGGGAATTAAATAAGGTGCTATTGTTGGTATAATCCCTATTGAAACATCTCCAATTACATCTTTATGATACCCTTTCGCAAAGACCTGAATTGTTTTTTTTTCTTGAATAATTTTTCTTGCTGCATTTATAATTTGAAGGCCTTCTTTCGTCGGTCCAATGGGTTTAATTTTCCTATTAAATATGATAAGGTTTAGTTCATCTTCTAATTTTTGTATTTGCATACTTAAACTTGGTTGCGTGACACAACAAAATTTTGCGGCTTTTGAAAAACTTTGATATTCATTTAAAGCGACAATGTATTCTAATTGAGTAATAGTCATTACTATAATGTTTGATTATACTAATATAATAAATATAGATTTGATTTATACCTAATTTGTCATGATATTTGATTTCTATTATTAAAAAATATTTTGTTTTATCAAACAATCAATTACTATGGATAATGCTAATAATGGCGAAGAAGCCAAATGTCCTTTTACAGGGGCTTCATCAATGGGTAAACAACCTAGTGCGGGAAGTGGAACTAGAAATACGGATTGGTGGCCACATCAATTAAGATTAAATATTTTAAGGCAACATTCTCGTTTATCAAATCCGATGGATGAATCTTTTAATTATGCTAAAGAATTCGCTTCGCTTGATTTAAAGGTTGTCAAAGAGGATATTATCAAATCATTAACTACTTCCCAAGATTGGTGGCCTGCAGATTATGGGCATTACGGTCCATTTATGATACGTATGGCATGGCACAGTGCTGGAACTTACCGAACAACTGATGGACGAGGTGGTGGCGGTGCTGGAATGCAAAGATTTGCACCGTTAAATAGTTGGCCTGATAATACAAATTTGGATAAAGCTCGTTTGTTATTATGGCCAATTAAGAAAAAATACGGCCGTAAATTGTCTTGGGCTGATTTAATGATTTTAACAGGTAATTGTGCTTTAGAATCTATGGGTTTTAAAACATTTGGTTTTTCTGGTGGTAGAGAAGATGTTTGGGAACCACAAGAAGATATTTATTGGGGTAACGAACGTATTTGGTTAGATGATCAAAGATACAGTGGAGATCGTGATTTAGAGAATCCTTTGGCAGCCGTTCAAATGGGTTTAATTTATGTAAATCCAGAAGGTCCTAATGGAAATCCGGATCCAATTGCCTCTGCAAGAGATATACGTGAGACCTTTGCAAGAATGGCGATGAATGATGAAGAGACAGTAGCATTAATTGCGGGTGGTCACACTTTTGGTAAAACACATGGGGCTGCTGATCCAGGTAAGTATGTAGGAAAAGAACCTGCAGGTGCAAGTATTGAGGAACAAGGTTTAGGTTGGAAAAACACATTAGGGTCAGGAAATGGAGTTAACACCATTACTTCAGGATTAGAAGGAGCATGGACAACTACACCAACGCAATGGAGCAATAACTATTTTGAAAATTTGTTTGGTTTTGATTGGGAGTTGACAAAAAGTCCAGCGGGTGCAAACCAATGGAAACCAAAAGGTGGAGCTGGTTCAGGTACAGTACCTGATGCGCATGATCCTTCTTTAACGCATGCGCCAACTATGTTGACATCAGACATAGCTTTAAAAGTAGATCCTGCATATGCAAAGGTTTCAAAAAGATTTTTTGAAAATCCTGATTTATTCGCAGACGCATTTGCTAGAGCTTGGTTTAAATTAACTCACCGAGATATGGGTCCACGTTCAAGATATGTAGGCTCAGAAGTTCCTGCAGAAGTATTGATATGGCAAGATCCAATTCCAACGGTTAATTATAAATTAATAGATGCTGCTGATGTACAATTATTAAAGAATAATATTCTTTCATCAGGACTGTCTGTGAGTGAATTAGTTTCTACGGCTTGGGCTTCTGCATCTACATTTCGTGGCTCAGATAAGAGGGGAGGAGCTAATGGAGGCCGTATTCGTTTAGCGCCGCAGAAATTCTGGGCTGTAAATAATCCTGCTCAATTATCTAAAGTACTAGATATATTAGAAAATATTCAGAAAGAATTTAATGCTTCGAATGCAGGTAAAGCAGTTTCATTAGCTGATTTAGTTGTTTTGGCTGGATCTGCAGCCATCGAAAAGGCTGCAAAAGATGGAGGAGTAGAAATTGTTGTTCCTTTTGTTGCTGGACGTACGGATGCTTCTCAAGATGATACGGATGTAGAATCATTTGGAGTATTAGAACCGTTAGCAGATGGATTCAGAAATTATGTTAAGCCTCGTACGTTAATATCAGCTGAGGAAATGTTAATAGACAAAGCGCAATTATTAACATTAAGCGCTCCTGAATTAACAGTTTTAGTTGGCGGATTACGCGTGTTAAATACAAATTTTGATGGATCCAATCATGGAGTTTTTACAAATACTCCAGGTGTATTAACGAATGATTTCTTCGTTAATCTAATTGATCTAAATACGTCCTGGAAAGCTATTGATGCGCATCAATATTTATTTGAAGGTACCGATCGTGCTTCTGGTCAAGTTAAATATTCAGGTACACGTGTAGATTTAATTTTTGGATCTAATTCAGAATTACGTGCATTAGCAGAAGTTTATGCTTGTGAAGATTCGAAGAATAAATTCGTTGCTGATTTTGTTAACGCTTGGACAAAAGTCATGAATCTTGATCGATTCGATTTAGTCTAGTTGTAAAATTTATATTAAGGCTCTATTTAGTTTATATACTAAATAGAGCCTTTTTTTATTTTAATATTCTTGAAATATATTGATTTAGATTTACCCTAAATAAAATTAATTCTTTCAAACTTTGCCAACAAACTTTCAATAATTTCATATGCCTAATCGAGACTTCTCCAGTTTCTCTTTCCTTGTGAATGACCGGAATATTAAATAGCTTTTGATTTGTTTTTTTGGCTAATACAGATAAAAATATATTAGGGGCAAATGGGATTGGGTTTGGTAAAACAGATAGCAATTTTCTTAAAAAAGATGTTTTATATAACCTAAAAGGAACGTTTGCATCATTTATATAGGTACCATAGATTAACAATAAAGAGAACTTTAATATTTTAGTGATTAATAGCCTAAATGGATCATCATGTCGTATTTGCCTAAATCCTAATATGAAATCTGATTGTTCTTTTAAGTCCCAAAAATGCTTAAAATCCTCTGGTATAAATTGGTCATCCGAGTCTGTTTGAAAAATATAATCCGGATCCATTTCAACTGCAAATTTATACCCGT
>JBIKRO010000096.1:0-9177 GCA_044349095.1 Aquirufa sp. | reverse complement strand
AAGTCCACGGTTAAGGCTGTTGGTGCAGATAATCGTATGATTTTTTATACTTTAGGTGCTAATGGACTTCCAGGTTCGGTAAGGAATTTTGCTATTTATGGTAACGTGAGAGGGGTAAATGCACCAGCAGTTGGTCCTAACACAGTATCAAGCCCTAATATTTCTGATGCGATTGTTATCAAGAACACAGACTTAGGATACTCGTATGCATTGACAGCTACCATCTCAAAAACATTTGAAAATGGACTTTTTGCTTCTTTAGCATACACGAACTCTGATTCTCGTTCAGTGAATGATGGAGGATCGATTGCTCAATCACAATGGAGAGATCGTGTGGTATCAGGTGATCCAAATGAGAATGTGGCTTCATATTCTTCTTATATTCAAACGCATCGTTTTAACGCATATGGTTCATATCGTTTAAATTATTTGAATGAGAAGGCGAGTACTACTTTTGGATTTACGTATTCTGCTGCTCCAGCGGGTCGTTTCTCTTACACGTATTCAGGTGATATGAATGGAGATAATCAAACATCTAATGATTTGATTTTCATTCCTCGCAGTCAATCTGATATTATGTTAAGAGATTTGGGTACGTATACTGCAGCTCAACAATGGGCTGATTTAGATAAGTATATCACGCAAGATTCTTATTTAAATTCAAAACGTGGTGAATATGCTGAGCGTAATGGGGCTGAGTTACCTTGGTCGGCTAACTTTGACTTCAAAATAATTCAAGATTTTTACATCAAAGTAGGCGGTCATACAAATACATTACAGTTTACTTTAGACGTATTTAATTTTGGTAATTATGTAACTCCACAGTGGGGATTAAATCAATCGACACTTCGCGCAGGTTTAATTAATTACGTTGGTAATGATGCTGCTACTGGAAAACCTGTATTCACGTTCCCTTACCGTTCTGGCACAACGCCATTGAACGAGACATTCCAACGATCATTTGGTCTAGGATCTCGTTGGCAAGCACAATTTGGAGTACGTTATATCTTTAATTAAGATATTTCAATTCCGAAATAAAAAGGCTGCTCAGAAGAGCAGCCTTTTTTGTTTTCCGATGATTAATTTTGTAGAGACGCGATACCTCGCGTCTATTTATACCCAGATAATTATTTTTGTAGAGACGCGATACTTCGCGTCTATTTCCCACAAAAAATAACCAAAAAAGACGCGAGGTATCGCGTCTCTACAGGAATAAAAAAACCGGGTTTCCCCGGTTTTAACTAGAACTCTTTGTGATGTGCCATCCGATGTAAATCTTCTGGGCTTAATGACTTGAAATACTCGTAGGTAATTTTTAAACCTTCTGCACGAGATACTTTGGGCTCCCAACCCAAAATGGCTTTGGCCTTAGTGATATCGGGTTTACGTTGCTTAGGGTCATCTGTTGGCAATGGCAATGAAATAAGCTTTTGGGTAGTCCCTGTTAATTTAATAATCTCTTCACCAAATTCCTTAATGGTAATTTCATCTGGATTACCGATGTTCATGGGTTGGGTGTAATCACTTAATAAAAGTCGATATATACCCTCCACTAAATCGTTGACAAAACAGAAAGCTCTTGTTTGTGATCCATCGCCAAACATGGTTAAATCTTCTCCACGCAATGCTTGGCCTATAAATGCTGGAAGCACACGACCATCATTTAATCGCATTCTTGGGCCATAGGTATTAAAGATTCGGACGATTCTTGTTTCTAATCCATGATAGGTATGATAGGCCATGGTCATCGCCTCTTGGAAACGTTTTGCTTCGTCATACACACCACGTGGGCCTACTGGGTTAACATTTCCCCAATATTCCTCTGGTTGAGGATGGACGGTCGGGTCTCCATAAACCTCTGACGTAGAAGCGATTAATACACGTGCTCCTTTTACTCTGGCTAAACCTAAGCAATTGTGAATGCCTAAAGAACCCACCTTTAGGGTTTGAATGGGTATTTTTAAATAATCAATCGGAGAGGCAGGCGATGCAAAATGTAAAATAAAATCTAGTTGTCCAGGAACATGAATGAATTTAGATACATCATGGTGGTAAAACTCGAAATTAGGAAGCTTAAATAAGTGTTCGATATTTTTCAGGTCTCCAGTGATCAAGTTATCCATGGCAATCACATGATAGCCTTCTTTGATAAAACGATCACATAAATGTGAGCCTAGGAAACCCGCACCCCCGGTAATTAATATTCTCTTCATAATGCTTTTAAAACTTTTTGATTTTGAGGGCCGAGGTAAACCCGTCCCCTACTTTTACCTATTACTCTTACCTATTACCTAATACCTCTTACCTAATACCTTTTACCTATTACCTAATACCTATTACCTCTTACCTAATACCTATTACCTAATACCTAATACCTCTTACCTATTACCTAAATTTACCTAACCACCCCGCGGCCAATGGAATAATAGGTATAGCCTAATTCTTTCATTTGAGCCATTTCATATAAATTTCTGCCGTCAAAAATAACCTTATTTTTCAATAAACTTTCCATGCGTTCAAAGTCAGGTGTTCTAAATTGTGGCCATTCGGTCACAATAAGGAGCGCATCCGCATTCTCAATCGCATCGTAAGGATTCTTTGAGAAGGTAACAGTATCTCCTAATAATTCCTTGACATTAGGCATCGCCTCAGGATCGTACACATTGATTATACATCCTAATTCCAATAAATGTTCAATGTTATACAAAGCAGGTGCCTCACGAATGTCATCTGTATAAGGCTTAAATGCCAAACCCCAAATACCGATCGTTTTTCCAGCTAACTCATTATTAAAATGATTTTTTATTATCGGAATCAACTTAGTTTTTTGTTTTTCATTGACCTTCATCACACTATCTAAAATGTGAAATTGGTAATTATTCTCTTCTGAAGTTTTGGCTAGCGCTTGCACATCCTTAGGGAAGCAAGAACCTCCATATCCGATGCCCGCAAATAAAAACCGCTTGCCTATTCTTGAATCGGTGCCTATTCCTCTGCGAATATCGTCCACGTTTGCGCCGACTAACTCGCACAGGTTAGCAATTTCATTCATGAAGGTGATTTTGGTTGCCAAAAATGCATTTGCTGCATATTTTGTCATTTCTGCCGAACGTTCATCCATGAAAATGATTGGATTTCCTTGGCGAACTAAAGGGGCATATAATCGATTCAATATTTCTTTTGCTTTGTCAGATTCCGTTCCAATGACCACTCGGTCTGGTTTCATAAAATCCTCAACCGCAACACCTTCTCTCAAAAATTCAGGATTTGAAACTACGTCAAATAAATCAGGAGAAACATTTTTGGCGATCGCTTGATGAACAAGTTCAGAGGTTCCAACAGGCACTGTACTTTTGTCAATGATCACGGTATATTCGGTGATCAGTGGCCCCAAATCTTTAGCTACTTGTAAAATGTATTTTAAATCGGCAGAGCCATTTTCACCCGGAGGAGTAGGCAAAGCTAGAAAAATCACTTTTGCACCTACTATACCCTCGCTTAGAGAAGTAGTAAAATTCAATCTTCCTTCTTCTGTATTTCGATGAAATAAGTCCTCAAGACCAGGTTCGTAAATAGGAATCTCACCTGCTTTCATTCGATTAATTTTATCTTCATTGATATCCACGCAGGTCACATGATTTCCTGTTTCTGCAAAACATGTACCCGTGACTAAACCAACATATCCAGTTCCTACTACAGCTATTTTCATTTGTTAATCTTAAATTAATTATAAATTTTAGCCCAAAATTAGCTAATAATCTTTAAAAATTGCAAGTATTGATTTAATGGTTAAGGTATTTGCGTTATAACATTACCTATGCTTCCTGACGGTTCACTGATATGTAGCCAGTTGGCCAATGTCACTGATATATCACTTATATAAGTTCTTTTTATGATTTCGCTAGGCTTAACTTTCCAGCCATAAAACAACAAGGGTACATGGGTATCATAGGAATATAAAGTACTATGTGTCGTACCCGTTTTTGATCCCATAAACCAGGATGGTTTTAACAATATCATAAAATCTCCACTTCTAGCCGGATGATATCCATTGATGATCAATTGGGTATATTGCGCATTTAAATTAGCACTTGGAATATCTTGCAAATTGACAAGCTCTGAAAAACCTTCTTGTTTTTGGTACGATTTTCTAACTACGTCAAATAGTTTTTTTGAATCAATCCCCATTTTGGTCATCAAACTATGATTGAAATAGAGTTGGCTATTTTCTTCGCCGACCAATAAATCTACGTTTCCGAATGCTTGATTGATCGCTTTTTTCATGTCAGAAATGGATCCATTTCGGTCAAAAACTCCTCCGGGCAATTTTTTGCTATTGGCATACCCAGGAACCTCAGCTACCGCATGATCTGCTGTAAGAAAAACAAGCACTTGGTCTTTTCCATATTGTGCATCTAAATAGGTCAAAATCTCTGCGATATCTTTATCCAAACGCAGATAAGTATCCTCTAATTCAATGGATTGTGGACCAAAATTATGACCTACATAATCAGTCGATGAAAAACTAATAGCTAAAAAATCAGTGGATCCATTTTTACCTAATTTTTCATTTTCAAGGGCCTTAAGTGCAAAATCCTTGGTAATGCTATTGCCATATGGAGTAGTTCTAATGACTTCTAAGGGATTCCCTCCCTTTAAATCATGCGGAAAACTAGTGGATTTTTCACCTGGTAATTTTCCTTCAAACTTGCTTTCATCTTCAGCACTTTGGGTATAGGTTTCGATTGGGTAAATCGTGTTCCAACCTTTTTGAACGTATTTTAAAGCTCTTTCCTCTGCATTAAATGTTTGAACCCAGCTAGGCAATTCATTGAAATAAAAGCTAGAGCTAATCCAACGGCCTTCTTTTGAATCATACCAATAAGCGGCATTTGCCGTATGTCCCCCGGGTAAAATAGCTCCTCGGTCTTTTAAGGCTATGGCGATTGTTTTAGACTTGTAATTTTGCGCCATTTTTAATTGGTCTGTGATGGTGCTGGTCCAAAGATTTTTAGGAGACATCCAACCCGTCTTTCCGGTAGTTCCTACCGTTTTTACCGTGCTATCTTCTGTGCAATATACTTTTTTGCTACTAGCCACATCGGTCCAATCATTGCCTACAATTCCGTGCACAGAAGGAACGGTACCCGTGTAAACACTGGTATGTCCCGCCGCAGTGACCGTTGGCGCATAATTATAATGATTTTCCTGGCAATTTAATCCCTCTTTCATGAGGCGCTTAAACCCACCATCTACGTATCGATCTGCATATTTATAGAGGTATTCGTATCGCATTTGATCTACTACGATGCCTACGACCAATTTCGGTCTTTTAGGCAATGTATTAGGCTTCTTTTGAGCAAATGATGTTTGAGAAAATAATAAAAACGTTGAGGTGATAATTAAATAAAGAAAGGTTTTCATAAATAGGCTGGGAATTGATTTATTTTATTTGTTTGATTTTCTGTTGCGTTTATTTCAAAAATATGATTCTCTAATCCATTAGTTAAGGCTAAATATTTAGCCACATTTTTTTGTTGGTATTGACTGATTTGTTGAAAGGTTACTTCATTTATTTCTATATGGGGTGCTTTGCATTCAATGATGATCAACAATTCTCCGAATGAATTAAACACCTGAATGTCAGTGCGCCTGACTAATTTATTTACTTTAAAAGCTCTTTCTATTTGAATGTTTGTGGCAGGATATCCTAAATGGTTTGTTAAAAAATTCAAACAATGTTGCCTCACCCATTCCTCCGGGCTTAAAGCCCTGTATTTTTTAGCTATTGGGTCATAAATAAAAAGTTTCCCTTCCTTTTTTGTTAATTTGTACTCAAATTCAGGGAAAATCAATTGTAAATTGTTCGAAGAATTCATAGGTTTTAAAGCCAAATACTAAATTAATCTTTATTTAGATTAATTTCATCACTCAAACATAATTTATGAAGACAAAAGAAGAGATTGTTCAAAATTGGTTACCCAGATACACGGGAACTCCCATCGAAAAATTTGGCCAATACATCTTGTTGACCAATTTTAAAAATTATGTGGATATGTTTGCTGAAAAATTTTCAGTGGAGATTTTAGGGAACGACCGGCCTATGCAAACGGCCACGGCTAATAACATTACGATCATAAATTTTGGTATGGGTTCTCCTATGGCAGCTACGGTGATGGATATATTATCGGCTATTTCTCCTCATGCAGTATTGTTTTTGGGGAAATGCGGGGGTTTAAAGAAAAATTTAAATATAGGTGATTTGATTTTGCCCATTGCCGCAGTTAGGGGAGAGGGGACTTCAGATGAATATATGCCAAAGGAAGTACCTGCTTTGCCCTCATTCCGACTGCAAAGAGCGGTTTCATCCATGATCAAGAAACATGAAATGGATTATTGGACCGGCTTGATTTACACTACTAACCGAAGAGTTTGGGAGCATGATGAAGTTTTCAAAACCTATTTGTCCGATATTCGTGCGATGGGAATAGACATGGAGACAGCGACCATTTTTACCGTGGGTTTTGTCAATAAAATACCTCATGGGGCATTGCTTTTAGTCTCTGATAATCCTATGACGCCTGATGGGGTGAAAACGGAAAAAAGTGATCTTACGGTTACAGTCAATTTTGTCAATAAGCATTTGCAAATTGGCATAGATGCTTTAGAAGAATTAGCCAATTCTGGTGAATCTGTCAAGCACTTAAGATTTGAATAAAAAAAAACCTTCGTTTTTAGAAGGCTTTTTTTATTCAAATGAATGATTTTGATATTAATTACAATGATCTCGGATGACCTGGTAGGCAGGATTATAACCTAATTCTCCTGATTTACTTAGATCTAAACATCCGGTATTGTCGCTGAGGGCTAATTTTATAATGCCTCGAACGTAATAGGCTTCCGCATATTTCGGATTTAATTTAATTGCATTGCTACAATCTTGAATGGCATTACGTTGGTCCCCTAAAGATGACTTAGCGACCCCTCTTAAAAAATAGGCCTCCGCATATATTGGATTGAGCGAAATAGCTTTATTGTAATCATCCATAGCTTGTTTTTGGTCCCCAGATTTTGCTTTGGCAGATCCTCTATTGAAATATATTTCAGCTCTTTCAGACGTAAATTCCGCCATTTTGATTTTGTCTTGTACGCCATTTCTTAGGTCATCTAGCAAATTTTTAGACATTTTGCCATCATAAAGAATCTTCGCATTTTCATTGTTTCCCGTCTCCGCTGCCTTCGTATAATCCTCAATGGCTCCCCTTTGGTCCCCAATTTTTGATTTTGAAAATCCTCTTCCATAATAGGCTTCCACTTTCATCGGGTTTAATTCCAATGACCTGCTGAAATCTTCTAATGCTCCTTTTTCACCGTTTTCACCCCTAAAATTTTCTAATTGCGTTTTGCAAAATCCTGAAAAATAATAATCATCTGGATTGTCTGGACTTAGTTTAATGGCTTCCGCATAATCTTTTAAAGCAGTGGCATATTCTCCTAATTTTAGTTTGGAATAAGCACGACTCGAATAATAATTCGCACGTTTTGGATTGATGGTGATGGCTTTATCAAAATCCTCTAAACTTCCTTTAAAGTCGCCCAGTTTTACTTTTGATTCGCCTCTAGATGCTAAGCCTGGTGCATATTCTGGATTTAATTCCAATGATTTGTTGAAATCAGATAAACCGCCACGGAAGTTTTGAAGTTTCATTTTGGAGATGCCCCGACTAAAATACGCGGTGGCTTCCAATGGATTTAAACGAATCGCTTCATTATAGTCATTCATGGCCACTTTATGATTGTCTTGCATGCTATAACTTTGTCCTCTCGCGATAAAGGCTTCAAAATAGGTAGGTTTTAATTCAATAGCTTTGTCAAAATCTAAAATAGCTCCTCGGAAATCTTTTAAATTGTATTTGGCAAATCCACGATTGTAAAATGAAACCGGATTCGGATTGGCAATATTTTTTTCAATTTCAATACTGAAATTCCTTAATGCATCGGCGTAATTACCTGTTTTGTTTTGCGTAATGCCTAATTCAAGATAATTAGGAGCTACGTCTTGGGCAATGACTGCAGTGATGAATAGTAAATTCAACAAGAATAGAATGGAAATTCGTTGTAACATGAGTGGATTATTTTTTTGTAAAAATAGTCAATTTTCTAGCTAAGAAAAATTTGACTCACACCAAAAATTACAATCAAAAACAAAGTGCTCAAAGCAGTCTTTTTTAAGTAAGGATCTATTTGCGCAGGGGTCATTTTTGAATTCAATTGCTTGATGATTTGAACTAGAGGATACCATCCCGCCATAATGATAATGTTCTGTGACAATTGAATGGGTTTTCCTTGATACATTAAGTAGATAATAAAGGTACAGACACCTAGCAACATGATTGTTTTTTGGTAGTAGAACCCGTAAATTTTACCGATGCGAACCGGAATGGAATTTTTTCCTGTCTTTCGGTCGTTTTCGATGTCCCTTAAATTATTTAAATTCAATACGGCAACAGATAAAAATCCACAACCAGAGGCTGGAATTAGAACGTAATAATTTAAAATTTCAGTTTGTAAATAATAGGTACCAAAGGTGCCAACCCAACCAAAAAATAGAAATACTGAAAGGTCGCCCAGGCCCATGTAGCCATAAGGTTTTTTGCCAACCGTGTAAGCGATTGCAGCTAAAATAGCAAGCAGACCCAGAATGACAAAAGTGATGATCGTTTGTGGCTTAGCGTATTGCAAGGCAAAAAATAAAAGACTTATTCCTGAAATAAATGAAAGGCTTGCTGCAATAATAACGACATTTTTCATTTCGGAAGGAGAAATCTTCCCAGTCTGTACAGCTCTTAAGGCTACTTTTCTGTTTTTATTGTCTACTCCGTTTTTTGAATCTCCTAAATCATTCGCAAAATTCGAAAGGATTTGGAGTAGCAAAGTGGTTATGATAGCTAGAGCTGCCGTTAAAAAAGAAAATTTTCCGGCCGCATAGGCCAGAAAATTTCCTAATAAAATGCTCGCTATGGCTAATGGTAAGGTCCGAGGTCTTGCTGCCTCAATCCATCGATTCATGTGACTTATTTATTCAATGCAGCAATGAATTCAGGGCTTGTTGGCTTAATTCCAGAAGCAAAGAAATTAACTAATTCTCCTTTTTCATTGATGACATACTTACAGAAG
>JBIKRO010000150.1:0-2634 GCA_044349095.1 Aquirufa sp. | reverse complement strand
ATGGACGGTTCATCCCGATTTGGTGCAAATACTAAATTTGGTATTTTCCCATCGGTAGCTTTAGGTTGGAATATTTCAGAAGAACCTTTTATCAAGGATGTGGCTGCGATCGATCAATTAAAATTGAGAGCTAGTTGGGGTGCCATCGGTAACCAAGCAATCAATCCATATCAAACGCAATCTCTTTTGGGAAGAACTGCTTATGCTTGGGATAATACAGCTGCATACGGTTACAGACCCAATACTATTGGTAACCCGGATTTGCGTTGGGAAACATCAACAACCAAAAATATAGGTTTAGATTTTAGCTTTTTAAGAGGTCGTATTTCTGGTACAGCTGAATATTATGTCACCAATACGACGGATTTATTAGCACCACAACCATTACCTACTTCTATTGGTTTTGGTGGATTTACAACCAATATTGGTGAGACTCAAAATTCAGGTATAGAATTAACATTGTCTACGGTTAATGTGGATCGTGGTGATTTCCAGTGGACATCTGATTTGATATTTACCAAGAATAAAGAGGAAATTGTTTCTTTAGCTAATGGAAAAGTGGACGATATCGGAGCGGGTCGATTTATAGGTCAACCATTATCTGTTTTCTTTGATTATAAGAAAATAGGTATTTGGCAAACTTCTGAGCGTGACCAGGCTTTAGCTTTTGGAGATCGTGTAGGTCAAATTAAAGTACAGGATTTTAATAATGATGGTAAAATCAACGCAGATGATCGTCAGATTTTAGGATCTGCTGTACCTAGTTTTGCAGCTGGTTTAACCAATCGTTTTAGCTACAAAGGTTTTGATTTGTCAATCTTTATTTTTACCCGTGTAGGTCAGTTGATTCGTTCTCGTTTTCATGATAACGTAAACCAATTAGCAGGTCGTTATAATAATTTATCTTTGAATTATTGGACACCTAATAACCCAACAAATGAATTCCCTCAACCGGTTGTAACTCAGGAATTCCCGAAAAATGGATCATCATTAACCTATTTTGATGGAACTTTTTTCAAAATAAGGAATATCAATATTGGGTATAACCTTTCTGATAAGGTGGCGAAGAAATTGAAAATGGAAAGCATCCGAGTGTTTGCTTCTATTCAGCAGCCTTTAATTTTGGCTGAATATCGTCAAAAATATAAAGGTATTGATCCTGAAACATTTGTTGACGGTGAGCAAGGAGTTGGAGGTGGAGAGGTGAATACAAATATTTCTCCTGCCACATCGATTACCACTTTTGGTGTAAATCTTAAATTTTAATTAAATATTTTTAAAAATATGAAAAATGTATTTAAAAGAAAGATATTCTCTTTCATCGCAAATTTAGGGGCTGTTCTTATATTAATCATTGGCACTCAATCATGTAGTGACTTGTTAACGGAAAATGTAGTTTCAAACATTGGAAATGATTATATAAACTCTGCTAAAGGATTAAATGATGCAGTTAATGCAGCATATTCTACGAATCGCTCTTGGTATGGTACCGAGCGTGGCATGAATCTTTCCATTTTTGGAACAGATTCTTATACAAATGGAGCTGATGGTAGTTGGAAGTTTATGAATACCTATACAACTGATTTTGATACACGTAATGGTAGTGTTTCTGAATTGTGGAATGATTTTTATTTAGGCATTAATACATGTAATGCAATTATAGAACGATCTGCAAAAGTTACGGGCCTATCCGACGCTATTAAAAAACAACGTGTAGCTGAGGCTAAATTTATTCGTGCGCATCATTATTTTATTATGACGCAATTATTTGGAGGCGTTGATTTACGTTTAACTGAAACAGTTGCTCCCACTAAAGATGTTAAAAGATCAACAGTGGCTGCTCAATATGCGCAAATCATTAAAGATTTAACTGAAGCCATACCAGATCTTGAGGCAAAAGCGAAATCAGCGGATTTTGGTCGTGCTACTCGTCCGGCAGCTGAACATTTATTAGGAAAGGTGTTTTTAACTAAAGCAACTTCTACCGCTAAAGCCGGGGATGATTATGCTAAGGCAATCGCTAACTTAAAAAGTGTTATTGCTAATTATGGAATAACATTGCTACCTAATTTTGCTGATGTTCATAAACAAGGTAATGAAATGAATAATGAAGTTATCTGGTCTATTCAATACACAAGAGACCCTTTAACAAATGCGGGTGGTAATAATGCTCACGTTTTCTTTGGAATGGAATATGATGTACTGCCAGGGATGCAACGCGATACTGAAAACGGTCGTCCATTTAAGCGCTATATGCCTACAAAATATACAATTGATGTAGTTTTTAATAATCGTGAAAATGATAGCCGTTATAAGAAGTCATTTAAGGATGTATATTATTCTAATAAACCAGGTACTTACAACACTAGTTTTGATTTAACGAAAAAAACAGTCACGTTTGCTACGGGTGATACGGCTATTTATTTACCAGGTTTTGAAATGTCTGTAGAAGAAAGAGCAAAGAAAAAGTATCAAGTTTTAGTTCCTTCTCGCTATGACGAGCGTATATTTCTTGCCATAAATAAACATTTCGATGGTGGTCGTATAGATCGTACTCAATTCGAAGGGGGACGTGATTTTATCGCATTTCGTTTAGCAGATACTTATTTGATGTTGGCTGAAGCACAATATTTT
>JBIKRO010000004.1:0-97008 GCA_044349095.1 Aquirufa sp. | reverse complement strand
TGGGTATACCAATGAAACAAAGGTTTTATGAAATAGGATCATTTGATGGTATTAATGATATTTCTAATTATTTAAAACATATATAATGAATACATATTCGAAAACACATCTTGAGGAAACTAGTCAAATTATTAAACTACTTGATGTAGGCGTAATTGAAAAAGTTGCTGATATATTAGCTACTGTACGAGAAGACGGTGGAAGGCTTTTTTTTCTTGGCGTGGGGGGTAGTGCAGGCAATGCATCACATGCAGTAAATGATTTTAGAAAGATTGTAAGAATCGAAGCCTATGCTCCTACCGATAACGTTTCTGAACTTACCGCCAGAACTAATGACGAGGGCTGGGATACTATTTTTTCTGAATGGTTGAAAACCAGCAGACTTAATTCTAAAGATGCAGTATTTATTTTATCGGTAGGTGGAGGCAATCTTGAGAAGAATATAAGTCCAAATCTTGTAAAAGCATTGCAGCATGCTAAACAGGTTAATGCCAAAATTTTAGGTATCGTTGGTCGTGACGGTGGATATACTGCAACTGTAGCAGATGCTGTAATAATAGTTCCTGTTGTAAATCCTGCAACAATAACTCCTCACTCAGAAGCTTTTCAAGCTGTGGTATGGCATTTACTTGTATCTCATCCAAAACTTAAAGCCCAGGAAACTAAGTGGGAATCAGCAGTAAAATAAAAGCCGTTTTTTTAGATAGAGACGGTGTAATCAATAATGCTGTGGTTATTGAAGGAAAACCGTATCCTCCGGCAACTTTAAAGGAAATTATAATTTTGCCGGGAGTTTTAGATGGAATATCTTCTCTTAAAGCCAATGGTTATAAGACGTTTATTGTTACAAACCAACCTGATGTTGCAAGAGGGACAACTCCTTTACATGTAGTAGAGGAAATCAACTTATATCTTAAATTACAATTAGGTATTGATCAGATATATTGTTGTTTTCATGATGATCATGAGAATTGTGAATGCAGGAAGCCTAAACCAGGAATGTTTTTGAGTGCCGCAGAAGACTGGGATGTAGAATTATGTAGCTCATTTATGATTGGTGATAGATGGAGAGATATAGATGCAGCTAAAGCGTCCGGTGTTAGGTCTATATTAATAAATTATAATTACGATGAAAAGAGAAGCAAGCCAGATTTTGAATGCAAAGATTTCATGGGCGCTGTTCAATATATTTTAAATTCCAATTAACTAAACTAAAATTATGTCAAGAATTGATTCCCTTTCTGTACAGATATTTGCTGATGGAGCAGATAAAAGCGGTATGCTAGAAATGTACAAAAAATCCTTTATTAAAGGATTAACAACAAACCCTACTCTGATGAAAAAGGTAGGAATAACAGACTATGAAGCTTTTGCGAAAGATATTCTTACATCTGTTAAGGATAAGTCAATATCTTTTGAAGTATTTTCTGATGATCTTGAGGAGATGGAAGTTCAAGCACTCAAGATTGCTACCTGGGGTGATAATGTATATGTTAAAATACCAGTTACCAATACTAAAGGTATTCCCACTTATCCTCTGATAAAAAAATTAGCTTTTAATGGAGTAAAAGTTAATGTCACCGCTATTATGACTTTGTCACAAGTAAGAGATGTGGTTTTAAGTTTAAATCCAGAGGTACCTTCTTATGTATCCGTTTTCGCAGGAAGAATTGCAGATACTGGTATAGATCCTGTGCCTTTGATGTCTGCAGCTGTTCAAATTACTAGTATGAATCCTAAAGCTGAAGTGATATGGGCAAGTCCACGCGAGTTATTGAACATTTTTCAGGCAGATGAAATAGGTTGTCAAGTTATTACAGTAACTAATGATATACTTAAAAAACTTGACTTGGTAGAATACGATCTAAATGAATATTCATTGGATACAGTTAAGATGTTTTATAATGACGCATTAGCAGCCGGATTTAAAATATAGCTTGATAATAAATGAAAAAAATAGCTCTGCTAGCTGTAAAAAATGAGGCTTGGATAATTGAGCGCTGTCTAACTATCCTTGATAATTTTTGTGATGTAATATTGATAGCTGACGGTCAATCAACAGACGGGAGTTTGGCTTTGTATGAGAAATTTAAAAAAGTTCAGCTTGTAGATGATCACTTGGTAAGTATTAAAGGGCAAAATCGACGCGCCGGGCTATTGAACGCAGCCCGACAGATCGAAGGTAATAATCTTCTATTTTTTCTTGATGCTGATGAGTTTATAATGTTTCCTGCAGATGAAGCTGGTTGGGAGAAAAGATTGCAGCAGCTAGATCCCGGTGATGTAATAGAAGTACCGTGGTTATGGCTTTGGAAATCGCCCATACATTATAGAGATGATATGTCTGTTTGGTCAGATAGGTGGCTTCCATTTGTTTTTTGCGACGATCGAAAATCTCAATACACAATTGGTGACTGGCACGAGTCAAGGATACCAGGTTTAAATTCTCGTTTATTTAGAAGCGATGAAGTTGCACTGGTTCATTTTGCCACTGTAGCCAAAAATAAATTCGAATCAAGGCAAAATTGGTGCAGGGTAATGGAATTCTTAAATGCAAAAACGACGCTAAAGCAAATAAATCATAATTACTCTCAAACGCTGGATGAGAGGAGCATAAAATTAAAGATTCTATCAGATGAATGTTTATCAAAGTGGTCAGATCTTAAAATAGATTTAAGAAATTTTGAAGACCCTGAACTAAATTGGTATGATCTTGAAGTTCTTAAGATGTTGGCACTCCATACTCCAGAAAAATTTAGGCAGCTTGATATTTGGGATACTAACTGGGAGTATAAGAGACAGTTGGCCATTGCTGCTGATTACTCCGATGTCCCACCAACCCCAATAAAGGATACCCGAAATTGGGAACAAAAAATTTACCAAACTTATCTTAAGGAAAATATCGAGAATCCCTTTTGGCGCGATATTAACTTTTTTAAACATAGGCTTAACAAATTGGTGAAAAGAAAAGCTCCAGCACTTCATAAATATATAAAAGGAAAACTATTAAGTAACTAAATTTATTATTTTTGAAATGGACAGGCAAAGAAATTGATAACATGATAGGTTATAATTTTAACTAAAGTTTAGAAATTGGATGGATTGTTAGATAATATTTTAAAATCTATCGAAAAAAAAGTAACACCTGTAACACTAAATATCATTATAAAATATCATGCATTCCTTAACTATCGTTGCATCAAGTTATAATTGTGAAAAATATCTTGAAGGGTTTTATACTAACATAATTTCGATGGATGGATTTGAAGATTTCCATTTGATTGTTGTGTTAAATGCTCCTACTAAAACTGAGTTACTGCTATCAGAGAACTTTAGAATGCAATTTCCATCAAATATTTCCTATATCGAAGTAGACCGAGAGCCAGTAAGTACCTCAACAAATAGGGGCTTTGCAATGGCTGCAACCACTTACGTAACGTACGCAGATGTCGATGACAGGCGGGTAAAAGATGCGTATGTACGTATGTTGTCCACTCTGGAAAATAACCCTGATGTTGATCTTACGTATGGAGACTATCTAGTCGTTCCTAATCCAGATGTATTTGTAGGTGATTTACATATTATACCCGAATTTGATAAGGAATTATTTACAAGATTTTCTCACATTGGTCCAGGCCATTTTTTTAGAAGGTCTTTATTGTTAAAATGTGGATTATGGGATGAACAATATATTTCAGCAGGTGATTTCGATTTTCAAATACGTGCTGCCCTTTCCTCTAAATTTATGAAAACCGGGGGAGGGCCTACTACATATTATACACGTAGTTCAGAAAATATAAGTCTCAGTTCTGGCAATCTAAGTAAAATAGAAGGCCTTGCTATTACGCTTCGCTATGGAATTTATAATAGGATACCGGAATGGCTGGACTTTTTGCCAGAAGCGGGTGCATATAATTCAATGTTTGTTATGAATAATAATAAATGGATTCCGTTATCTAATTTTGTGCCAGATATTAACACTCTTTTGAAGTTGAGGCAAAAAGAATGGGTAGAAAAAAGAACTTTAAATAACAACAATAAGGTTGGGACTCTGCTACGAAAGAAAATTTTGAAATTCATTAATCCTGTTTGGAAGTCATAACTTAACACTAATCAGTACATATATATATATATATTACTATCCATAACTCAACTCAACTCAACTCAACATTTAGTTTAAATGAAACAACTTATTCTTGGATCTTCAGGACAAATAGGAAATGCTTTAAGTAATTATTATTCTCAGAAAGGAGACGAAGTATTATTGTTTGATCTATGCAGAAGCGATGCCGAAGATTTACGTATTGAGAATAACCCAATACTGGAAAAATTGATCTATGAGGCAGATTTTGTACATTTTCTTGCATTCGATGTGGGAGGATCAAGGTACTTGAAAACGTACCAATATACTACAAGCTTTATCTCCAATAATCTCCGCTTAATGGAATATACATTCAAACTATTGGAGTCATATAAAAAGCCTTTCATTTTTGCATCAAGCCAAATGTCTAATATGCTTTATTCTCCATATGGAATTTTGAAAGCTTTGGGAGAGGTTTATTCAAAAGCTTTGGGCGGTATTATAGTAAAGTTTTGGAACGTTTATGGCATTGAACATGATTTGGACAAATCTCATGTTATCACTGATTTTATTCTGATGGCCAGAGAAAATAAAGTGATAAATATGTTAACTGATGGAAAAGAACAACGTCAGTTTCTTCATGCGGAAGATTGCTCGCGATGCCTTGATAAACTTTCAAAGCAATATACCGAGATACCACGAGATAAAGAACTTCATGTAACCAACTTTCAGTGGGATTCTGTAATTGATATAGCGCAGATAATTGCTGATCTTTATCCAGGGACAACAATAGTTCCTGCCAAGGCAACAGATGAGGTTCAACAGGATAAAAGAAATGAACCAGATCGTGCAATACTAGAATATTGGAAACCTCAAATAGATATTAAAACAGGTATTAAAATAATTAGTGATGAATTAGAGAGTAATTCCTGATAGATTTCGACTTAACAAGTTTTATGAAAAAAAGCGGTATATTTTAATTTGGAAATTAAACACATTTCATATTCAAACTCAGGTAGCGGAGCTTTCACTGCAGCATTCCGAATACATGAAGCTATTAGCTCAATTAATATTAATTCGGCTTTTTACGCTGTCAAAAATCAATTAAACGATCCGGAGACTAATATTCCTCGGGGTAAATCCTTCTTACTTTCTATTTTTTTCAGGCCGCTTATCGCTTCTTTTATAAAAAAATTGCTTGTAAAAGGTGATAATATCCATCGTTCTTTGTCAATCTTGCCTTCCGGTTGGCCAAAAAGGATAAATGAATCTTCTTGTGATATCGTTCATCTGCATTGGGTTAATTTTGAAATGTTATCAATAAAAGATATCAGTAGGATAAAAAAACCTATCGTATGGACACTTCATGATATGTGGGCTTTTTGTGGTTCACAACATTTAGATGAAAGCTTTGGCTATCTAGATGCTTATAAAAGAGATAATCGTAATTTTTTAGAAAGAGTAATAAATATTGATAGGTGGATTTGGAAAAAGAAAGCCAAAGCTTGGAAAAAAAAAACAATTCACATTGTTACCCCTAGCAAGTGGCTAGCCAAATGCGTAAAGGAAAGTGCTCTTATGATGGATTGGACAGTAACAGTTGTTCCCAATCCTATTAATACAGATTTTTGGGTTCCTGTTAATAAAGAAATATCGCGGCAAACCCTGGGATTACCGACTAATGGTAAGATACTTGCATTTGGGGCCTTCGGATTTAATACGGATAAGAATAAAGGCTATGATTTGTTTATTGAAGCTTTACAATATTTAGGAAATAGCTCGCTCATATCAAATATGAGTATAGTATTATTTGGTGGTCATATTTCTAAAGAGATCAATATCATGGGTTTTAAAGTTTATAGCATTGGCCCTCTCCAGGACATTTTTAGTATGAAATTATTGTATAGTGCTGCAGATGCTTTGGTAATGCCATCTCGGATTGAATCTTTTGGCCAAACGGCTACAGAAGCAAATGCTTGTTGTACTCCTGTTATCGGATTTAATAACTCTGGACTAACTGATATTATTAATCATAAACAGAATGGTTGGTTAGCTGAAGCGTTCAAAACCAATGATCTAGCGGAGGGAATAAACTGGGTTCTAGAAAATGATGAGAGGCTGGCAGAGTTATCAAGAAATGCTAGGGAAGATGCAATTGCGCGCTTTTCCTATCCTGTAGTTGCTAGACTATATGAAGAAGTTTATAAAGTTAAGCTTGCGAAATGACTTTTCAGCTGCATGGTCCGATTTGTTATCAGTATACTTAATATTTTTTTCGCGAGACTGAAAAAACGATTAATTACCATTTTAAATGCAAGAAGTTTTACTTTTTAAGAATAGTTAATATTAATAATGACAATCAGATCACTTGATAATATAGAAATATCCTCTCCTAAATCGTATTCGCTAAGCCTTTGTATTTTTCTATGTGTGTCTATTCTGATTTTGCCATCACCAGTACTACTTCATTTCGGCATTCGAGGTATACATACCTTGCCTATTTCTATCTTAGCTATAGGTCTTTACTCGGTATTATTAAACCGAAAATTTAAAAAGTGGGTTCTGCAACTCACTTTTTTTATTTTACTCTTTTCCTTTTTTTCAGTACTTTATTGGAAAGAATACAGAATTATATTACTTCCATTTTGGATAATTTCAGCATTACTTTCAATTTCTATTACCACCCAAGAAGAAATTTCTAGAAGTGTAGATTTATTATCTTGGATGGTATTGGCTTTACTTATAGGCGCAATTATTGGTTTTTTTCTGGTCCTAGGAGGAATGTTACCTATTGCCAATTTGTCCGATAAATGGGGCACCACAATGATTTATTCTTATGGATTTACATTAACAAATATGATTTATGGAAATATTATCAGGCCTGCCGGTATTTTTGATGAGCCTGGTGCATTTTCTTTTTTTATTTGTGTAACCGTATTTTTTCGTCACATTCTAGGTAAAAAACTAGGGTTGACTGTTATTTTGTTGGTTCTGGGTTTTATAACTTTCAGTTTAATGCATTTATTATTCTCTTTACTTTTTCTTGCTTCGTTCGAGTTTAAATTTAAAAATTTCTTCCTTTCAGTAATTTTTCTGGCTTTTACTTTTCTTCTTTTGATATCGACTGGTATTCTAGATGTTTTTGATGTATTACTCAACTCACGTTTTGTGACCTTTTATGACACTTTTGGCGATAATGAACGGTATCTTGCTTTTCAGAATTGCATCAAAGTGCTTACAAATAATTGGTGGGCATTAATCTTTGGAATCAATTCAAACTGTTTATTTGAAATAGTTTTATGTGTTTCAGATTATGGAATAATTTGCTGCAACCCTCTTGAACCCTTGACATCATCCGGCATCTTACTTTCTTGGCCATATTATTTTGGTTTGCTATATTTATCCATTCAGGGACTAAGAAAACGAAAGAACCTTCTTTTCATAGGATTTGTTTTGCTTTTCCTGCAAAGACCGGGAATTCATTCTCCTGGCTATTCTTTATGTTTTGCACTTGCCATCTGGGTAGCGATGAGATTAAATAAAAAATCAATTAATTTTTAAATTAAGTTCAAACATATTAGAATCCTCACTAAGTCAATTTTTTTTGAACGTATTAAACTAGAAGGAGTTGTTGTGAATAAGCCTTTGATAAAAGTATATGTGAAAACTATTGTTTCCGATGTTATTGATATGTTTTCCGAAGAAACAAATTCTTTTTGTTTGTAATGAAGGCCTTATAACTTATTCTACGGGCAAAGTGCATGGAATAATATTAAAATATTATCCAATGGAATAAATTGTGGATATTCCTTCTCATAAATTTGGCATTATTTTTGCTTTTAGTCAGAGTATATGATAAAAAAAGATTAGTCTTTAGTTATTGCAGCAAAGCATAAGTCCTCCATTAGTTATTCATTGTTTAAACAAGTTAACAATCACAATTCACGTATTAAATAAATTCTTTAAAATTTCTATAAATCATTAAGTTTTATTTAGAGTTATCGCAATCGATTAAGCCTATGTTTAAATTAATTTAAAGCAAATAAGTTATTGTTTTAGAATGAAGAGAGGTATCTTAAAATATGTTTTCTTCAATCTCAATAGAATAGAAACATCGATATTCGTGACAGTTTCATAATTGTATAAATGAGTCTTAAAGACATAGGTTTTTTTCCAAAAATTTCAATTATAACACCTAGTTATAACCAGGTAGAGTACTTAGAAACAACTATTCTTTCGGTTTTAGATCAGAATTATCCAAACCTTGAATACATTATAATTGATGGTGGATCTACTGATGGAAGTGTTGAAATTATAAAAAAGTATTCACCTAAAATCACTTATTGGATTAGTGAAAAGGATTATGGGCAGAGCAACGCTATTAATAAAGGAATTGCCATGGCAACTGGTGAATGGATAGCCTGGCAAAACTCTGATGATATTTTTTATCCGAACTCATTTTTAGGATTAAAAAAAGCAAGTGAAAAACATCCGAGTGCAAATCTTTTAATTGCCAACATGATGATGATCGATTCTAAAGGCCATAACATCAGGAATATTTTTTATGTTAAGCCTACTTTAGGTTCTTTGCTTGCAGAAGGTATGGTACTTACTAATCAATCAGCCTTTTGGCGCCGGAGTATACATGAAAAAATAGGCTTTTTGAATGAAAACCTACATTATGCATTTGATTATGAATGGTTTTTAAGGGTTACTAGTCTTGGTAATGCCTATCATGTAAATAGTATATGGGGAGGATGGAGAATTCACGATGAAGCAAAAGCTTCACTTCATCCTAAAAAATTCAAACTGGAATTTCAAAATGTAATTTCTACTTATGAATATTCTAAATGGCTTAAGTGGTTATACTTTTTAAGAAGGATGTTATTGCTAATTTTTCAGGGCAAAATGAAGTATTTAACCCGTGGTATCGTAAGGCGAATATTTAAGTACTAGAAAAAATCCTATGGAAGTTTCGGAGAAAATTAAAATACATTGGATAATTGATTCTACATCTCCTTATAATGCTGATTTGTTTAGGGAAATTCACTCTGTTACAAAAAATCAGTTTTATGTGTACTTTCATAACCTAAATAGTCAAACTCATTTCTGGAAATCTGATTTAATTAGTGGATATAATTCTAGAAAATTGAAAGGTATACTATCGGAGCCTCTTATTAGGCTTGCAATTCAGAAATTAAATCCTTGTAAACCTGAAATTTTTTTGATTGCTGGATGGAATAATGTATTTAACATTTTATTTATGTGCTTGCTAATGTTGAGGAAGAAACGATTTGTAATCTTAAGTGATACGCCTAATTTATCTAGAAAATCAAATTTTTTTAAATCGAAATTAAGAAATAAACTACTAAATTTCTTTTTTAAGCATTCTTACAAGATTCTTACAACTGGGCGGCCAGCAGTGAATGCTTTTGTAAAACTTGGAGCAGATAAAACTAAGATAGTTAATTTCCCTTATTGGATCCAATTAAGCAAATATCGATCCCATGTAGATATAACTTCAATAAAAACTACGGATGCCAAAAGCCATTTTATTTTTGTTTCTTCTGGACGTATCATAAATCACTTAAAAGGTTATGACATTTCCTTACGAGCTCTTGAAATTGTAAGTAAAAAGATGCCAAGATCCTGTGATTTTGAATTTCGTATCATTGGGGACGGGCAAGATGTAAAGAAGTTGCGTTATTTGTCAGAGCAGTTACACTTAGATAATAAAGTCAAATTTTTAGGTTGGATGGAACCAGATGAAGTAATTTCAGAACTTACAAAAGCACATTTTTTTCTCCACTCCTCACCTGTGCATGAGCCATATGGAGTCGTAATCATTGAAGCGATGGCAGTAGGTTTAGTCGTTTTTGCCTCAGATAATAGTATGGCAGCTATTGATAGGATACAATCTGGAGACAATGGATTTGTTTATCCTTCTGGAGATTATGAATTCCTTGCACAACAAATTTTAGATTTATTTGCTAATTATAATAGCATAAAAGAAATTAGTGAACAAGCAGTTCAAACGAGCTTGAAATGGCCAATGAGTATGGGTGTGGATATCGTAAAAAATATTGGTCAATAATATGAAATACCTTAAATCTATTCAATTTATATGGCTTTAATGAGTAAATATGAATCTAAATAAAAAAAAGTGCGTGTATTTCTAAGGAATATAGTGCTTGAGATCTTGGGAAGATTTTCAACTCCAGCAGCAGGTATTCATATTCTTAATGGGCATTATATTAATTTGATTAGAACAAAGGATGATCCAGCTCAATTTGAGAACTTATTGAAGGAACTATCGGTTCATTTTGATTTTCTGCCTTTTGAAATAGCATGCAATAAGATTATTAATCAAGAGTCAGTTCAGAGGCCAGCAATAGTATTTACGTTTGATGATGGTTTTATTGAATGTTATGATGAAATAGCTCCTCTGCTTGAAAAATATAACACGAATGCATGTTTTTTTATTAATCCTGCGGTCATTGAAGTTGATGATGATACAAGAATGAATTTCCTGAGAAGCAGGCTTTTAATCTCAAATGATAAAACATTTATGACATGGAATAATATATCAGATTTACATAATAGAGGTCATGTAATAGGGAATCATACCATGAATCATATTGCTTTGAAGGGGATATCATATGAAGATAATTTGGTCGAAATTTTGGAAGGTAAGAATGAATTGGAGCGAAGATTAAATTTCGAATGTAAATACTTTGCTATTCCTTATGGTGGAGGGTCAGATTATTTTGATGATAATGGAATTAAAGCAACATTGGCTACCCACAAACTTAGTTTTGCTAGTTATCAAAAAGCAAGCTACTTTTTTAAAGGACATAATTTCATATTGGAAAGAAGACATTTTGAGGGTGGATGGCCAATAAATCATATACGTTATTTTCTTTCATTTAAAAGAAGTTTTCGTTGATTTTTATGGGAATCCCACTTATTAAAATCGTAATTTTAAAGAGACTCTCGCTTATCGCTATAATAATTATGGCGATTTTCGTAAGAGTTGACGATTTGCAGAACCAATTTCCAACGATTGATGATACCGGAGTAGCTTGGACATTACTGAATCATACCGATCAGCTAAATGTATCCTATATTAAAAAGAAGATATATGATTCAAAACATGAAGATTTTAATACTCCGCAGTACATACTTCTTAGAAGTCTAGATGAAGCACAGAGTTTAGAATTAGGTCTGGCTATCCTAAAACCGGTCATTAAAATGACTATCATACCCCAAACCTGGACATATGCACCCATTCAATATATATTTACATCTATTTTATTAAACAATAATCTTTCTTACAAGTCAGTTCTTTTTTGGGGTAGGTTTCCGTCCTGTGTTTTCTCCATCTTGTCTTTGTTGATGCTGGTTTTATTACTGAGAAAGATATTTAAAGATGAATGGTATTTGCCAACAATATTTAGTCTTTTAATATTTGGATTTAGTTTGGAGAATATAGTATATGCAAAGCATATGAGCAATTATTCTGCAGGCATGTTTTCCTTACTTCTTCTTATAAATATATATATCGCCTCAAGAAATAGTGAAAACCTAAAGAGTCCATTATTACAAGGATTTTTGCTTGCAATATGTGTTGGCTTAAGTTATCAGGTATTATTTTTTATCCCCGCCTTTTTTGGTTCATGGTTGTTAATGGAAAGAAAAACATTTTTCAAGAAAAATGAATTTATTATACGTAATCTAAATAATATAAAATTCAGAAACTTTATAAGGATATTTTTTGCTTTTTTAGTTTTTTCTTCAGCTCTGATATTTACGTTCGTTATTTTTCAAAGTAAGCGCGGAGAAGCTGGTTCTACTGGTATCCCCAATCGTTATTATTTTGAAATTCCATTTATGAACACATTGGGTGTTATTAGTACATTTCTTAATGATCTTAGTTATACTATTACATTTTTTATTTCAAATGGATTTGAGACTACTAACTTTTTATTATCTAATTCACAATATACATCAAGTGTGAGCCTGTTTATTATATATAGTTTTATTTTTGTAATGCTGGTCGGGCTATTTTCTGGTATTAAAAGTCAAAATAAAGGATTAAAAGAAATTAGCGTATTTATAATATTATCTATAGTGACATATTTTCTTTTGATTTTATTTAAAAAGATACCTCTAAGTCCTTCTAGGCATTCACTTATATTGTTGCCAATTCTGGCTATTATGATCGCCATGGGTATTTTTGCAATATTTCGATTAATTCCTAATTCAAGAAGGATATATTTCTTAATCATAACATTATTTGCAGGGTCTATTATGGTGGGATCTTTCTGGAGCAATTATAATGATTTTATTTCCAAGAGAGTAGATCTAATGAATGACAGCAGACTGAATTACTTTATTAAAAAATCTAAACCTGAATTTATTGTAATGCCAAAATATTTTGTGATGAATAAGTTGCTTAACCAAGATTGGGTACTTGAAAGTTATAATAGTCAAGAAATCTACAGTTCATATCGGACATCTGTGAAAGGGAGGTTTAATTCAGGAGTAATATTAGCGATTCATCAGTCAGATTTATTTTTTGATTACAAATATTCAAATGTCTCCAGGGATGACATAAAAAGTAAGTCAAAAAAGAAGTCTGGTTATTTCATAGCCGGTCAATATTATTATCAAACTGGAGGTTCATTAGGTATTAATGGAGATGTCAAGGAGTCTAAAAATCAAATTTTATTTCGTATTTATTTTCCGATAAATACTAAATAAAATATAATAATACCTTTCGTGTGATTTATTTTTAAAATCATTTTTGAATTACAAGAATTACATTGAATTTAACAGGTAATGATAGTTTTCAATTCTTATTTGATTAATAGAGTTGATAATTTAATTGAATAGATTTTTCGAAATTTATTAACTGGTTTTCATAAGAATATTTTAGGAAAATTTCTTATATTTTTTTGCAGCCATCAATATTAAATTTTGCGAAAGTATTTATTAACACCAGATATCTTTGCCCATTATAATTAATAAAATAATAGCTCACATGAAACAAAACTCAAAGATATATGTTGCTGGTCATCGAGGAATGGCTGGTTCAGCAATAGTCAGAAAATTACAACAAAAAGGATATTCCAATATTATTACCAGATTGTCCGGTGAACTGGATTTACGAGACCAGCATGCAGTGAATACTTTTTTTAATAATGAGAAACCTGAATTTGTTTTTCTTGCCGCAGCCAAAGTAGGTGGTATTATTGCTAATTCCACTTATCGTGCTCAATATATTTATGATAATTTAATGATAGAAGCAAATGTTATAAACGCTTCATATATTAATAAAGTAGAAAAATTGTTATTTTTAGGATCTTCATGTATTTATCCTAAACTAGCGCCACAGCCACTAAAAGAGGAGTATCTTTTATCAAGTTACCTAGAGGAAACAAACAAGCCTTACGCAATTGCAAAGATTGCTGGTATCGAGATGTGTGATGCCTATCGAAATCAATACGGATGCAATTTCATTTCTTTGATGCCCACCAATTTATATGGCCCTAATGATAATTATAATTTGCAAAATTCACATGTATTGCCAGCCTTATTAAGAAAGTTTATTGAAGCTAAAAGAAATGACGCACCTTTCGTAATACTCTGGGGAAGCGGGACGCCTTATCGGGAATTCTTACATGTTGATGATTTAGCAGATGCAAGTATTTTTTTAATGCATAATTACAATGAAGGGGGTTTAGTAAATGTTGGTTTTGGAGAAGATATTACAATTCGTGACCTTGCTCAGCTTATCAAAAAAGTTATTGGCTTTAAAGGTGAGATACAATTAGATCGGACAAAACCAGACGGTACTCCCCGTAAATTGTTAGATGTTTCGAAATTGAATAATCTTGGTTGGAAAGCAACGATAAGTCTGGAGGATGGTTTAAAAAAGATTTATGAGGAAATAAAAGAATTAAGATGGATTTCATGACATTTGCCTATAAATAAATTAACCTAAATCTCATGATAAGAAAAATATATAGAATTTTGTTCTCTGAAGACCTTCGGATATCAATAAGACAAAAATTGATCATTCCGGGAAATAATTTATTCAGAAAGATAATAGGTCAACAAGCAAAAGATGTTTTTGAAGATATATATATAGCTAATTCATGGGGGTCTGAGGAATCTGTTTCTGGTTCCGGATCTGAGATCTCCAAGACAATTGATCTCATAAAATATTTAAACGAATTATTAAGAGAATATAATATAGAAAGTGTATTTGATATTCCATGTGGAGATTTTAATTGGATGAAAGAAGTCGATTTGACGAATGTAAAATATACGGGAGGCGATATTGTTCCTAACTTGATTCATAGGAATCAGACAAAATATAATATGGACTGGATAAGTTTTTCTTGTCATAATCTTATAACAGATAAAATAGACAAGTCTTATGATTTGGTTTTAACAAGAGATTGTTTGGTTCACCTTTCTTATAGTGATATTGAGCGTTCTATAACCAATATAAAAAAGTCCCAATCTAAATATCTACTTACAACGTCGTTTATTAAAACTACTAAAAATATGGATATTGTTACAGGCGAATGGCGGCCTATTAATTTAAATTTAGCTCCATTCAATTTCCCAGAACCAATTAAAACATTTATTGAAACTAATACTGAAGAAGGTTGGGAAGGAAACAAAGTAATGAATTTATATGTCATTAGTGAGATAAGAATTTGACACAATAAACAATTATAATAATGCCTTTTTACTCTATTTATTAGAGCTATTACAATATTGTTGTCCGAATAAGATAATGCGTTAACCCTAATTCGGAGTTGATCAGACTTCAATTACTTTGGTTCTTACTATACAAAATATGAAGTATTCTTCTGTTCGATTATCAAAAGAAACAATACCAGATCTGCTGCCGATTTTCTTAAGTGCGTTTGGATATAGTCCAACACTTAACTCACTTAGAGAAAGTTATAATACAGATTATACGGGTATAAGCAATGTTGGATATATTGTTTATAATGAGTTAAATGACCCCGTGTCATTTTATGGAGTTTTTCCAATGCTGGCAAATATTAAAGGAAGTATAAAGCTTATCTCACAATCAGGGAATACAATGACAAGAAAGGAGGATATTGGAAAGGGCCTATTCATTACCTCCGCTGAACTAACCTACAATCTTTGTAAAGAGAATAAAATCACAGGGGTCTTTGGATTTCCTTCCCGGTCTTCTTATCCGGGATTTAAGAAAAAACTTAATTGGACATTTAATGAATTTATAAATAAGTACAGTTTTTTTGTGCCAACACTTCCTTTGTCAATCTTGACACAAAAAGTAAAATTTATTGAAACCATATATTTTTGGTGGGTGAAAATTATCCTGTCATTTTATAAAAAAGCGGATTTTTTTGAAGGCTCTATAATACAAAGTGGACAGGATGGTATTTGCAGAGATAAGTCACTTTGGGATTATAAGTTGAAAGTCGACAATAATTTTGCAATAAAAATAGATGGAATTAATTTAGTTTTTAAATTAAATGGTAAGCTTAGTATAGGCGACATTGGTATAATTGATGAATCTTCTATTAAGCCGATTTTAAAGAAGTTAAGGGTCTTAGCATTTTTAACTTTTAATACTCACATTGTTTTTTATGTGAGCCCGGAAACATTATTGGATAAAGGACTAAATAATATATCCCAAAGTAGTAATGGACTGCCGATAGGGTTCTTAAACTTTGGTACTGATGTTGACCTTTCAACATTAAAATTTACGTTTTTTGATTTTGATACTTTTTAATTAAAAATCTTAGTGTTTAGAAATGCTTTTAATTGATGCTCTTTATGTTAATAATGGAGGAGGTAAAATCCTGCTAGATATATTAATTGGAAGAGTACGTAGCCAAAATATTGAAGTCATGTATTTGTTAGATAGCCGGATTGCTGATGAATATGTTGCAAAAGGCTTGGAAAATGCCACTTATCTCAGGTCTTCATTAATAATGAGGTATTTTTTTTACTTAAAAAATAAAGCTAAAATAACGAGTGTTCTGTCATTTGGAAATATACCTCCGACAATTAAACTTGATTGTCCCACATATACTTATTTTCACAATGTGTTATATATAGAAAACAAGTTTTCACCAGGATTAGCTCCAAATCTTTTATTTGAATTTAAAAAAATAGTGATCCAGCTTCTTAAAAAAAATACATCTAAATGGGTTGTGCAAAGTAATTACATTAAAACAAAGCTTTCTCATCAGTGGAATATTAATAATAATGACATTTTCGTAATGCCTATATTTGAGAATTCGAATGAGAGGTTATTTGACAAAAAGCAAGAAAATTTAGGTAATAAATTTATTAAATTTCTATATATTAGTGACGGACATTTATATAAAAATCACTTCCGGCTTCTTAATGCTTTTTGTAGATACAATGTATTTAATCCCCAAAGCAGCTTAACTCTAACTATTGGTGATAATTATATTTCATTGAAACAAGAAATTGTAAAACTAAAAAAAGCAGGAATTAATATTATAGATAAAGGAATAATATCAAAAAAAATGGTTGATATTGAATATGACAAAGCAAATATTCTCCTCTATCCTAGTTTATATGAAAGTTTTGGTTTAGGATTAATAGAAGGAGCTATGCATAGATTACCTATCATTGCTGCAAATTTGCCATACGTGTATGAAGCTATAAATCCTAATGCGGTCTTTGATCCATTTTCCGCGGACTCAATTTATGAACAAATGGTTAAATCAGGGAATATTATAAACAATAGTGCGGAAATTGTGTGCAAGAATCACATAAACGACTTAATTTTTGAAGTAAGCAGACATAATAATTAAACATGAACATATTTAATAATAAAACACTATTGATTACAGGTGGCACTGGCTCATTTGGGAATGCTGTATTAGAAAAATTTCTGCATACTGACATTGGTGAAATCCGAATATTTAGTAGAGATGAGAAGAAGCAAGATGATTTAAGACATAAATTTCAATCAGACAAGCTTAAGTTTTATATAGGAGATGTACGTGATTCAGCCAGCCTTGATTTTGCAATGGGCGGAGTTGATTTCATCTTTCATGCTGCAGCGCTCAAACAAGTGCCATCTTGTGAATTCTACCCTATAGAAGCAGTTAAAACTAATATTTTAGGTGCTGAAAATGTTTTGAATAGTGCTTTAAAGTATAATGTAAAGAAGGTTATTTGTTTAAGCACGGATAAAGCAGTTTATCCGATAAATGCGATGGGGATATCCAAAGGGATGATGGAAAAGATCGCGGTTGCCAAATCACGTATTAATAATAATACCATTATTACGTGCACAAGGTATGGAAATGTTATGGCTAGCCGGGGATCTGTAATACCATTGTTCATTTCTCAGATTAGAAAAAAAATGCCATTGACTATAACTGATGCCAATATGACACGCTTCATGATGTCGCTTGAGCAAGCGGTTGAACTCGTTCTTTTTGCTTTTCAAAATGGGAAAACTGGCGATATTTTTGTGCAAAAAGCTCCCGCAGCTACTATAGGCCAGTTGGCAGAAGTAATTAGTGATATTTTTGATAATAAAAAAGCTACTCAGGTTATAGGTACCCGCCATGGAGAGAAGCTTTTTGAAACTCTGTTAACCAGAGAGGAGAGAATAAAAAGTCAGGATATGGAGGGTTATTATCGTATTTTTGCAGATGATAGGAATCTTAACTATACTAAATATTTTTCTGAAGGTGAAAAAACGATTGCAGACTTGGAAGATTACCACTCTCATAATACATATCGGCTTTCGAATGTAGAATTAAGGGAAATGCTATTAAATCTTAGTTACGTTAAAAATGAATTGAATAGGTGAGAAAAATAAGGGTTTGTGTTACAGGAGCAAATGGTTTTATAGGAAAGAATCTTATAACAAGGTTGCTGGTACTAGAAAATGTAGAAGTTATCAAGATTGTAAAAGATACTCCCATAAACTCTTATAACTCATTATTAGAAGATATTGATATAGTATATCATTTAGCAGGTGTTAATAGACCGTTAGATGAAAATGAATTTATTGAAGGGAATGTCAATACTACTAAATATATTCTAAATGCCCTTAACTTTGATCAAAAGCCTGTTAAATTTATTATGACTTCTTCTATACAAGCCGACAAGGATAATTCTTATGGAAAAAGTAAATTGATAGCAGAAGAATATCTTTTAAATTTCACATCTTCAAATTCCATTTCAACTATCATATATAGATTACCTGGTGTTTTTGGGAAATGGTGTAAACCTAATTATAATTCTGTAGTCGCAACTTTTTGCCATAATGTAGCGCATGATATTCCTATAGAAATAAATGACCAAGAGCATTTACTTAAATTAACTTATATTGATGATGTAATTGAAGAACTTTTAAGCTGGATTAAAAGAAAAATAGAAATTAAAAAATGTCACTATGCCAAAATCCCCGTCGAATTTAATATTACTCTTGGTAAACTGGCAGAAAAAATTCAGGATTTTCCATTATACAGACGGAATTTATGTGTTCCTCAATTTAATAATTTATTAGTTAAAAATTTATATTCTACTTATTTATCATATTTGACGCAGGATAAATTTAGTTATCCTCTTGAATTACGATCTGACGAAAGGGGTGAACTCTTTGAATGGATAAAGTCTGAAAGTTTTGGGCAATTATTTGTTTCGACTACAAAACCCGGTGTAACAAGAGGTAATCATTACCATCACACCAAAACAGAAAAATTCTTGGTAATTAAAGGGGTAGCGGAAATAAAATTCAGAAAAATTGACTCAGATGAAGTGATTATTTATATTGTGGATGGTAATAAACCCACAGTTTTGGATATTCCACCAGGTTACACTCATTCTATTTCAAACATTTCAACAACAGAATTAATAACTCTTTTTTGGGCTAATGAAATATTTGACTCTGAAAACCCCGACACTTATTTCTTAAATGTAGTATGAAGAAGCTAAAAGTATTAACCGTTATTGGTACAAGGCCAGAAATTATAAGATTGTCGAGGGTGATGGCTAAATTAGATATTTCAGAATCAATTGAACATATTATAGTTCACACTGGCCAAAACTATGATTATGAGCTGAATCAAGTCTTTTTTGATGATCTTGAGTTAAGAAAGCCTGACTTTTTTTTGACAGCAGCAGGTAATACTGCTGTAGAAACAATTGGTAATATTATAATAAAAATTGACAGTATTCTTGAAAATGAAAAGCCCGATGCTTTTCTTGTTTTGGGAGATACAAATAGTTGTTTATCTGCCATTTCAGCTAAGAAAAGAAAAATTCCGGTGTTTCATATGGAAGCTGGTAACAGATGTTTTGATCAAAGAGTTCCTGAAGAAACTAATAGGAAAATTGTTGACCACATCAGCGATATTAATCTGACGTATAGTGATATTGCTAGGGAATATCTTTTAAAGGAAGGCTTTAATTCAGATCGGATCATAAAAACGGGAAGTCCAATGTTTGAAGTACTAAATCATTATCTACAAAAAATACATAGTTCGGTAATTTTAAAACAACTGTCGTTAGAAAAAAGCAAATATTTTATCGTATCCTCACACAGAGAAGAAAACATCAATTCTTATAGTAATTTTATTAAATTTGTAAATATCCTTAATCTTTTAGCAGAAACTTATAATTTCCCTGTTATAGTCACTACTCATCCGCGAACACGTAAAATGATCGTAGATCATAAAATTCAATTCCATAAATTGATACAACTTGAAAAGCCTTTTTCATTTAGTGATTACCTTTGTTTACAGATTAATTCCTATGCTGTTTTATCAGATAGCGGAACTATTTCCGAAGAATCCTCTATTCTTGACTTTCCTGCTCTAAATATCAGAGAAGCACATGAAAGGCCAGAAGCAATGGAAGAAACCTCAGTAATAATGGTAGGGCTTAATCCTGATCGGATTATGCAAGGGTTGACACAATTAAAAAGTCAAATGAATTCAGACAGAATTTTCAGACTTGTTGCTGATTACAATATACCAAATGTTTCTGAAAAAGTAGTAAGAATCATAATTTCTTATTGCGACTATATTAAAAGAGTTGTATGGTCTGAGAAGTTAGATTAGCAAATAAAGTTTTTACTTTTAACTCATTTGAATAACTTGAAGTACATTAATTCACAAAAAATTAACAAATTAAAATTCTATGATAACAAAGGAATATTTTTTAGCGGAGTTTAAACAATTATTTGACTCAACAGATCCCGATAAAATTAATTTGAAATCAAAATTTCAAGATATAGAAGAATGGAGTTCACTTACCATTTTATCACTCATCGTATTATGCGAGGAGGAATTCAAAATAACAATCTCTCCAATGGAGATTGATAAATTAAAAAGAGTGGAGGACCTCTACATTGTAGTATCAAATAAATCTGATAATGGTTGCTAAAGATTTTAATGTTGTTCCTCGTATTTTGATAACGGGTGCTTCTTCAGGTTTGGGCTTGGATTTGGCTAATAAACTAGCTGCTAAAAACAATTCTTTAATTGTTACTGGCCGAAACAGGGCAAAGCTAGAGAATTTAGCAAAGCAATTTAATAACAATAATTCATTTGTTATAAAGCCCATAATTGCTGATTTGTGTAATGTTGATAATTTAGCCTACCTAATTGAATCCATAGATACACTCAATGGTATTGTACTTAATGCTGGTATTGTTGAATATGTACCTGTAAAGATGATTAGCCCAGATAAGATCAGACGTATATTTCAAGTTAATTTTGATGCGAATGTCATGATAATCCAGTCTTTGTTAAAGAAAAGAAAAATTATCAATGGAGCTTCAATTGTCTTTGTATCATCAATAGCAGCATTGTCAGCTGTTCCCGGAACAGCATTATATGCTGCTTCTAAGGCAGCTTTGAATAGTTACGCAAAGGTGCTTGCAAATGAACTTGCATCTCAAAACATCCGTGTAAACATTGTTTCGCCAGGTATAGTAAAAACAGATTTGATCAAGAGGGAAAACATTACTACATCAGATCAACTTACTAAGCTAGAAGATAGGTATCCTTTGGGTTTTGGTAAACCTGAGGATATATCCAACATTATTATGTTTTTACTTTCTGAGGATTCAAAATGGGTTACTGGATCTAATATTATAATTGATGGTGGGCATATGCTTCAATAAATATCATAGCTTATGACTTCATATATTAAAGCAATTAGCTATTATCTGCCAAAATCAGTTGTTTCAAATAATGATCTCGCGAGAATGCATCCCGAATGGTCAATAGAGAAGATTGCAGCTAAAACGGGTATTTACACAAGGCATATCGCTGATGAAAATGAATTTGCCTCCGATATGGGTTTTAAAGCTGCTAAGCTTTTATTCATAGATTATTCTATTGATCCTCAGGAGATTGATTTTTTAATTTTTTGCACCCAAAGTCCTGACTATTTACTCCCGACAACTGCCTGCATTTTGCAGGATATGCTTGGATTAACTACAAATACGGGTGCACTTGATATAAACTTAGGTTGTTCCGGATATGTTTACGGACTTGCTTTAGCCAAGGGATTAATCGCTTCGGGGATTTCTAAAAACGTTTTGCTAATTACTTCAGAAACATATTCGAAATTTATTAATCCTGGTGACAAGTCAAATAAAACTATTTTTGGTGATGGAGCTAGTGCAACTTTAATTTCTACAAATGGTTTCTGCTCAATTGAACAATTTAGTGTTGGGACAGACGGGAAAGGCGCAAATAATCTTATAATTAAAGAAGGGGGTGCCCGTTTTCCGGAACGTTCATTTAAGCAGACCAAGGACTCATTTGGTAATGTTACTAGCCCATCATTTTTATATATGAATGGTCCTGAAATATTTTCTTTTACATCAAAAGCTGTCCCTGCATTAATTGAGGATGTGTTATATAAAAATAATCTTACTAAAGAGGATATACATTTGTATATTTTTCATCAGGCTAATCAATATATGCTGGAGCATCTTAGGAAAAAAATTGATATTCCTCAAGACAAGTTTTTTATATTTATAAAGGATTGTGCGAATACCGTTTCATCAACCATACCAATAGCTTTAAAAGAAGCATTTGAAAGTGGGAAGGTTAATAAAGGAGAAAAATGTCTATTGGCAGGCTTCGGTGTAGGATATTCTTGGGGAGGATGTGTTTTGCAATTTTAATTATCTTTTAAATAAAATCAGTCTCTTTTTAAATATTAATTATTTTCGGTAATTTTTTCTGTTAGAGAAATATTTTTTCATAAAAACTTACACTCAACGAATAATGCTGATAGAATTATAAAATTTATTTTGAATAATAAAAAAATTCTAATTCATAGCTTGGTATTTAGCCCCGATGCAGTATCCACGGCCTATATTTATAATGATATAGCAATTGGGCTAAAAGAAAATAATTTTGATGTGGTTGTGATAACTACAACACCTCATTATAATAAAATAGTCAATGAAATAGAAAAGCAGAACTTGCGCAAATGCTGGTGGGGCTTATTTTACAAGAGTTATTTTAAAGAGATAACTGTTTATCATATCCCTCAAAAGAAATTTACAAGTTTCTTTGCAAGAGCAGCGAGCTTTATTTATTGGCATTTTTTATCTTTTATTTTAGGTGTTTCACAAAAAAATATTTCATTAATTTTATCCCCCTCACCTCCTTTAACCATAGGTATAATTTCTATTCTAATTGGTAAAATAAAAAATGCGAAAGTAGTATATAATGTTCAGGAGATATATCCTGATTTTTTAATTAATCAAGGAAGTTTAAAATCTGGAATTGTAATAAAAATTCTTAAACGACTAGAGCGCATAGTTTATAATTATTCGGATTCAGTAACTACAATAGATGAGGTTTTTTATAATGCCATAGTTCCAAGATTTATTGACCCAACTAAATTATGTATCATTCCTAATTTTGTTGATACTGATATTTATAGACCTGTAGAAAACCCTGAAAAACATCTTAATAAGGAAATCTTCCCGCTTACTAAAGTATTGAAAGTGATGTATGCTGGTAATATAGGGCATGCACAAGATTGGGATCCACTACTTAAGATTGCTAAAACCTTAAGGACTTGTCCTGTTGAATTTTGGGTAATAGGGGAAGGAGTATCAAAACAGACTCTACAATATGAAATCGACAAAAATTCTTTAAAAAATATACATCTTCTGCCTTATCAGGCTAGGGAACAAATGAGGTATGTGATATCATATGCAGATATTCACTTCATTTTCATGAATCAACTTATGGAAGGCCAAGGGTTTCCATCCAAAGTTTATTCAATTATGGCGTGTAAAAAACCACTTTTAGTTATTTCAGGTAAAAATAGTCCCTTAAATAATTTCTTAAAAGATGAGGATGCTGCTTATTTAATTAGTAGTACGGATTTGAATGATAAATGTAAGCAGCTTGAAGCAAAAATAAGAGCGATTATAGATAATAAACAAGTGTTATTATTAAAGGGTGAAATAGGTTATAAACGCATAGTTAATGAATACTCTAAAAGGTTTGTAGTAAAAAAATATGTTCAGCTTGTAGAAGAAATCACGCGTTATGTCTGATTTATATATATCCGGTTTAACTGGATTTGTTGGATCCAATGTTAATCAATACTTAAAAAATGTTAATAATTTATTAAAAATATTTCCGTTGAACTTTAAAAACAATATGCAACCTGAATTAACATTGGGAAGCATTGTAATTCACCTAGCAGGAAAAGCCCATGATCTAAAAAAATCATCAAACTCTAACGAATATTACCAAGTAAATACTGAATTAACTAAGGAGTTATTCGATGCCTTTATAGATTCTGATGCTAAGGTTTTTATCACGTTAAGTTCGGTGAAAGCTGTAGCGGATGAAGTCATTGGTGATCTAACTGAAGGTGCTTTTGCTAATCCTGTTACTCATTACGGAAAGAGCAAATTATTAGCTGAACAATATATTTTATCAAAAGTGATCCCCAAAGGCAAGCGTGTTTATATTCTAAGGCCTTGTATGATTCATGGACCTGGAAATAAAGGGAACCTGAATCTACTTTACGATTTAGTGTCAAAAGGATTTCCATGGCCTTTAGGAGACTTTGAAAATAAAAGATCATTTTGTTCAATAGAAAACCTTTGTTTTATCATCAAGGAATTAATTGAACGAGAAGATATTCCTTCTGGAGTTTATAATATTGCGGATGATATTCCTCTTTCTACCAATGAAGTGATAAGGATTATTGGTGAATCGAAAGGGAAAGCAACAAGAATTTTAAATTTAAATAAATCATTTATTCATCTCTTGGCTCGAATAGGAGATTTAATGAAGTTGCCACTCAATACAGAGCGCTTACAGAAGCTGACTGAAAGTTATATCGTGAGCAATGATAAGATAAAAAATGCATTAGGTCAACCTTTACCAATATCTTCAAAGGAGGGACTCATGAGTACATTTGAGTCATTTTCCAAAAAATAAACAAGCTCTATTAATTAACCACATACTTTAGGCCTAACTTCATTCCAAGAGCATTTGTCACCCTCTCCCCCTGATCATATCCGATCTCAGCTTGAACATTTAAATTTTTGAACGTATTTTTTGATAATTGAAAACCGATAGATGTTTGTGGGATAAATCCATCATATTCTCGGATGGGAAATCCAGGAAATTTAGGTGAAGTGTGCAAACTGTATGCTGCCCTTAATTTCCAATATAATTCATTAGGTAATATCCCTTGAAATCCAATGAAATAAGCTTTGACTGCATTCATAGAAAATCCATAGCCATTCCTGTTTTTGCTTTCCATATCATACACGACAAAGGGAGTCCCTATACCTCGGTCCATATAATGCCAGCCGCCATGAGTGCCATTGAAATTATTTTCAATTTCATTCGCATGCGGATCTTTCATCCCCAATAATTTTGCTAGACCTGAATAATATTGCCCTTGGTTTGCTGTATAAATGTATTCGAATATAACATTTTGGAGAAGCTTTGTTCGTTTTAGATGTAGGCTAATTCCTGTGATTCCATCATTTGCGGTAATTAATTTGGCAATTCTCCCAGTTTCCCAAGCGGTTTGTTTGTAAATAGAAAAAATCCCCCATTCAGGTTGAATCTTTAATAAAAAATCAATAGACCCTAAATGAGCACCATATTGGTAGTTATTTTCATACCAAGGAGCATTTGGATCTACTTTAATTTCTTCTCGATTCGTTGTAGGTACAACGACATAGAACAAAGTATTTAATCCCGTTCCATAGGTAGTACCATCTCGATTTCTACCCGCCCACATTACCTGATGGTTAACGCCACCAAACAAATTAATCAAGGCATTTCGCCTTCCTATTCGCCCATAAAGCGTTTTTTGGTGTAAAAATCCATCCAAAACAGGGCCTTGATTATCTAACCAACCGTGCGCAAAGGTCATAAAAATACCTAAATGTCCTTTGGCAAAATCAACATAATCTCTAGTGCCAAACTGGATTTTTGGAATGGGAACTGCATTGCCAGACCAAGCATAGAATCCACTGGTCATCGCCGTATCCCCTAAGCCATACACCTCTTTTCTCCGGCCCGCCCAGAGTTCCCAATTGCCTCGACGGCCACTGACATAGGCCTCGGTCAACCAGAAATCATTTTGTTTTCCAGCCCAGCCTGTCGCCTGTACCTGGTATTTCCAATCGTACTTTTTCTTCAAATTATAATTCTTGCCATTTCGAACAATCGCTACAATCCCAGGATTGTCTAAGGGAATAGCACCATACTGCAATCGACTTAGAAAAAAAGGCGTTGCCCCCACATCCGATGCAATGGCCTGCAATTCCACACTGGAATGATTTGTGGTATCCGCCAGTTTTGTCAAGGATAGAATCGAACTTAATAAAATCAATAAAGTCATTAGAACTGGGGCTTGTTAGAAGAACCCTACAAATAAAACGCTTTAATTTTAAAAAGACAAGATACGTTTACCCAATGGTCACGCTTTTCCTATTTCGATTACAATACCCCTTAGATTTGGATAGGGCCCCATTGCGTTGGATATGGAGGAATCTACTAATCAGTGCAAAGCCCCTTTTATGTATTGGTAAAATATTAAAAAGAGTTTAGGGCTATAATTGAAAAAAGGGTCCGAATTTAAATGAAAATCCGAACCCTCTATTTTTTAATACGCCACCATGGGACTGTGTCATTAACAATAAATATCCAGTGCGCAATTTGGTGCACATCACAACCGTAACTAACTGGTAATCAATAGAAAAATACTATATAATCAGTGGTTGGTGCTGCAGTCCTCCTTGTTTAGACATTATATTTAGCGCCTATTAATATGATCTATATGTTTTAGCGCCTGGTATTAATCATTTGCGCTTATTTTTTTCAATGTAGTAAATTTCACTATATTGCGCTTATAATTATTGTAAAATGCATAAAAGCGCTCATATTTCAACTATTGCGCCCATAATTAATGGGATCCAAAAGCCTTACCCCGGATATACAGTAGCTTACGTAGCGATCATTCAAAAATTTCATTTAGAAATACCTTATCCTCTTATTTTGACCATGGTTGCAGAGAAAAACCAAAGTCTTGAAAATGAGGTATGGAGAGTTTTTCCCATGAGCTATTTGCCAGAGGATAATAACGAAATAACGTTAATCAAGGCGCTCTTTAATCATCTAGTATTTGCCTTAAAATATGAAGGGGTAAATCTATTGGTGTTTTCAAAACTTGTTGAAATATTGACAGATGAGGAAATACTGGAGTTAGTAAGTATTGAACCAACAGGTCAGTATTCACGACGAATTTGGTTTTTAATGGAATGGATAGCTGGAAAACCAATCAAAGGGAAAGATGATCTAACAAAAAAAAGCTATATACCCGTTGTTGATTCAAAATTACAATATGCTGTATCTGGAATTAAATCCCCACGGCATTTAGTATTAAACAATCTACCAGGTAGTAATAAATTTTGTCCATTAATATTTAAGTCTAAAAAATTAGAGAGACATATCCAAAAGAACTATCAAAATATCAACAAAAACAAACTTTCTATTGTAGGCAAAGATATATTACAAAGAGCATCTGCATTTTTATTATTAAAAGATTCAAAGGCATCTTTTTCAATCGAGGGGGAAAGTCCAAAAAGTAAAAGGGCGGCTAGATGGGGAAATGCAATAGGGCAGGCTGGACTTAATGAACTTACAAAAGATGAGTTAGTTAGGTTGCAAGATTTAGTCATCGAGAATAGCAGATTTATTCATATGGGTTTAAGAATTCAAGGTGGATTTGTTGGGGAGCATGATCGGATTACTGGTGAACCTATTCCAGACCATATTTCTGCTAAATACGAAGATCTTGATGAACTTATTGATGGATTGATTGAAGTAAATAAATTACTCATAAACGATGATTTTGATGCTGTTTTAGCAGCTACAATAATCGCTTTTGGTTTTGTATTTATACACCCTTTTGAAGATGGGAATGGAAGAATTCATCGTTACTTAATACATCACTTATTAGCAAAAAAGAAGTTCGTGGATCAAGGAATAATATTTCCTGTTTCAGCTTCAATTCTAGATCATATAACTGACTATCGATTCGTATTAGAATCATATTCTAAGCCTTTATTGGAATTTATTGAATGGAAAGAAACTTCTAAACATAATGTAACGGCAGTCAATGATACGAAAGATTTTTATCGTTTTTTTGACGCAACTAAACAGGCTGAATTTCTGTTTGATTGTGTAGAAGATACCGTTGAAAACATAATACCTAATGAGATAAAATATCTTTCAAATTATGATGCTTTTAAAAGATATTTGGAGGAAGAATTTGAGATGCCAGATAAACTAATCGCATGGCTAGTTCGATTTTTAGAACAAAACAATGGCCTAATTTCAAAAATAGCACAAGAAAATGAATTTAAGATGTTAGAATCTAAAGAAATTGAGGTTATTGAAGCAGAGTTTAAATCTATTTTCATGTAAAATAAGTGAGATGTCTATTTCGTATAGCCAAGATGTTAACCATGATCCTTTAAAAGCCTGACCATATTCCTTTGATTTTTATGCAGTCAACGTAATTAATTTAACAATTTTCAATGCCTAATTGGGATTAAAAAAAAATATCCGTATTTTTGCAGTCCCAACGCACACGCCAGGGTGAATGGTGGATTAGCTCAGTTGGTAGAGCATCGGACTGAAAATCCGTGTGTCCCCGGTTCGAGTCCGGGATCTACCACCATTTAAATTGTAAAAAGCCCTTTCTATTTTTTAGAAAGGGCTTTTTGTTTACAACACGATTATATTCTAAATCAAATCTAAACTTTATAATATTGCTCCCATCCTTTTCTTGGAGGTGCGCCCACCAGCAATTGGTTGGCCAATTTATTATTCGTAATCTGCTTGGTATTTCGGTCAAACAACAATTTGGTATTTAATTTTTGTGCCATCACACCCAAAGTAAATACTTGGCTTAAAGGTCCCGCAATCGCAAAGGGTGATCTCGTTTTCTCTAATCCCATGCAGGCCTTCAGGTAGTTGGCATAATGATTCGAAGGACTTACAGGAACCACGGGTAATTTATTCGCCATGTCCTTCGCCTTATCCTCAGGAATGATCGACAAGGTGCTTCCGTGGGATCCACCTTTGAAGGTCAACTCTTTCGAATAAATAATCTTGCCTGGATTCAGTTTAGACGGTTGGATCTTTCCGTTGCTTGCCGGTGGAATATTCGGATCTAATGCAGAAACGCCATATCCCGCAGGAACAGGAGGGAGGTTGTTGATGCCATCGTACCAAGTAAGATCCAGGGCGGGCATGTTGCCACGCGAAGGAAACTTAAATAACAAGGTTGTCGATAATGGATAAAAGAATGGATTATGTCCATCCGCCCTTTGCATATTGATTTCCGTAGGTAATCCCAAATTCAAAAATTCATGCGCCGTATCCATGATATGTGCACCCCAGTCGCCCAGTGCCCCTAGTCCATAATCGAACCAACAACGCCACTGGCCGTTGACAAAATCTTTTTGGTACTCATGTGGCTGCACCACCCCTTGCCAGATATCCCAATCCAAGGTGCTTGGAACAGCTTCACCAGCAGGGAATTTCTTAATATTGGTATCCCAACCGTGCCACCTTCGCGCCGAGTTCATGTGCGCGGTCATGGACGTCACATCCTTGATAATGCCCGCTTCTTGCCATGCTTTGAACTGAAAGTAATTGGCCTCCGAATGGCCCTGATTTCCCATTTGGGTCACTAAATGGCTATGTTTTTTGGCAGCTGCCATCATGAGTTCTACCTCATTAAAGGTCCTTGCCATCGGTTTCTCCACATACACATGTTTGCCTAAAGCCAAAGCCATCATCGTAATAGGGAAGTGCGAGTGATCAGGAACGCCTATGGCCACTGCTTCAATTTGGCTTCCCATTTTGTCAAACATCGTTCTGAAATCTTGGAAACGTGGCACATCGGGGAATTTTTCTAAGACAGCCCTCGTTTGAGGAGCTCCCATATCCACATCGCAGAAGGCTACAAAATTAGCTAATCCGGTTTTGGCAAAGGACATGACATCAGATCCACCTTGGTTTCCAATACCGATACACGCTAAATTCACTTTGTCTTTAGCGGGTAAATTGGCCGGTCCCGGTAAATAATGGTTGGTCGATGAAGTCCAAATGGAAGGAAATGCAGAAGCTGCTGTCAACAAGGTCGATTTTTTCAAAAAGGATCGACGCGATTTTTCGTTTGATTTCATAGTTTATGTTTAAGCCTTTAAATTAATTAATATTTAATAAAATTCAACAAACTGAAGATTTTAGGGATAAGAATTTGTGATTTTTTTTGGATATTGCCCGCTAAATTTAGAACAAATCATTTTATGTCGACGACCCTCAACGAAGCGCCAGCCATGGCAAAACCTACTATAGCCTTAATTCATCATGTATTTTTTTGGTTGAACAACCCAGATTCAGAGGCAGACAAAAATGCATTAATTGCCGGTTTAAATACCTTAAGAGCGATCCCCTCCATTCAAAGAATGCATGTGGGTGTTTTAGCTTCCACCGAAAAACGTGAGGTGGTGGATACTTCTTGGGATGTTTCTGAAATCATGTTTTTTAACGATGCGGCGGGCCAAAAAGTCTACCAAGATCATCCTATTCATATGGAGTTCGTAAAAAATTGCGCACACCTTTGGAAAAAGGTATTGGTGTATGATGCGCAAGATGTATAGTTAAATAAATTAGCTATTTGATATTCGTCAGCGTTTCTTCATCACGTTGGATGAAGTGCTGATAGAATTATTGGCCACTGAGTAGCCTGAAAAGTTTTCTATTTTCATAATAATTATCTCTACCTAATTTATGCTTCACCAAAATATCTACGTTAACTAAATCATCCAGGTAGCGAATCGCAGTATTTCTACTTACGCTAAGGTCCTGTTGGACGTATTCAATTTTAGTATATGGATACTTGAAAAGGCAGTTTAATAAATCTTGACTATACATTTTAGGAAGGGTATTTCTGATTTGATTTTTTTGTTCTTGCATGAGTAATTTTAAATTTTGAATTAAGCCAATTCCCTCCTTGGCCGTTTTTTCAATTCCATCTAACATAAACAAAAGCCATTCTTCCCAATCTCCAGTTTTTCGGATTTGCTGGAGCAAGCGGTAATAGTCGCTTTTATGGTTTATGATGTATCCACTAAGGTATAAGATGGGCAAGCCTAGTAAACCTTTTTGGACCAAATAGAGAATATTAATAATCCTACCCGTTCGCCCATTTCCATCATAAAAAGGATGTATACTTTCAAATTGATAATGAATAATAGCCATTTTAATGATTGGGTCTGTGTCCATCATTGAATCATCATTCATAAATAATTCGAGATTATTCATCAACGAGACAATGGTATCGTATTCTTGTGGCGGTGTATAAATAATTTCTCCCGTTAAATCATTTAGTAGTTTTGTGCCGGGAAGCTTTCGAAAGCCAGCTTTATTTTGTTCTACGATTTCTTGTATTTGAAGAATCGTATTAATGGTTAATAATCCATGTATTTTGACTAGGTCAAATCCTTCAATTAAGGCCTTTGCATAATGATGGACTTCTTTAGCAGCAGCACTAGCAAAAGTTTGATTTTGTAAATTACTACGGTAGATTTCATCAAAAGTACTGATGATATTTTCAATGGCGGAACTTTCCCTTGCCTCCCTTAAGGCCAACGTTTGCAACAAGATTTGCTCGTTAGGCAAGCTACTAAGGATACCTTTTAGCTCGGCCAAGGCTTGATGGGCTGATGCTGTTTTACGCAAAACGGCCTTCGTTTCCACATCATTATTGATGGGTAAAAATGAGATTAAATGTTGTTCCATTCTCAAATGTAACCCAAAAAATCGATATTTTGGGTTATGTCAAATAAATATAACCCAAAAAACAAGTATTTTGGGTTATATCGAATCGTGTGGTTTTGATCTAGTCAATAATAAAGATGCACCGATAATATCTAATTCTAACTCGTTGAAGATTTAATTCAGGATGGTTCACTCTATTCCACGGTCACCGACTTAGCTAAATTTCTTGGTTTGTCGACGTCCAAGCCTAATTCTACCCCAATGTAATAGGAGAGTAATTGGGTCGGGATGACGCTTAACATCGGGGCCAACAACTCATCCACCTCCGGTACTTCCATCACATGGTCCGCCATGCTGCGAATTAGCGTATCATCCTCTGAGACAACCGCAATGACCTGACCCTTCCGCGCTTTGATTTCCTGAATATTAGAAATAATTTTCTCGTAATAGGCATCTTTTGTAGCGATAAATAATACGGGTAAATTTTCATCGACCAAAGCTATAGGGCCATGTTTCATCTCCGCCGCTGGATAACCCTCCGCATGGATGTAAGAAATTTCCTTTAATTTTAACGCGCCCTCCAAGGCCACCGGAAAATTATATCCACGCCCCAAAAACAAGAAATCACGCGCCGTAGCATAATGGATGGCCACCTTTTTAATGGCCTCATGTGTGCCTAAAACCGTTTTTACTTTTTCGGGGATTAAAGCTAATTCAGTTAAATAGCGATTGTATTCTGACACGGAAAGCGTCTTTTTTTCTAACCCTATTTTGATGGCCATCATCGCCAAAACGGTCAATTGGGCCGTGAACGCTTTTGTGCTGGCCACACCTATTTCAGGTCCCGCATGCGTGTAGGCTCCCGCGTGCGATAGTCGGGCAATCGACGATCCGACTGCATTCACTACGCCAAAAATAAAAGCTCCTTGTTCTTTTGCACGCTCTAAGGCAACTAAAGTGTCAGCCGTTTCGCCACTTTGAGAGATGGCAATAATGACATCGCCCGAGTTAATGACGGGATTTCGATACCTAAATTCGGAGGCGTATTCCACTTCAACCGGAATCCGACAAAGCGCTTCGATCATGTATTCGGCGACTAGTCCGGCATGCCAACTCGTTCCACAGGCGACAATAACAATTCTTTTGGCCTGTGTGAAAATAGAAATATGTTGGTCTATCCCCGCTAAAGTCAATACCTGATTTTCGAGATCTAGCCTACCTCTCAAACAATCCGTCAAACTAGCCGGTTGGTCAAATATTTCCTTCAACATAAAATGATCAAAACCCCCTTTTTCAATCTGCGCCAATTCCATATCCAGTTGCTGGATATATGGCGTTATAGGCTCATTGCCCAGATTTTTTAAAATAATTTCATCTTGGGTGATGATGGCTAATTCATAATCATTGACATAGATGACTTTTTTGGTATATTCAATAATAGGGGAGGCATCAGAGGCTAAAAAGTGTTCGCCTTCGCCCACGCCGATGACCAAAGGACTACCTTTTCGCGCGGCAATCAATCGATCTGGAAATCCATTTTCCATGACAATGATGACATAAGCTCCCACCACTCTTTTCAAAGCCACACGCATAGCTTCCTCTAAAGTGTAATCATTGTTTTTTTGAATCTCTTCGATGAAATTAACCAATACTTCTGTGTCCGTCTCACTTTTGAAAGTGTATCCCTTTTGGACAAGCTCTTGCTTTAATGATGCATAATTTTCAATGATTCCGTTATGCACTAAGGTCAATTGGCCATTGTTCGATGTATGTGGATGTGCATTGGCATCAGAGGGTTCTCCATGTGTAGCCCAACGCGTATGACCAATCCCAACAGAAGCCGTCTCTATAATGTTCTCATCCCAAGCCTCCAATTCCGCGACGCGCCCCTTTCGCTTAAAGGTTTCCACATGTTCCCCAAACAGCGCGATTCCCGCACTATCATATCCTCGGTACTCCAACCTTTTTAATCCCTTTAAGATGATGGGATAGGCTTTTTGCGATCCTATATAGGCGACAATTCCACACATATTTTTGTATTTTTTAAATATTTGGTAATAATTTAGCTAAAACCTATAATTATGCAAATATCTTATTTTTGCCTATTTATTACAAATTAATATGTAATAAATTACGTATTAATAATTTATTTAAATAGTATTATTTTAATAAATAGTTTTTCTTGAAAGCGTGATTGAGTCGTGATGCCAGGAAGAATTTGAACATAACTACTTAGGCCATGTGTTCCAGCTTAAGATATTGCAAAAAAATGCAAATCAATTAAATTTTTGAAAGGATAATTTCGAGTTTTTGAATTTCCAGCTCGCCATCGTATTGAGAAATAGATTGTCGCATGGCTAATTTTTCAAATGGCCTATTTAAAAGGCCTTGAATTTCTTGTGAAAGTGTTTCAGGTCTAAAGTCGAAACAAACTTTTCCATTTTGATCATTCACGATGAGCGAAGAACCACCTGAGTCAGTTGCCAGCACGGGAACCCCACAATAAATAGCTTCCATCATCACTAGGCCCATGCTTTCTTCCCGGGAACAGGATAAAAACAGGTCGGCACTTTGCATGGTTTGGTAATATTCTTGATGATTTAATTGATCAAGTATTTGGACATTAGGGAATTCACCCGCATCAATCTTGTTTTTTAATAATTCAGCATATCCATTATTAGGCCATTTCCCTAACCAAATAAATTCGACATTAGAATCATTGAAAAAAGTACTTAGTTCCAAAAATATATCTAAACCCTTTCGATAGCACAGGGTTCCAGACGAAACAATCTTTTTTTTGTCCCCTGATGTAGGCTTAGTCTCTGTTAAACTATTTTCAATAAAATGGGTGTCGATCGCCGATTGGAATGTCATGTATTTGTTGCCAAGCAGCGGCTTAAATAATTTTTCAACTAAAACAGAACATCCGATGACTTGGTCTGCTTTTTCGATGACAAGTTTAATTTCCTTAGAGGCTATTTGTTCAAAATTATAGAGGTATTCATGAACATGCAGGCAGGATTTAACTGAAAAATGTTCCTTGAATTTCAATAAATAGGCATTGTCGATGGTATTAATATACCAAATATCACTATTGAAATCGTGTTGGATTTTCTTCAAACGATTGAGCATAACGTCCTCGCCTAAATGAAACCTAATTTTATCCGAAAGATTAAAATTAATGGATAAGTAGTAGAGCGAAATGTCTTTTGGTAAATGGGCAATTAACTCGCCCCCTGGTTGCAAAACAACAATTCCTATATCAAATTTGCTTCGATCCAACTTTTCTACGATGTTGAAAAGTATCATTTCCGCTCCTGTCCGGTTGAGGTCTTTGGTAAAGAATAAAATTCTCTTTTTTGTAGACATTTTTTAATTCGAAACGGATTTTACCAACGAATTCACATTAAGAATTTTTCTTTGTTGGGCAATTAAATCATGTAGCCTCAGAAGGAATCGAACCTTCATCTTAGGTACCGGAAACCTACATTCTATCCATTGAACTATGAAGCCGAGACTGCAAAATTACGAAAACTTATTTGATAATATAATGCACGTCAAATTTAAGGTTTCTTAATCAAGAATATGGGAATTTCCGTTGAAGTGTTCAGCATGACGATGTTTCGATGGTATTGCCTGATCAAGTTCATTTTTTGATTTATGGTAATATCATGTTGATATCCCCAATCGTTTTTTCCTGAGATCTCTATAATGGGCGTTTTGAGCGAATCGGATAATCTGATTAGCCTAATAAATTGGATTGAATCCCTAGGGTCCACATAGGTGATTATATGCCCATGTGGATTATCAATCCTTCGAGTTAGAAAATGATTAAATGTGTCAAAATTGACAATTTGCATTTTGGGCTTATCTCGTTGGGAATAGGAGACGATTTTTTGATATTCGTCCACAATGAATTTTTGTGGTGGGGTATTGAAAAAATTAAATGTGGAGAGACCTAACGTAAATGCAAAATAAATCAAAAACGTTTTTTTTCTTTCAAATTGAAATGGATTGTCTAAAATAAACCCTAAAAGAGGAATCCATATAAATAGCGTATGATGCGGGGACCTGATTTTTCCAATCAGCAAAAATGTTCCTATTAGGCTTAAAATAGATAAAAAGTAAAAAAAGCATTTGGAATAGTTTTTGGAATCAGCTTGTTTTACTAGGATATTTTTAACTAGATTTTTGCCAATTAAAAAGAGGCTAGGGATAAAAAACAATAAAAATAAAAGATAATCGACGGAAATATTGGCAATTAATTTAGGGGATTTAAATAATGGGGATTCTAAATTTCGGACAAAATAATAACTAAAATCAAAGCTATTCATTAAGGTATGAATAACGAGTAGCCGGTCCGTTACCAACTCTTTTAATTGGCCTATTTCGACGATAGATCCCGGGAAAAATTTAATGAATCGAATGAGCGGTTTTAAATCGTTTCCTCCCCCTAAAATTTCATTTAAGGGTGCGGTGTATTTTTGAGAACTTGCCGTATGAAACAAGGTGATTCTAAAATCAGAGGTCAGATAATAGTATACAAAACCAAAAAAGGCTAGGCATGATAATAAAATCCAAACGCTCTTTGTAGATAATATATGTTTCTTTGGGATGGAGGATAATGAAAAAAATAGTAAACCAGGAAATAAATAAATAAAAAATAATTTATCATAAAATCCGATGGCCCAAAGAATGAAAAAGCCTATTGAGTAAAAAATTATCGACGATTTTTTTTGTACTTCATAATAATATTCAAATCCAATTTTAGTTAACAAGAAAACAATAATGGAGATGTTGACAGGTCCACAATCGTGAAGGACAGTCACATAGATCGGAATAAAAAGAATAAGAATGTAAAGTTTAGAGATGCTTAGGTTGAAAGCTTTTCTAATCAATAAAAAGATGATCGTTAATGAACTAAATGAATAGGCAAACTTGGCTACTTCAATGGGGAAGATCCAATAAAAGGGGCTGAATAAAAATGATTGAATATTTCCTGTATAGAGAAATGGAAGCGACACTTCAAACGAATTGAAAAATATTTTTGTATACCCATCAAAGCCTGCCGTGAAATTATTGAGAACAAAATTCGGATGTTTAAATGCTAAATCGTTAAATAAAATAAATTCATCTGTATGTGTGTGAAGGCCAAAACCGATAGATACGGAAATAACAATAAAAATGGCTATCGGCAATAGGTATGCTTTGATATTCTTGCTGTCGTTCCAGTTCATATTTTTTGTCTTAAATAATTTCAAAAAATTACGAATACTTCTCCAAAGTTTTGATCAGTACTCCAAAATCTTTTGGGTAGGGTGCTTCTACGGTCATCGGGCTTCCATCCATCAACTTGAAACTTAAACTAAAAGCATGTAAGGCCACTCGGCGCATGATGGGCAATTCCTCCGAGTCTTTTTTTAAATGATAATTTCGTTTTAAGTCCGATACATAAACATCAGGTCCGCCATACATTTCATCAGCCACAATAGGTGCTTTTAAACAGGTTAAATGAATCCTGATTTGATGCATGCGACCGGTGATGGGCATACATTCGACTAAGGTGAATCCTTTATAGACCTTCAACGTTTGAAACCAAGTTTCCGCATCTTTCCCTTTGTGGCGGTCAATAATCACCTTTCCATCTTTTAAAGGAAGGATAGGGAGATTGACCAACATCCCATCCCAGTTGTGCATTCCTTCCACTACTGCGTGGTATCTTTTCGCGGTTTCCCGATGCTCAAATTGCATGGAAATATGGCGATAAGCCTCCGGGTTTTTGGCTATGATTAAAGCGCCGGTGGTTTCTTTATCTAATCGATGGCCAACCTGCGCATCTGAGCTATATTCTTTGGCCATGCGTAAAATAGCAGGGGCAAAAACATCCTTCCGTTCGTCTAACGTCGCAATCCCCGATGGCTTATTGATGACAATAAAATCCTCATTTTCAAACAGAATATAATCCTCAATTTTTTGCTTCATACATGTATTAAAATGGCAATGAAATTTTCCCCATCGTTACCCATGGAGAATCCCCAAGCCGGCGTACCTTCGTAGCCCCAGCATCTATGATGGTTTCATTCGCCAACAAAGCAAATAAAACAGCCTCTTTGGCATCTGTCGGTATGCCGATTTCCGAGCTAAATCCCATTTTTACCTCAGGTAACAATTCCGAAATTCTTTGCATCAGCAGTGGATTCTGACTACCCCCTCCACTCACATAAATTTTTGCTTGGGTTTCAGGCACGTATTTTTTTATCGCAAATGCCATGGATTGCGCACTAAATTCAGTCAGCGTTCTGATTAAATCCGTGGGGGTTAATGTCCATTGGTTCGCCTGAATCAATTGCTCGACTTTTTCTAAATTAAAATATTCGGGCCCAGTACTTTTTGGGAAATCTTCTTTGAAAAAATCTAAGTTCATTAACGCTTCTAATAAGCCGGCATGTAAGACTCCCTGCATTCCCAAACGAGCATCTTTGTCGAAGAAAAAACCAGGAAAATAGGTACGTACGCAGGCGTCAATCAAAGTGTTTCCTGGGCCAGTATCCGTCACCAGAATTAAATTAGGATCCTGATTCGCCGGCAGAAAAGTAAAATTCCCAATCCCACCGATATTCAATAGGATGCGATTTTCGCCTTTTTTTGAAAATAGAAAGTAATCGCCATACATCGCTAATGGAGCACCTTCTCCGCCAGCGGCAACATGCTTTTGCCTAAAATCTGAAAGGGTGATGATGCCCGTTTTTAAAGCGATATGATCTCCATCGCCGATTTGCAAAGTAGAATTCGGCTGATTTCCGTGGCGCATCGGGCGGTGCATCACCGTCTGTCCATGCGAAGCGATCAGATCAATTTCCCCTGGTTTTATTCCCCAAGATTGTAGTGCGTTTAAAATGAGTTCTGCATGTTTAATTCCAATTTCAGCATTGAGCGTACTTAGACTAGGAAAATGTATCTGTTCTTTCGCGAATACAGCCTGTATGCTCTCCTTGAATTCAGAAGAATAGGGCAGCGAAACAAACTGTTTTAATTGAAATTTCGTGTTTAATCCCGAACCCTCAAATTCACATAAAGCAATATCCAAACCGTCTAAGGAAGTGCCCGACATTAAACCCAAAATCATTCTTTTGGATTTATTGGCAATCTTATACAAGGTTTCAATTCCCGGATTCATTCAGTTTAATTTTTTATTTCAGCATCTTCAGAATGTAACCTAGCTGTCAGCTTTCCTAAATTTTACAATTTAGTAAAGCTTAAGCTAAACCCATAAGGAGCGTGGCAAAGCTACAAAAAATTAACCTTTTGATATACCTAAAATATTCAGTCTCTTGATAATTTTATACCCAATCTCCCATCTGAATTTCGTATATTTGCCCTCCAATAAATGAATGATTCCGATGGCTTTTGATGTAATTATTGTAGGTGGTGGTATTGTAGGTTTAGCGACTGCGCATAGATTATTAGAATCTAAGCCTGATTTAAAAATCGCTCTTTTCGAAAAAGAAAATATGGTGTCTATGCACCAGACGGGTAATAATTCGGGTGTAATCCACTCGGGTTTGTATTATAAACCCGGTTCTTTGAAGGCCAAAAATTGTATCGAGGGATATCATCAACTGATTGATTATTGCCAAAAAGAAGGTATACCTTTTGAGTTGACAGGTAAGATTGTAGTCGCAAGTTTTGAACATGAGCGTGGTGCATTGGAGAATTTATATCAAAGAGGAATTCAAAATGGACTGGGGGGATTAAAGAAATTAAGTTTGAGTGAAATGAGGGAGCATGAACCTCATGTGACAGGTGTGGAGGGAATGTTTGTGCCTCAAACAGGAATTGTTGATTATCGAGTAATGGCGGTCAAATTAGCCAATGGAATACAAATTAAAGGCTGTGAATTGCATTTGGCCGAGCAAGTTATCAATATAACTAAGGGCTTAACCTATTCTATTGTCGAAACAAATAAGTCGACCTACGAAGCAAAATTAATCATTAATTGCGCCGGACTTTATTCCGATAAAGTGGCCCAATGGACGCAGAAAGAGCCTTTGGATGTTCGGATTGTACCTTTTAGAGGAGAGTATTTTAAGTTGAAGGCCGACAAAGAATACCTGGTTAAAAACTTAATTTATCCTGTTCCAGATCCTAATTTTCCATTTTTAGGGGTTCACTTTACTCGCATGATGAAAGGTGGCGTGGAGGCTGGACCTAATGCGGTTTTGGCGTTTAAAAAAGAAGGATATAAGAAATTAGGCATCGATTTTAAGGAGCTTTGGGATACATTAACATGGCCTGGTTTTCAAAAAGTGGCGACTAAATACTGGGAAACGGGTTTAGGCGAAATGTATCGTAGTTTTTCAAAAGAAGCATTTACAAAGGCACTCCAAGTATTAATTCCGGAGATTAAAATAACCGATTTAGTGGAAGGAGGAGCGGGTGTGCGTGCTCAGGCATGTGACCGAAATGGTGGTTTATTGGACGATTTCTCTATTGTGGAAGATCCGAAAGTGATCAATATTTTAAATGCACCAAGCCCCGCGGCGACTTCTTCGTTGTCCATTGGCAAAACGGTAGCCGAGATGGCATTGACCAGGTTTTAATTGACGGGAATAGACACGAAGTATCGTGTCTCTACGATTTTTAGATGCGAGGTATCGCGTTTCCATATTTTTTAGACACGAGGTATCGTGTCTCTACATTTTTTAGACACGAGGTATCGTGTCTCTACATTTTTTTGATGCGAGTGATCGCGTCTTAGCGAAATATGAAATTATTATTTACCTATTTACAGCATTACCGTTGGCGCGTCATGGCGGCACTTGGACTTGCGGCTACTAATCAGATTTTCTCTTTGATGGATCCTTATATTTTTAGAAGGATCATTGACGATGTGGCGGCTGTGTATCGTTCGGATACGCATACCATGGACCAATTTATCGCGGCAATTTGGCCATTAGCTTTAGCTTCCGTGGGGGTGGCTTTTGTCAGTCGGGTAGCTAAAAATTTCCAAGATTACATGATTAATACCGTGACTCAAAAAGTGGGAGCTAATCTGTACTCGGATGGAATTAGGCATTCACTTGAGTTGCCTTATGAGACTTTTGAGGACCAACGATCAGGAGAAACATTGGGTAAACTTCAAAAAGTCCGCACCGATGTAGAGAAATTAATCACGCTCGGAATTAACATTTTATTCCAGTCGGTCATCGCTCTGGTTTTCATTTCGGTTTATGCATTCTCGGTGCATTGGATGGTGATGCCTTTGTTTTTAGTTACGGGTCCATTAATCGGTTATGTGTCTTCGGTTTTGAGTAAGAAAATCAAAGTCATTCAGATTCAGATTGTGAAAGAGTCGACGGGTTTGGCGGGTTCTACCACCGAATCTTTGAGAAACATTGAGTTAGTGAAGTCATTAGGTTTGGCTGAGCAGGAGATAAGCCAATTGAATGCTACGACGGATAAGATTTTAAAATTGGAATTGAAAAAGGTACGCTATGTTCGTTCGATGGCATTTGTTCAGGGGACTTGTGTCAATTTGCTTCGGATGTTGATGGTGGTAGTGTTGATTTATTTGATTTATCAAGGTAAGATTACCATAGGCCAGTTTTATTCCTTAAACATTTATTCTTTCTTCCTTTTCAATCCATTGCAAGAAATTGGAAATGTGGTGAATACCTATCGGGAAGCTGAGGTTTCTTTGCAAAATTTTGAACAGATTTTAAATATCCCAACCGAGCGTAAGCCTGAAAATCCAATTTTGATCAAGCAGATAGATCGATTAGCTTTTGATAAAGTTTCGTTCCAACATCAATCTGCGACGACTTCAGCTTTGAATGAGATTAGTTTTGATGTGAAGGGTGGCGAAACGATTGCTTTTGTCGGTCCATCTGGCGCCGGCAAATCTACTTTGGTTAAATTACTAGTGGGTTTATATCGTCCCAAACAAGGCCAAGTTTTCTATAATGGACAATCTGGGGATGCAATTGATTTCGACCAATTAAGAAAAAAGATCGGGTTTGTGACCCAGGATACCCAACTATTCTCAGGGTCCATTCGAGAGAATTTATTGTTTGTAAATCCAGATGCGACCGACGAACAATGTATGTCGGTGCTGGATAAGGCCGCATGCCAAAGCTTGCTCGCTAGGGCCGATAAAGGTCTGGATACGATGATTGGCGAGGGAGGTGTAAAAGTTTCTGGAGGTGAAAAACAACGTTTAAGTATCGCCAGGGCATTATTAAGGGAGCCTAATTTATTGGTTTTCGACGAAGCCACTTCCTCATTAGATTCGTTGACCGAAGAGGAAATTTCAGAAACAATTCGTTCCGTATCTCAGGCTTCTGCGCATTTAACGATTTTAATTGCCCACCGTTTGTCGACGATCATGCACGCGACTCGAATTTATGTGTTGGAAAAAGGTCGGATCGTAGAGCAGGGCAATCATGAAAGTTTACTCGAGGTAAAGGGTTTATATTATGCCATGTGGCGCCAACAAGTAGGAGAGAATAAACCTGCCGTTGTTTAGGGATTTTATGCTAATTAATTCTGTTATTCGTTAAATAACCATAGATTATTTGGTAAAATTTAGGGAAGAACAAATTGCTTTACCTATATTTGTAATTTGAAAAAATTTGATCAATTGCCTTATGTCATTAAATAAATTCTCCAGAACACTTACGCAAGAAATTACCAATCCAGCTGCAAAAGCCATGCTTTATGGCATTGGCTTGACTCCTGAAGACATGAACAAAGCGCAAATTGGTATTGCAAGCACTGGTTACGAAGGTAATCCTTGCAATATGCATTTGAATGGTCTTTCAGTTCATGTGAAGAAGGGTATTCAAGAAAATGGGATGGTCGGTCTTATTTTTCATACCATTGGTGTTTCGGATGGAATGACGAATGGCAATGATGGAATGAGTTATTCACTTCCCTCGAGAGATATTATTGCTGATTCCATTGAAAATGTAGTGGGTGCGCAATGGTACGATGGCGTTATTGCCGTGGTGGGTTGTGATAAAAATATGCCGGGAGCTATGATGGCTTTGGCTAGATTGAACCGCCCGGGGATGTTGGTTTACGGTGGAACGATTCGTTCTGGAATGTACAAAGGAGAAAAATTGGATATTGTCTCAGCTTTTGAGGCATTAGGAAAGAAATATGCAGGAACGATTTCGGATGAGGATTATGAGGGAGTGATTCGAAATTCAATTCCAGGTGCTGGAGCTTGCGGAGGCATGTATACAGCCAATACCATGGCATCTTCTATGGAAGCAATGGGTTTAGTATTGCCAAATTCTTCTTCCTATCCTGCCACGCATGAGGGGAAAAAAGAAGAGTGTTTGGCGATTGGTGCAGCGATGAAAGTATTGTTGGAAAAAAATATTTGTCCTAGAGATATCATGAGCCGACATGCATTTGAAAATGCGATGACGGTGGTGATGGCCTTAGGTGGTTCAACCAATGCAGTTTTGCATTATTTGGCTATTGCTCATTCAGCGGGAGTATCCTTCACCATGAAGGATATTCAAGATATTTCAGATCGCACGCCATTGATTGCTGATTTAAAACCTTCTGGAAAATATTACATGGAGGATGTGTTAGCGATCGGTGGAATGCCGGCCATTTTAAAATATCTATGGCAAAAAGGATTTTTGCATGGGGAGTGTTTGACCGTAACTGGAAAAACGATGGCTGAAAATTTAGCGGAGGCTCCCGATTTGAATTTTGACACACAGAAAATTATTCACCCCATTGAGGATCCCATTAAGGCGACGGGGCATTTACAAATATTATATGGCAATTTAGCGCCTGATGGGGCGGTGGCTAAAATTACAGGGAAAGAAGGTGAGCGTTTTGAGGGGACTGCCAAAGTGTGTGAGCGCGAAGAAGATGTGATGGAGTTTTTGTCAAAAGGCGAAATCAAAGCGGGAGATGTCGTTGTGATTCGAAATGAGGGTCCGAAAGGAGGACCAGGAATGCCAGAGATGTTGAAGCCCACATCAGCTTTAATGGGTGCTGGTTTAGGAAATAGTGTGGCGATGATTACCGATGGGCGTTTTTCAGGAGGTACTCATGGATTTGTAGTGGGTCACGTGACGCCTGAAGCACAAGAAGGAGGAAATATTGGCCTGGTGAAGGATGGAGATAAAATTACGATTGACGCAGTCGACAACAAAATCATCTTGCATGTCTCGGATGAGGAGCTGGCTGAAAGACGTAAATTGTGGAAACCGATCGTTTCCCCTCATACTTCTGGGGTGTTGCGGAAATACATTAAAAATGTAGGTCCGGCAAGCTTAGGCTGTGTGACTGATTTGTAAAAAATTTCGATTTAGGTTTTTTTCTAAATTTTGAAGACTTAAATTAGCCACTCGATTATATTTTAAAATAAAATTCTGATTAACCATGGGACAAACCCAAACAAAAACTGCTGAATCAAACCAACCGGAACAAAAGAAATTTTTGTCGGGTGCTCAGGCTATCATGCAGTCTTTGGTTGAGCAGGGAGTTGATACCATTTTTGGATATCCGGGTGGGGCGATTATGCCAACTTATGACGCCCTTTTTGATTATCAAGATCGATTAAAACACATATTAGTTCGCCATGAACAAGGTGCTGGTCACGCTGCTCAAGGCTATGCCAGAATGTTGAACAAGGCAGGGGTTTGTTTAGTGACATCAGGTCCTGGAGCGACTAATTTAATTACGCCCATTGCAGATGCGATGTTGGATTCCACGCCTTTGGTTTGTATTGTGGGCCAAGTAAAAGCAAATTTACTGGGAACGGATGCATTTCAAGAATGCGATGTGATCGGTATGTCGATGCCTGTGACTAAATGGAATTATCAGGTAGTTGATGCCAACGAGATCCCTGAAATAATAGCTAAAGCATTTTACATCGCGGAAACGGGTCGTCCTGGTCCCGTTTTGATTGACATAACACGTACGGCACAAACTGATTTAATGACGATTCCATATCAGTACAAATTGTGCAAAACGTTAATTTCATATAAACCCCGTGTGGAACCCAAAGCCGAACATGTGGAGGCTGCGGCTAAATTAATTAATGCGGCCAAACGTCCTTATATACTAGCGGGGCATGGAATTTTAATTTCAGGTGCTGAAAAAGAATTAAATGAATTTGTTGATAAAACAGGTATCCCAGTCGCTACGACTCTTTTAGGGATGTCGGCCATGGATGCGGATCATCCACTTTTTGTCGGCTGGCCTGGTATGCATGGAAATTATGGGGCGAATGTATTGACTAATTCATGTGATTTGTTAATCGCGATCGGAATGCGATTTGATGATCGAATCACGGGAGATTTGTCGACCTACGCTAAGCAAGCCAAAGTAATTCATATTGAAATAGACCCAAGCGAGGTGGATAAAAATGTGAAAGCGGATGCACCGGTGGTGGGGGATGCGAAAGCGGCATTACAAGCATTATTGCCTTTAGTTAAAAAGGCAGACCATTCAGCTTGGCGCGCTGAATTTAAAAAATACGATGACGAAGAGTACGATAAGATAACGAAGAAGGATTTGTTCCATGAGGGAAATCATATCAAGATGGGAGAGGCTGTGGCTTTGTTATCCGATAAAACGAAGGGAGAGGCTGTGGTTGTGACCGATGTAGGTCAGCATCAGATGATTACGAATCGCTATTATCGATTTAAAAAACGAAATTCCATTGTGACCTCAGGAGGTGCTGGAACGATGGGATTTGCATTGCCGGCGGCATTTGGAGCTAAGGTGGCGGTTCCTCATCGGGAAGTTGTGGCTGTCATCGGGGATGGTGGATTCCAAATGACGTTACAAGAATTGGGTACGATTGCACAAAGTGGGCTTCCCGTTAAAATTATCATTTTAAATAATAATTTCTTGGGAATGGTTCGTCAGTGGCAACAATTGTTTTTTGACAATCGCTATTCTTTTGTCGAATTACAAAACCCGGATTTTATTACGATTGCCAAAGGTTTTGGGATTGAAGGTCATAAAGTAAGTGACCGAAGTTTATTGAGTGAATCTTTAGATACATTGTTGAACTCTGATAAGCCCTATTTATTGGAAATTGTTTGTGAAAAAGAAGAAAATGTATTTCCAATGGTTCCTGCGGGAGGTTGTGTAACGAGTATAAGGCTAGAGTAACATATGTTGATAAATTATACGATTTCTGTTTTTACGACAAATACGGTTGGTTTATTAAACCGAATCACGATTATATTTACGCGTCGGCGCATCAATATTGAATGCTTAACGGTTTCTGAGACGGAGCGAAAAGGGGTATCTCGATTTACGATCGTTATTCGCAGTGAAAGCCGAGAGTTTGTTGAGAAGTTAGTTAGGCAAATACGAAAAATTACGGATGTGTTGGCCGTTTTTGGGTATTTGGATGATGAAATAGTCTTTAATGAGATTGCATTATTTAAGATATCAACGCCTTTGGGATGTGAACCTTTGGATGTTAAAACGATCAATTTAGATTGGAATGCTAAGGTGGTTCATTGGGGTTTGGAATATGTGGTGGTCGAAAAAAATGGGACTGAAGAAGAAATCCATGAGTTTTATTCCTACATGAAAAACTGGGAAATTTTGGAATACGTTAAGTCAGGAAGAGTGGCGGTTGGGAAAACAGAGAAAGGCTTAGTTGAGTTTTTACCTGAAGAAGGTAATTGGGAAATTGTATAAAATGAAAGAATAATAAATTAAACAAGAATAAAAATGGCAAAGATTAATTTCGGAGGTGTTGTAGAAGACGTAGTTACTAGAGAAGAGTTTCCATTAGAGAAAGCTAGACAAGTATTATCAGATCAAACCATTGCGGTGATTGGTTATGGGGTACAAGGTCCGGGCCAAGCATTAAACATGAAGGACAATGGCCTGAATGTGATTGTAGGTCAAAGAAAAGGAAAAACCTATGATAAGGCCGTTGCTGATGGCTGGGTTCCAGGGGTATCCTTATTTGAGATTGAGGAGGCATTAGAAAAAGGTACCATTATTTGTTACTTATTGTCAGATGCAGCTCAAATTGAGTTATGGCCTACCGTAAAGAAATATTTGACGTCTGGGAAGTCGCTTTATTTCTCCCATGGTTTTGGAATTACGTACAAAGAAAAAACAGGTATTATTCCTCCAGCTGATGTGGATGTGTTTTTAGCTGCTCCTAAAGGTTCAGGTACTTCGCTTCGTCGCATGTTTGTAGCAGGAAAAGGATTGAATTCTTCTTTTGCGATTTACCAAGATGCGACAGGAAAAGCACGTGAAAAGTGTATCGCCATGGCGATCGGTGTAGGTTCAGGCTATTTGTTTGAAACTGATTTTTACAAAGAAGTAACATCTGATTTAACGGGTGAGCGTGGTACTCTGATGGGTGCTATCCAAGGAATTTTTGCTGCTCAATACGAAGTTTTAAGAGCTAATGGCCATTCTCCTTCAGAAGCATTCAATGAAACTGTTGAGGAATTGACGCAATCATTGATGCCTTTAGTGGCAGAAAATGGAATGGATTGGATGTATGCCAACTGTTCTACAACGGCTCAAAGGGGTGCTTTGGATTGGTGGAGACCATTCCGTGATGCAACTAAACCCGTTTTTGAAAAATTATATAATTCAGTGAAGACACAAGCGGAGGCTGCTCGTTCAATTGATTTGAATTCTCAGCCGGATTATCGCGTTAAGTTAGAAGCGGAATTAACGGAATTGCGTGAATCAGAAATGTGGAGAGCGGGAGCTGCAGTTCGTAGCTTACGCCCTGAAAACAACTAATTATAATCTGATTATTACATTTTTGTGATTTTCGGGTCATTCTCTTAGGAATTTTAAAGGAGGTGCAAGATGCACCTCCTTTTTTTTGTAAATTTGGGGGCATGGAATTCAACAAACTTAGTACTGTTCCTAGCCTATCAGATATAAAAAAGGTGGCCCAATTATTAGTTGGCGTAGTCAAACGTACGCCACTAGAGTACTCAGTACCACTTTCTGATCGCTATGGTGCCCAGATTTTCTTAAAACGAGAGGACTTACAAACTGTAAGATCCTATAAAATCCGCGGGGCCTATTTTAAAATTTCAAATATTCCAGATGCATTAAGGCCTCAAGGAATTGTGGCAGCTTCTGCTGGAAATCATGCGCAAGGGGTCGCCTTCGCCTGTGCAAAAATGAAAATTCATGGCAACATCTTTATGCCAAAATCTACACCCATTCAGAAGCTTGACGCCGTTCGATTTTTTGGCCAAGAATACATTCGAATTAATTTAGTAGGAGAGACCTATGATGAAGCATTTGATGCTTCTCGTAAATATTGCGAGGCCCAAAATGCGATTTATATTCCCCCTTTTGATGACTTTGATATTATCGCAGGCCAAGCAACGGTCACATTGGAAATTATGGAGCAATTAGGTCAAAAGTTAGATTTTATGCTGGTTCCAGTAGGAGGAGGAGGTTTAGCCGCTGGCGCCAGTTTGGTTTTACGTGAGCTTTCACCGGACACTCATTTGGTTGGCTTGGAGCCCACAGGTGCTCCTTCGATGTCCGAAAGCATCCAAGCACGCGAATTAATACACCTCAATGATATTGATAAATTTGTGGATGGCGCTTCTGTCAAGCAGGTCGGCGCACATAATTTTTCGATATGTCTTGATGGCATCGATCAAATGTTGACCGTCGATAAAAATCATTTATGTCAAACGATGCTCAATTTATATGCCATGAAAGGAATGATTGTCGAGCCTGCCGGTGCTTTAAGCGTCGCTGGTTTAGACTTAATTCAGGACCAAATTAAAAATAAAGTGGTCGTATGCATTATTTCCGGAGGAAACTTTGATCCCAAAAGATTTCCCGAAATCACAAAAATAGCCCATTCGGTTTTTTGATTTTTTATCATTTTTTTCATAAAATTTTTATTCTACCTCTTTCGATCTATAAAGAGTAAAAATCTTAAATAAAGATTATTTAAAATATATTGATCTAAAAATTTATATTTAATGGCTTTTTAAAGATTTATAATCTAAAAAATTCAAAAGCATATCGTCCCTAAAATTGCTTCGTAATATAATTAAAGGTAGTTTTGTGGCTAATTAATTTTGAAAAATATGAGTAACCGCATTCAAATATTTGATACTACTTTACGTGATGGGGAGCAAGTTCCGGGTTGTCAATTAAATCGGGAAGAGAAAGTAGAGGTGGCAAAGGAACTTGAGAAATTGGGTGTTGATATCATTGAAGCGGGATTTCCTATTTCTTCTCCGGGTGACTTTGCCTCGGTTAAAGCTATTTGTGATGCGGTGTCAGAGCCTACCGTTTGTGCTTTATCACGTGCAAAAAAGGAGGACATTGATGCGGCAGCCGAAGCTTTGAAAACGGCAAAAAGGCCTAGAATTCATACAGGCATTGGTTCTTCCGATGTCCATATCATTCATAAGTTTAATTCAACCCGCGAGAAAATTATTGAACAAGCCATTTGGGCTGTTGATTATGCTAAATCTTTTGTGGAAGATGTCGAGTTTTTTGCGGAAGATGCAGGCCGGGCTGATTTGGAATTTTTGGCAAAACTTACCCATGCGGTGATAAAAGCCGGGGCTACAGTCGTTAATTTGCCTGATACCACGGGGTATTTGTTGCCACATCAAACGCATCAACGCATTTCATATTTATATGAGCATGTTGACAATATTCACCAAGCAACGATTTCGATGCATAATCACAATGATTTGGGATTAGCTACGGCCAATACTATTGCTGGAATTCAAGCGGGTGCGCGTCAAGTCGAGGTGACGATTAACGGAATCGGGGAACGCGCTGGAAATACATCATTGGAGGAAGTTGCCATGATCTTAAATGTGCACAAAGATTTAGGATTTACCACAGGTATTAATCCCCAATATTTATATCCAACCAGTTGCTTAGTTTCGAATTTAATGGGGATGCCGGTGCAGGCAAACAAGGCGATTGTTGGCGCAAATGCTTTTGCCCATTCATCAGGTATTCACCAAGATGGATTTTTAAAGCATGCTCAGAATTATGAAATCATGAATCCTGAGGACGTAGGAGTGCCTTCTTCAGCTATTTTATTGACCTCAAGATCAGGTAGAGCCGCACTTAGGCATCGCTTAAGTTTGTTGGGTTTTGAATTTGAAAAGCCGGAATTAGACAAATTATATACGCGTTTTTTAATCATGGCAGACGAGAAAAAGATGATCCACGACGCCGATTTAAAAGAATTGGTTGGCTAATTTGCTAAGGGCAACGCGTATTATTTTACCGAGCTAGCTAATTCGATTCCTTCTTGTTCTAAAATTTTCAGTATGCCTAAGTTGATTTCCTGCTTGACCAATTGAAATTTAGAGAAGTCTTTACTAGATACAAACATTGTCACGGAAATATCTAATGAATAAGTCCCAAATCCCTCAAACACAATTTTTGGTGCTTTCTTCTTGCAAAGGGTATCTTGTAAAATAAGCGCCTCGATAGCTGTAATGGCCTTTTCGATTTGAGAAGGCTTCGTTTTTAAATCACAGGTTAAATTAAATTTGGCTCTACGAAAATCTCGCTCACTCATGTTCTCCAACGACTGAGAGGTTAATAGTCGGTTTGGAATCATGATCAAATTCCCATCTGCTCCACGAAGCCGCGTACTTCTGAATCCAATCTTTTCTATATCGCCTGAAATCCCACCTACTTGGATGCTATCGCCAACCACAAAGGGTAAATCTAAAAATATCGTAAACGAGGCAAATAAATTTTCCAAGGTTTCTCTTGCGGCTAATGCCAATGCCAAACCCCCAAGTCCCAAACCTGTAATTAAGGCGACTACATCCACTTGGAATACCCGACCTAACATCACAAAGCCAGATGCAGTGATTATAAAGACCATAGAAAGGTCATTAAGGAATGGGATAAATTGTTGTTTTGATTTTTGCTCAACCCCTTGCCATTTTTCTTGTGCTACCAAAATGACCACTTTCATTAAACGTATAATGACCCAAGTAACCGTATAAATAATAGCTAAATCAAATGCTTTTTTGACCAGAAATAAAATTCCAAAATCTTGAATGGGTGTGAAATTCCATTGGGAAGGAACTTTTAAATTTTGTGCGGCCAAATATAAAAAAATCCAAAAAATCAATAATTCAAATGGCTTCCTCAATAACTGAACACAATCTTGAATCGAAATGGACTCTTCCGGTATGAATCGGAAAACAATTTTAGAAAATGAATTGGAGAAAAAACGTTTGAGCGCTATTCCCAAAAGTATTATCCCTGAAAATAAAATTAAATCAAAGGCTGAATTTTCTAATAGGTACCAATTTTCTAGTGCGTCCATCATATGCTTATTCTATTTTGAATTCAAATATAGCCAAATACTTAATCGAATATGAAATAAAATTGCGACCTTTGCAGACTAAATTGACTGAAAGAGCGTATAAATACTGTATGATTTATAATCCATTAACACCGAATTGCCTGTTTAATAAAATGCATCGAGCGATTTTTAGCTTCGTTTCTTTTTGTTTGTTGTTTTTGTGCTCCAATTTAAATGCTCAATCCATTCTAAATTCACCTTTATCCTATATTGGAATGGGGGAATTGTATCCAGCAGAGCCTGCAACCAATTTGATGATGGGTGGAATAGGCGTTTCTAATTCGAACGGGATCTATGCAAATTCCATCAATCCTGCTCTCTTAGCTCGAAATCATTATACGGTTTTTGAAGTAGGGGTGAACACAGAACTTAAAACTTTACAGGATTATCGCCAGAAACAACAAGTTTTTGGAGGTAATTATGAGTCATTGCAATTGACATTGCCAATAAGCAATCGTTGGACTGCTTCCATTGGAATTCGGCCTCATTCCGCAGTAGATTATACCACCAAATCATATCGCAGATTAAATTTATTGGGTGTGGATAGCTTGATCTATGGTTATCAGGGCAAAGGCAGTATTACAAAATTAAGTTTTGCCAATGGCTTTAGAATAGGGAAAGAGTTTTATCTAGGTTTAGAGGCGAATTACCTTTTTGGAACGGTCAACAGAAATGTGTCTACTCAAAACATGTCGGATGGACAATTTTATAAAATCCAATTGGAAAATTTGAATTCGTATTCTGATTTTTCATTCAAAGCAGGATTGGCATATCGCAAATCTTTAAAAAATGATTTTTTCGTGAATGTGGGGGCTACGATGGATTTGACTTCGAAAATGAGTGCGACCCAACTAAACAGATTCGCCATTATGGATTTGTCTGGCATGAATATGATTAATGCAGATACACTTAGAAATACGTATAATTTCACTCAAAATCTGCCTGTGACTACACGTTTTGGGCTAAGTTTGGAGAAAATTGCTGCTTGGATGGTAGGTATTGACTATTCTCAAACCGATTGGTCAAAAGTGGATAATAATTTAGGAAGATCTACGAAGCAACTTCCTGTGAGTACAAAATGGTCGATTGGCGGTGAATATACACCTGATTTCACATCTGTGTCCAATTATTTTAAGCGTACGACCTATCGTGTTGGTTTTTCATATGCCAAAACTCCTTACGATTTTTCTTCCAATGGCAATTATGCCATCGATAAAAATTTGAGTTTTGGAATTGCATTTCCATTGCGAAACTTGTCGTATTTCAACTTGGCCTACCAAGTAGGCATACGTGGGGTTTTAGCTGACAATGGAATGGAGGAACAATACCATCGCATTACCATCGGCCTAACCTTGAGTGACCTTTGGTTCCAGAAGCAAAAAATCAATTAATATCCTTGCTCATGCGCAATTCGAGAAACCTCTTTTTGCTGCTCCTGTTTTTTAATGTCTTGGCCTGCCATGAACGCGAAGAAAAAAGCTCCGCTATTTACAAAGGGCCTAAATCCCAACTGACTGGCATAGATATGGTTTATTCAGACTCTGCGCGCTCAGTTTTGCGCATGGTATCAGAAAAACAAATTACTACAGATGCGGAGGATCGAATTTATCCAAAGGAAATGAAGCTTTGGTTTTATGATAAATTGGGAAACATTACCTCACAAATCAGAGGAGACTCAGCTCATTTTTTCCGACAAACCAACTCATACAAATTAATGGGCCATGTCGAAATTTTTAATATTCAAAAAGGGGAAACATTAAAAACGGAAGAGTTTACTTGGCTGCCTGACCAAAAAAGAGTGTTTACCGAAAAACCCGTTGCCATCCATACAAAAAAGGAAATTGTTCACGGAGTTGGCTTAGATGCCGCTCAAGATTTTTCCACGTACTCGTTAAGAAGAGTCACTAATTCCGTTTTGACCGTTGACGGTCTTCCGACAGAATAGATTTCAATTCAAGGTCTTTTTATCGAATGCAATACGCTTAATAACAGCAAATTAAGGGCAATTTTTTAACGCATACCGCGCGCTATCCAAACTGAATATCTCCTTATTAGGCGACCATTTCTCCCTCATGTAGGTCATGAGTTCAGCGATATCTAAGGCTTGAAGCTTAGGATTAGCTGGCATATAAGCATTATATGGTTTTCCATTAACCCGTATAGAATCCTTTTGGCCATGTTTTATGATGCATGCTAATTCACTCATTTTTACGCGTTGCCATAAATCAGTTTTAGCTAATGGGGGGTATAAATCTTTTAATCCCGAACCATCCACTTGATGGCAATTGGCGCAATTTGTTTGATACAAATTCATACCTTCTACTACGTATTGTTGGCGTGTAATCTCCTCCCTGCTTTCGCAGGAAATTCCAATTATCATAAGGCCTAAAATGGCTAATTTGTTGATCATATTTTTTTTCTTTTACTCTTTTAATAACAAGGTCATATCTTCAATTAAATGGTTGACATCCTCCTCTTTAGTCCCATCATAAATGCCTCGCACATGTCTATTTTTATCCACTAAAATAAAGGCTCCACTGTGAACAAATCCGCCCTCTTCATTGGCATCTTCTTGAGCAGTAACCATATAGCTTTTTTCTCCTAAACGGTAGATGTCTGATTTTTTACCTGTGACTAAATTCCAACGAGGACTGTTGATGTTCAGTTTTTTGGCGTATTCTTTCAGCACTCGTACCCCATCATATTCGGGGTCAATCGTGTGCGACAAAATTCTAACCCGATCGTCTTCCGCAAATTTGTCATAGATACGAAGCAATTGCGTTTTCATTTTTGGGCAAATGGTAGGGCAGGTGGTAAAGAAGAAATCGGCCACATAGATTTTTCCAGCCATATTTTTTTGGCTTACCCACAGAGAGTCCTGATTAAGGAATTTAAAATCGGGGATTTTATGATAAAGCGTATCACCCTGTTCCCTAACCTCCTTAGGCCCTAAAAAAGGAAGTTTTTTTTCCTGTTGGCACCCTAAAACGACTAAAAATACAAAGACAATTTTACTTAATTGTATACGTTTTTGCTGCATGTACACTGGAGTCAGTTGATTTCTCTAAATTCTTAAGCGCCTCTAATTGATTTTGCAAATAGCCAATTTTATTTGTCACATCCATTTTTTCTAAGCTATCCAGAGAAAAATGATGCATCCAATCCATCATGGATTCATCGGCTTTATTTAATGATGCGATAATTTTGTTGACATTAACGGAATCCTTGCCGGTTGATAAACTATCTAATCTCCTTTTTAGTTTTAAAACATCTTCTGTTTTGCCCATTAATTGATCATGCAATTGCATCACTTGATCATTTAGTTCTTGGCTTAACTTTTGCTCTGCTTGATTGCAAGAACCTAAGATTAGCATGATCAATAAGAAACTCATGAATTTTTGTGCCATATTATTTTTGATTTTCTACGATTAACTTACGGACATTCTCTTTTAGATCCATATATCCTTTCTGGCCGCCAATCATTTTGGCGATTTCTTCCACCCTTTCTTCGCCAACTAGCTTCTTCAACGCAGAAATTGTTTTTTCACCACTATGATTTTTATAAACAAACCAATGGTTTTGACCCGCGGCGGCTATTTGTGGAAGATGGGTAATGGCAATAATCTGATGTCCTTGGCTCATTTGCGTCAGCATAGCCCCCATTTGGATCGCAATTTCACCAGAAACACCGGTGTCGATTTCATCCAAAATCAAGGTAGGCATCGCTCTTTTTTTAGCAATTAAATGTTTGATGGATAACATCAATCGGCTCATCTCACCACCCGATACAATTTGTTTAAAGGGTTTTGGCGCGAGACCTTTATTGGCCGAAAAGAGCAATTGGATTTTGTCAATCCCCTGCGCATACACCTCTTTTTTATTTATTTCCCAATCTAGATTGGCATTTGGAATGCCCAGCGATTGCAATGATTTTGTTAGTTGGGCCGCGATGGGACTCAAAACTTCCATTCTGGAATAACTCAACTTTTCTGCTGCTGCTTGGCAGGTTACTTGAAGCTCCTTATATCGATTTTCTGCGTTTTCTAATTCTAAATCTATGTTTTCAAAAGATGAAATCTGCTCGTCAAAAGTATCTCTCACCTGGATTAAATCTTCCATGTTGTTGACATGGTGCTTTTGCATCAAGCGATTTAACACATCTAATCTTTTCTGCTTTTCGATGAGCGCTATGGGATCTGAAATAAAATTTTCCGCTTCGTATTCAATTTCGGAGGCAAGATCTTTCAATTCAATCCAAATCGATTCTAAGCGTTTTCTCCAAACCTCAAAATCATCTCCATACTTGCTCAAAGATTGTGCCTGCTGCAAGGCTAATTGCAATTGCTGGATTGTAGATAAATCAGAAATACTGACCAAATTCCCCAAATTGGCTAATTTCTCTCGAATCTGTTCCGCATTTTCTAGTTTATCTAAACCGGATTTTAGGGCATCAAATTCACCTAATTGGAGATTGGCCTTATCTAATTCTTCCCATTGAAATTTTAAAAAATCTAAGCCTTGTGATCCTTGAGATGCTTGTTTTTGGAGCATCAAGAATTCCATTTTGGCCAATTGCATTTTGTCGAATTCTACTTTAAATACATTTTTTAAAGATTGGTTTTGGGAAAAACTATCGATGATATCTAAGGTAAAATCTGGATTCGACATCCAGCCGTGGTCTTGTTGGGAATGTATGTCAACGAGTTCAACCCCGATTCTTCGTAAAGATTCTAAATTGACCGGAGTATCATTGATGAAAGACCTTGATTTACCCTGAGGGTTTATTTCTCTGCGAATCAAACACGGATCCTCAAAATCAATTTCTTCCTCGATGAAAATATCTTTTAGTTGTTGATGTAAGTCCAGGTGAAAAGTGCCTTCAATCACACATTTTTTTTCAACATCAAATAAGGTCTTTGTATCGGCCCTTTGGCCTAGTAACAAACTAATCGCACCTAATAAAATGGATTTACCAGCCCCCGTTTCCCCTGTAATTACGCTAAGACCGCTCCCAAGATCAAGATCTATGGAGTCAATGAGTGCATAATTTTGAATGTGGAGGTGTTTGAGCATTCGTTTTTAAATCAGACTAAATTTACACAAATATACTATATCAAATTTTTCTTCCTTTGATTCAAAAGGTTTTTGATAAATTTTATCAATAATTTGTACCTTTGAGAAAATTTTTTCGCCTTAGTTTATATAACCCACATAACATGAGTGTTTTAGTTAACAAGAATTCAAAAATTATTGTCCAAGGATTTACGGGTACAGAGGGTACGTTCCATGCAGAACAAATGATTGCCTATGGCACTCAGGTTGTTGGCGGTGTTACTCCAGGAAAAGGGGGAGCGATGCACTTAGATCGTCCTATTTTCAATACAGTTGCGGATGCAGTTGCTCAAACGGGTGCTGATACTTCTATTATTTTTGTTCCGCCTGCATTTGCAGCAGATGCCATTATGGAAGCGGCTGATGCGGGGATAAAAGTGATTATTTGTATTACAGAAGGTATTCCGACCAAAGATATGATTGTGGCTAAGGAATATATTAATCATAAAGATTGCCGTTTGATTGGGCCAAATTGTCCCGGTGTAATGACGGCTGGAGAGTGTAAAGTTGGTATTATGCCTGCTTTTATTTTCCAAAAAGGTAAGATTGGTATCGTATCTAAATCAGGTACATTAACATATGAGGCGGTAGATCAGTTGACAAAGGCAGGTTTAGGCCAAACAACGGCCATTGGAATTGGTGGAGATCCTATTATAGGAACCACAACCAAAGAAGCGGTTGAGTTATTAATGAACGATCCAGAAACGGAAGGCATTGTGATGATTGGAGAAATTGGCGGTGGTATGGAAGCAGAAGCAGCTAAATGGATTAAAGCAGATGGCAATCGCAAGCCGGTTGTTGGCTTTATTGCGGGTCAAACAGCTCCCAAAGGTCGTAGAATGGGTCATGCAGGTGCCATTATTGGCGGTGCGGACGATACGGCTGAAGCTAAGATGAAAATCATGACGGAATGTGGAATTCATGTGGTGTATTCTCCAGCTGATATTGGCGAAACAATGATCAAGGCGCTTGCCGCGAAATAAATTTCATGAAAGGATGATTCCTTTTTTACTTAAAAGATCTGTTAGACAGTTGGTATGTAAGCAATTGTTTAGCAGATTTTTTTTATTTTTTCTTTTTGCAACGCTTTCATTCTCATCCATGGCTGAATGGAAAACGATCCATTCGTTTGAGAAGGAATGGTTGGTATTCCAACCCAGTTGGAAAGCTTTTCTGCCTTATATCTCCTCGAAGCACTTTAATTACAAATCTAAATCCTTGCTTATTAAGCCCACAGATTTCCCAAAGGGTCATTTGAAAATCGAAGCATCTAAGAATTACACCTTATTTATTAATGGAATATTTAGTCGAAAAATAGCGCAAGGGGCTTTGGTTCGGATGAATTTGGACAGCCTTGGTTTAAAGCAGCCCTTAGCCGACCGAATGGTTTTAACATTTTATGGAGATGAATTAAATGGACTTCCCCAGCAAGTTTTTATTGAACAGAATGTAGAAAAGGGGAAGTTGTCCTTATTAAATACCTTTGAGATGAAGATTCGTGGGGGCTCAGGCATTAATAATTTCTTTGCCTTAGCTATGTTAAGTTTATTAAGTCTTCTTGGATTTTTATATTCATTTTTCCCTAAGTATTTTCATTCGTATTTCAGGTATTCCGATTGGCTAAGTCTAGAAATCAAGGATGTCGTCATCGCAAAAATGCCTTTCGCTTTCCCTAATTTATTTGTCATTTTTATCTTAAGCTTAGTTACCGCGTATTTAGCCTATTTTAACGGCTTATTGCACACTTTAAATCAAACTTTTACGATAGGGAGTTCTTTGGGTGAGATTTTCAGTGAGGCCTTTTTATTTATAGGCACAAAGACGATTGTGGCATTCGTATTATTTGGCTTGCGCTTTTTTATGTACCAAATGTTTTGCTCTTTATTTAAGTTGGATAATTTGGCCAGCATACATTTCTTTAAATCCATACAAACCAACATTCAGTTTTTTACGCTAATGATCTTTTTAATCTTGATCTACTCGGTTTACATGGGGCCAGCATTTGTTAATAATTTAAATTGGATTAGAACGGCAGTCGATGTTTATTTCCTATTTCGGACCATTTACTTTTTTATTATTTTTAAAAAGCATTTCAAATTCAATCCACTATCTCTCATTGCATATTTAGCTATTATTGAAGGCCAAGTATTATTATTTGGTATAAGAGAATTGATTTTTCCAGAGTTCATGTAATTCACTGGCTGAGATTTGAGAAATTTAATCGTATATTTGCATTCGTTTTGAATCTAACTTCAAAATGAGTTATAACAAAAGATTGAAATTGTATGAGTGAATTAAATGTGATACAACCAGATCCTAAAAGGTTGAAGAAAATCAAAAATATTTTGGTTACTCAAGCTGCGCCTACGGATGCAAAATCTCCTTATTTTGATATTGAAAAGAAATACAATATCAAGGTGGATTTTAGGTCATTTATTGAGGTGAGGGGAGTTGCATATAAAGAATTCAGGAAGCAAAAGATTAATATTTTAGAGCATACGGCCATTATTTTTACAAGTCGGAATGCAATAGACCACTTCTTTAGAATATGTAAGGAGGCGAAAATTGAAACTCCATCGGATATGAAATATTTCTGTATCACGGAGCAAACGGCCAATTATCTTCAAAAGTATATAGTGATACGTAAGCGTAAAGTTTTTACAGGAACTAAGACAGCTTTGGATTTATTGGAGGTAATTAAAAAGCATAAGACAGAGAATTTTCTTTTCCCTTGTTCAAATAAGCGCCAAAAAGATCTTCCGGATTACATGGGCACCAATGATTTTAAAATCACGGAGGCGGTTATGTATGAAACAGTTTCCTCTGACTTGTCGGATTTGGAAAATGTATTTTATGATGTTCTAGCATTCTATAGTCCATCGGGGATTACTTCATTGTTGGAGAACTTTCCAGAATTCAAACAAAACAACACTCGAATCGCAGCTTTTGGCCCTACAACTGCTCAGGCGGTAAAAGATGCCAATTTGATTTTGGATATTCAGGCTCCTATGCCGAATGCACCTTCTATGACGGGTGCTTTAGAGCAATACATCAAGCAAGCAAATAATTAATTTTAGCTCCTTCAAGGAGCTTTTTTTTTGAAATAATCTTGCTCGAAGCAAATTATTGCTTATTTTTATTCGCCTATTAAAATTCGACTTTATTCAATGCGCCATAGTATTAGCTTTATTTCGGTTTTTGACTTCAGAAAATGGCTTTTCCTTGCTTTGGGATTGATTAGTTTTGCTACTTTAGGCCAGCAGGATCCCGGATTAAGCATGTTTTCCTTGAATAATGCTAACTTGAATCCCGCGTTTGCTGGTTGGCGCAATGAGACTTCTGTCCAGCTTCATGTTCGAAATCAATGGTCAGGCTATGAATCTACCCAAGATGGTTCGGGTAGTTTAGGAACCCAATTATTAACTGCATCTATGCCGTTGGGTATATTGAATGCAGGGATTGGATTTTTATATATGTCGGATAAAACGCCTTCGGGAGTTGGCATGCAAACGGTTCGATTGCAATTAGCGCATCATTATTCTTTAGGATCTGGGTTAATTTCTACGGGAATTCGCATGGGCATGCAGGCTAAATCTTTTGATGGCCGTGTTTTTCGTGTTCGAGATTCAAATGACCCATTGGCCTTAGAGCTTTCTGGTAAAACAGTGAGTCAATCCTTGCCTGATTTTGGCTTAGGAGTGGTTTACTCGAAGGACAATTGGAATGCCGGAATTTCCATGGACCACCTTACGAGTCCTACCTATACATTTAATTCGACTGCAGCAGCGATGCCCTTGACCACGGTTTTTACAGCTCATGCGGGAGCGGAAATTTTGATTAATACCTCTTTTGATTTTTTGCCATTTGGCCAAATAAGGTATAATTCAGGAAAAATTCTGCCGGAATTGGGTGCCCGAGTTGAATACCGAGATATGTTTTGGGTTGGGAGTTCTTTTCGTTTAAATGATGCTGCGATCGGTATGATGGGGGTATCTCTGCTGAATAATCGGTTAAATCTTGGATATTCCATTGATTATACCTTGGTGAATTTAGATGCAAAGTCCTTGTTGACCCATGAGGTATTTGTTAAGTTTAATCTACCTACGTTTAAAATGGGTGTTCAGGCGGTGCCAATAAAGACTCCGCGTTTTAAGATTAATTAATTTAAACCTTGGAAAAAAAAGTTAATTCTTTAATTATTCTTAGAAAATTCTTTAATTTTGGGGAATTTGAATCTTTATGGATTCTTTTAATAGTGATTAACACAATTTTTTAGAATAGATTTCGTTCAACAAAAGATATTTTTAATTCGGTTATATGAATTTACAATTTTTAGCAAAGCGTTTGTTTTTGATTTCATCCGTTTTAGTCGTTGTGGCCTTGATCAATAGTTGTGGCTCAAAAAACTCAGGAGGATCTAAGACACTAAGTAGTAAAAAAGGAAGTTCAGGGAAAGGAGGCTTGTTGAAGTTTGGCAAGGGTTCTAAAGATGCTCCAGGGATTGCCAATGGTGAAATTGTAGCGTCTAATCGCCGTGGTTGGACTCAGCCTACTCCTTATGGAATGGTTTTGGTGCCATCAGGTAGTTACATGATGGGTCAAGCGGATGAGGAAATATCACGTGCTGGAATAAATTTCAATAAGCGTGTGACGGTGTCAGCATTTTACATGGATGATACGGAAATCACGAATCATGAGTACCGTCAATTCACCAATTCCTTATTGAAAGATTCTGTTTCAGTCTTAGGAGAGGATAAAATTATGACGTCATATTATCCAGATACCACTGTTTGGAATGCTGATTTTACATTCCATAATGGTGATCCTATGACGGAATATTATTTTTCTAGCCCAGCCTTTGATCAATATCCGATTGTAGGGGTGAGTTGGGACGCAGCCAAATATTTTTGTTTATGGCGTTCCAAAATGATGAATGATTATCGTAAAAAACAAAATATGTACATACTTCCTAGATTTGAACTTCCATCTGAATCAGAATGGGAATGGGCAGCTAGGGGAGGAAGAGCATCGGTTAAATATCCTTGGGGGAACCCTTATATTGCGAATGCGAAGGGATGTTTGATGGCTAATTTCAAGCCACATAGAGGTAATTATGATGCGGATGGGTATTCATACACAGCACCGGCAAATGCGTATGATCCTAATGATTTTGGATTATATAATATGGCTGGAAACGTGGCTGAATGGTGTGAGGATGCTTATGCCGATAATTCGGTTGCCATTACGTGGGATTTGAATACGGTCAATAAAGATGCGGATGAGCCTAGAAAAGTAACAAGAGGTGGATCTTGGAAGGATATTGCGTATTATTTGGAAACAGGTACTCGCGCGTATGAATTACAAACAAGAAAACGTTCATATGTTGGATTTAGATGTTCTATGAGATATTTGGGACGTCCTAATATGAAATAATTTAACGATTTAAAACTCAAAAAAATAAATTGATCAAATGAAAGGATTAGAAAAGTCAATTAATGTAGTGGCTAGTTTTGGAGCTGCAGTCGTTATCGTAGGAGCCTTATTTAAAATTGTGCACTGGACAGGAGCGAATGAGATGTTGATGGTGGGTATGTTTACGGAGGCGGCCATTTTTATTTTATTTGGTGTATTGTATTTGCAAGCTAAGCCGGACAAAGAATATAATTGGGAGAAAGTGTATCCGGAATTAGCGGATGGAGCTCCTGCTAAAAGTTCTTCTTCAGCGGGCTTGTCGGCTTTAGCCAACTCACAAGGCTTAGGGGCTGATGTGGTAGAGAATTTAACAAAAAGTTTAAAAGGATTAACGGATACGGCAAATAGCCTTCAAGAGATTTCCAAGGCAACGGGAGCGACTCAAGATTTTGTCAATTCATTGAATAGCTCATCACAATCATTGGGAGCCTTAAATAAGACTGTTGCGGATGCGACTACTTCTTTAAGTTCTATCTCGATTTCGTCTACGGAGGCGGCTAATTATGCGAAGCAATATGCGAAGGCGGGAGACCAATTAGCCTCATTGAACGCGGTTTACGAAACAGAAATCCAAGAAGCAAGTAAGCATTTGAAAGCGATCAATGGATATTATGGCAATGTAAATGCTACCGTTGAGCAAATGGCTTCTACCCAGAAAGATGCTGAAAACTTTAAGTCAGAATTGGCTAAATTGAATGCTAACATTCAATCATTAAACCAAGTTTATGGTAGTATGTTAACCGCTATGAAAGGATAAATTTATGGCAAGTTTAAAAGAAACACCCCGGCAGAAAATGATCGGGATGATGTATTTAGTATTAACTGCCTTGTTAGCTTTACAGGTAAGCGATGCTTTATTGCAAAAATTCAGCCTTTTGAATAGTTCGTTGGAAATTGCTAACCAGTCGGCAAGTTCAAAAAACAAAGGCGTTGTTCAAGGAATCGACGAAAGAATCAAAGATTTGCCTAACCCAGCTGCCTATGCCGATGTGTTACGTAGAGCAAATGATGTAAGGAGATTGTCAGATGCTTTAGTGAATCATTTAGATGGATTAAAAAGCAAAGTATTAGATGCCGGTGGAGGTATTGACCCTGAAACGGGTAATATCAAAAATCCAAAAGAAGAAGAGAAAGTTTTTGAATTGATGGTGGGTGGAAATAAGTCTGGTGAAGGCTATAAATTAGTTCCGTTATTTAATACATATATTCAAGAGATAACTAAGTTGGCCGATCCCGGTACTAAATTTCCCGCTTTGGCATTGGATGCTAAAGATGACCCAACGGTCAATCGTGATGGCAATCAGTCCAATAAGGATTTCGCTGAATTAAATTTTGCTCAAACACCAGTTCCAGCTGCATTGGCTTCCTTAAGTCAGAAACAAGCTGAAATTCGTCGCTATGAAAGTGATGTTTTAAACCAATTGGCCGCTAAAGTAGGAGCGAAGGAAATTAAATTTGACAAAGTTTTTGCTCAAGTTTCTGCTAATGCAAACACAGTGGTAGCAGGAATGGAATATCAAGCTGAAGTATTTATAGGTGCTACCTCATCCGGATTTACGCCTCGAATGAGTTATAATGGTTCTTCTATTCCGGTGGTCGACGGCCGTGGTCAAATTAAATTTAAGACTTCAGGTGGTGGATACGATGGAAACGGAATGTCTAAAAAACAATATACGGCTACGGTTTCTTATATGAGTCCAGCTGGACCCAAAACAGAATCCATCACGAAAGATTATTTTGTGTTAAAGCCAACGTATAATATTGAAACGGCTACATTGCCTGCACTTTACTTAGGTTGTGCAAATCGCTTAAGTGTAGTTTCAGCTGGTTTAGGCGCATTGTGGAATCCTTCGTTTAGTGCGGAAGGTGGCGAGGCAATCGCAGGCCAAAACCGAGGTAAAGTAACGATTGTTCCTTCGGCGGCTAATATTACTTTAAATGTATCTAATAGTGGAACCCTGTTAGGAAAAGAAACTTTTAGAGTTCGTAGAGTGCCTAGACCTGATGTGAAGGTATTTGGAAATGGAGCTGAGCTTGACGAGAAACGTGGGGCAAGTGCTACTGGATTAAGAAGTATCGATGCAAGAGCCATTGCGGACGAATCATTTAAGTCGACAAATCCTGAAGATGCCAACTTCCGAGTGTCGGAGCTTTATGTGGCTTTAGCGAGGGGACAGCGGAAAATAGATGATGTGACTTTGCCTGGTTCAGGCTCAATCGCTAAATTAGCTTCTCAAGCGCAAGCAGGAGATCGTTATTATATTGAAATTAAAGGGGTACAAAGGAAAAATTTCAAAGGAGCTGTGGAAACCATTCCTTTCTCTATGGCAAAAAACATTCCCTTGAACTAAAAAACAAATAGGTATGAAATTATTTGGTAAATTTTTAATGGTTTTGTTTGTGTTAGGATCCTTGCATCTTTATGGTCAAGAAAAGCCTCGCGTTCAAAATCCAAATTCTATTCGTCCGATCGATGAAGAAGACGTTCATTACCGTGCTCGCTTATGGCGCCGGATGGATTTGAATGAAAAGATTAACCAGCCGTTTTTTTCTATTAACAATGAAATTTCTAAATATCTAGTGGAATGGGTGAAAGCCGGTGTTTTGGTACCTTACAAAAATGATTCATTAACTGTGAAACTTTCAGCAGCGAATTTCATTGAAAATTTAAAGATGGAAGAAACGACAGGAGATGGAGAATTATCAGAGGCAGAACGTGCAGCTGGATTTGGAGGAGAAGTAGCCAAAGATGCTAAAAAACCTGAAACTAAAGGAGGAGCTGGAAGTGATGACGGTTGGGGTGCCGGTGGTGCAAAAGCAACTGCAGGAACCGCTGAAGTAGCTACTAAAGACAATTTTGATGCGAAGGCTCCTATTTCAACCGTTGCGTATTATTTTCCTAAAGAACTTAGTATCATCGAAATTAAGGAAGATGCTGTGATTGATCGTAAAAGATCAAGGTTATATTTTGACATTCAAGCCTTAACGTTAATTGTTCCTGCGTCAAAAACAAAGGCTGGATTTGATAAGGCGGTGGCATCTTTTCGTTACAAAGATGTTTATAAATTATTCAGAAGTAACCCAGATTGTATTTGGTATAATTCTGAGAATGAAACCCAACATAAAAATATGGCTGATGCTTTTGATTTACGTATGTTTCAAGCACGTATTATCAAAAAAGGAAATGCTGAAAATAAGTATTTAACAGATATGTTTGAAGGAGAGAAAGAGGGCTTGTTAATGTCCCAATTGCTCGAATACAAATTACTAGAATTGGAACACGATATGTGGGAAAATTAAAAAATATTTAAATTGAATTTGGGGATGCACAGCATCCCTTTTTTTATGTCATCAAAACTTGTTAAAGTATTATTTTTTGGATTATTTCAAGTTTAATTCTTGTTTAAATTCATTTTTTGAAGACTTAAATGTAAATTGCGATCAAATAAGTATAGATTAAATATATGTCGTATCAACGCAAAACCAAAATTGTTGCCACAGTAGGTCCTGCCTCCGAATCCAAAGAATCATTAATCCAATTAGCTAAAGCGGGTGTCAATGTATTTCGATTAAATTTTTCTCATGGTACTCATGAGGATCATTTACAGAGGTTAAAAACAATCCGTGAAATCAGCATGGAGCTAGATTTAAACCTTAGTATTTTGCAAGATTTGCAAGGGCCAAAAATCAGGACTCAATTAGTTGAGAACAATGGAGTAGTTTTAGAAGCGGGCAAGCAATTAATTTTTGCCATGGACGAAAATTTATTAGGAACTTCTGAAAAAGTAGGAACTACCTATACTTCCATGTATTTAGATGTGAATGTGGGTGAGCGCATTTTGATGGATGATGGAAATCTTGAAGTTAAAGTAATATCAATCGATCCAATAAAAAAAGAGGTAATCACTGAAGTAATTTATGGGGGCATTTTAAAATCTAAAAAAGGAATTAATCTTCCTGGGACCAAGGTTTCTTTACCTTGTTTGACGCCCAAGGATGAAGCAGATTTGTATTTTGGATTAGATCACGGCGTTGATTGGATTGCCCTTTCTTTTGTTCGCAAAGCAGCAGATATCTGGGATATTAAAGATAAAATAAAGGCATACGGAAAAAATACGCGTGTCATTGCTAAAATCGAAAAGCCAGAGGCTATTGATAATTTAGATGAAATTATTGAGGCGACGGATGCGATTATGGTGGCTCGTGGTGATTTGGGGGTGGAAATGGATGGAGCTGTTGTTCCTTACCTTCAAAAGGTGATGGTTGAAAAGTGTACGGCGGCTGGAAAACCAGTCATTGTCGCTACGCAAATGTTGGAATCGATGATTACAAATCCTGTGCCTACACGTGCTGAAACTTCCGACGTGGCGAATGCAGTTTTACAAGGTGCCTCGGCAACGATGTTGAGTGGGGAATCTGCGTCTGGTTCTTATCCGATTAAAGCGGTAGAAACGATGGCGCATATTCATGAGATTGTTGAACAACAACAAAATGAATTGGAAATTATCAAAGGTGATGAGGCAGCTATATATTTCAAAAATCACTCGTTGGCAGGCCAACAAGTTGCCCTAACGGATCGTTTGATTGCTGGAGCCTGCCGATTAGCCCGTGATTCTAAGGCTAAGGCTATTTTGTGTATAACAAATTCTGGGCATACTGCTTATCGACTTTCTGCGCATAGACCTAAAGCGGATTTGTTTGTCTTTACATCGAACAAAGAGTTAATGTCAACCATGGGTTTATTGTGGGGTGTTAAGGTATTTTTCTTTGACCCTTCTGCAGACAATGTAGAGAAAACAGTTGCTGCTATGGTGGATATGCTGAAAGGAAAGAAGCTATTATCGGCCGGCGATGTATTTGTCACTACTTTATCAATTCCAGCGCATCAAGGGAAAAAAACCAATACAGTTCAATTAGGCACTGTTGAATAATAAGAGTTTAATCCAAGTATTTGACTCGATATGAAAAGAAAGGAATCACTATTTAAACATTCGCTTTTAGTGATTTATTCCCTTTGGACTGCATTTTGGTTCATTTCGACTTTTTTACTTTTATATCCATTGATGTTTATCTTTCTTCAGAAATTATCTTGGAGGAGATATACACACCGAATAGTCCGGTTTTGGGGTCAGTTGTTTTTTCTTTTTGCAGGCATGCGAATTCAAGTAAAACATCATTACAAGCCAGATCGTAAAAAGGTGTATGTTTTTTGCGCCAACCACTTCTCGTATTTGGACATTCCCTTAATGGTGGTCATCATTAAAAATTACTTTTCATTTATTGGCAAAACAGAAATCAAAAAAGTGCCTCTTTTTGGGTATCTGTATACCAGACTAAATATTTTAGTTAATCGAAAGGATCGCATGAGCCGAGCTACTTCCTTAGGTCGCTCGATTAAAGCCTTACAAGCGAAAAGAAGCATCATTATTTTCCCTGAAGGAGGAATTGTTTCTAAAGAATTTCCGATCATGGGAAGGCCCTTGATGGATGGTGCTTTTGTGATGGCAGTCCAGCAACAGGTTCCGGTGGTTCCCATCAGCTTTTTCAACAATCATTTATTGTTAAATGATCGTAATTTTTTGTTACGACCTGGCGTCATCAAAGTGGAAATTCATCCACCCGTGGAGACCTTGGGTATGACGAATGAAGATGTACCAGTTCTGCGAGAGCGTGTTTTTGAGATGATACAAAATCCTATTTTAGCTCATTATGGTATCGACGCCCCTCAGTAAATACACGTTCCTTTTATTGATATTTCTTCTTTCGTGCAGTGCTGAAAAGGAACAGAATAAATTCGCTGATGCACCTAGGCCCAAAGGCTTTAATCGGATTGAAATTCCCAATGCGTCTTATGTAGCTTTAGAAAAGGGCCATCCGTTTAGTTTTGAAGTTTCTTCCTATGCTAAGGTTTTAAAAGATTCCGTTTCTTGGGCAGAACCACATTGGCTCTATATTTATTATCCGCGTTGGGATGCCTTTATCCAATTGACCTACAAACCGCTGAATCAAAACAATAAGAAATTAGCAGCTTTGATTCAAGATGCATATACGCTTGCCTCCAAACACCAAGGAAAGGCCAGTGGAATTCAGGATTATGTCATGACGACTAAGTCTGGTCGGAAAGCCGGTTTAATTGAGTTGGACGGCGAAGTGGCCACGTCTTTTCAGTTTTATACCACGGATAGCACGAAGCATTTTTTACGGGGGGCGGTATATGTGAAAACGGCTACGGCCAATGATTCCTTGGCGCCCATCATCCATTTTTTAAAACAAGATGCCATTCATTTGATTCAAACGCTTGAATGGAAATAGGCTTTTTTAGGCTTGTTGTTCCCCCATTCTTTCCGTTTCTTTGTAGTGCATGAGTGAAATTAATCCTCTTTTTGAAAGTGAAGAATCAACTGTTTTTGTTGACGCACTTCTCCCTTTGCCTATCCCTAGGTATTTCACCTATCGAGTACCTAGGATTTGGGCGCAGGTAGTCCAATTAGGACTACGGATTGTTGTACCTTTCGGGAGTTCAAAAGTGCTTACGGCTGTAATTGTTTCCGTGCATCATCAACCTCCCAAGCAATACCAAGCAAAATACATGTTGGAAATTTTAGATGAGTCGCCCTTAGTGACTGAATCTCAAATCAAATTATTCAAATGGGTGGCCGATTATTACATGTGTTACCCTGGGGAAGTATTTCAAGTCGCTCTTCCCGCCGGATTAAAAATTTCCAGTCAATCTAAAGTCCAAGCACATCCCGAATTTACAAACCTGGAAGGTTTAAATGAAAAAGAATTATTGGTTTATCAGTCTGTTGTCGAAAAGGGCTCACTCAGTTACGATGAGGTCGCTCGGCTAGCCGATGTAAAAAGCCCTTATCACATCATTAAATCACTCGTGGGCCATTCGGCTGTGTTGATTTTTGATGAACTTAAAGATCGGTATACACCCAAAGTCATTCGTAAAATCAGATTGTGTGCTGAATGGACGAGCCAAGATAAAATTACCGAACTCATTAAATTGGTCGAGGAAAAACCGAAACAAATACATGTCCTACTTCATTTTTTGAAGTTTATTCCGGTTCTACGAGATCCGGAATTAAATCATAAAGGGCTTGAAAAGTCAAGTTTTTCTCAAGCGGGGCTTTCAGAAAGTTCCCTTCAAACTCTTATTAAAAATGGATATTTTGAGATTTTCGAGGTCGTTGTCTCACGTTTTGGAACTAATGATGATGATTTTATCCCTAGTTCATTTGACTTAAATGAAGCTCAGACTAAGGCGTATCAGTCGATTTTAACACAGTTTCAAAAGAAGGATGTGGTTCTGTTGCATGGCATCACGGGAAGTGGAAAGACTGAAATTTATATACGATTGATTCAGGAAGCCTTGTCTAATGGGGACCAAGTGCTATATCTGTTACCTGAAATTGCGCTGACGACCCAAATCGTTTTCCGACTTAAAAAGATTTTTGGGGACCAAGTAGGGATCTATCATTCTAAGTTTTCAGATAATGAACGTGTGGAGGTGTGGAAGTCGATTGTCGAGGGTAAATACCCTTTTGTGGTGGGCGTTCGATCATCCGTATTTTTACCCTTTTCTCGTTTAGGATTAATCATTGTGGATGAAGAGCATGAGTCTTCATTTAAACAAGTCGATCCCGCTCCTAGATATCATGCGAGGGATGTGGCGATGGTGCTCGCTGCCCAACAAGGGGCCAAAGTGCTTTTGGGATCAGCGACTCCTTCGTTGGAATCTTATTATCAAGCCAAACAAGATAAATATGGTTTGGTGGTTATTAAAGAACGTTTTGGCGCGGCCCAACTCCCTAAAATGGAGTTGATTGATACCAAATATGCCAACCGCATGAAGCAGATGAAGGGCGGATTTTCTTTTGATTTAATCACTGTTTTGCAAGAAAATTTTGATCAGGGAAAGCAAAGTTTATTGTTCCAAAACCGAAGGGGTTATTCTCCTTATATTCAATGCCAAGATTGTGATTGGATTGCTTCTTGCAATCAATGCGATGTTAGTTTAACCTATCACGCGCGTGACCAAGAACTACGCTGCCATTATTGTGGATACAAGGAAGGTTTGTTGACCCGCTGTGCTGCCTGTGGAAGTACAAACCTTAAAACCATGGGTTACGGGACTGAAAAATTGGAGGAGGAACTCCAACTACATATTCCGGATGCTCGAATAGGTCGCATGGATTTAGATACCACAAGATCTAAAACGGCATTCAATAGTTTATTAGCTGAAATCCAATCGGGAAATATTGATATTTTGGTGGGAACTCAAATGGTGGCGAAGGGTTTGGATTTTGAGGGATTGTCTACTGTGGCGATTTTTGATGCAGACCGTATCATTAATTTTCCGGATTTTAGGGCTCATGAGCGCGGATTCCAATTAATCACCCAGGTGGCTGGTCGGGCTGGTCGGAGGGAAGAGCAAGGCCAAGTATATATTCAGACGAATCAACCTACGCATCGACTATTTCAGTTTATTTTAAATGGAGATTATGAGTCACTGTATACTGAGGAGATTGTGGAACGTGAAGGTTATCATTATCCTCCATTTACTCGATTAATCAAATTGACGCTTAGGCATTTAGATTCGATGGCCGTAGAAAAAGCTGCTTTTGAATTAGGGAGTATTTTAAAAGAAAATTTTGGACATGGCCGGATTTTAGGTCCCGAGAGACCTTTGGTCGAACGTATTCGAAATCAATATGCGATGGAGATATTAATTAAATTAGAGAAAGGGGTTTCTCTTGCCAAATTTAAAGAAAACTTACGTTTGATTTTGGACAAGGTACAAACTTCACCGGTATGCAAAGGAGTTCAAATTATACCGGATGTGGATTGTCTCTAATTACCTTTTGAAAACTACATCTTCGTAGGGCAATCTAAATCGTGGACCCCAGACACCTTCTTCGGTTCCTTTTCCTACGGCAATGATCATATTAATTTCTGCTCCAGAAGGCAAATCTAAAGCTTTTTTTACTCTCACGGCATCAAAGCCTTCCATGGGACAAGATTCTAATCCTTCGGCTGCGATGGATAACATAAACGTTTGAGCGGCTAATGCACATGATTTATGCGCCATAACGCGTTGGTCTGCTTCCCCACCAAAACGCATGAAAGGCTTTCTCATTCCCATCCAAATGCAAATACATTTGCGCACAAAAGTGAAAATGCCAAAGGGATCTTGTCGGTATAAAAGTGGCATTAATTTTCCATAATAATCCAAACCTCTTTTCTCCATTTTGGAGGGTTCCTTGCCTTGTAAAGATTCTTTAATTCGATTCAGATTCCATTGGGCCCTTGATTTCCACAAATCTTTTCTGGTGACAAAAACGACTAAATGGCCTGGGTTTTTGGCTGCGGACTGGCCTAAACATAAAGCGTGAAATTTCTCTTTTTCCTCAGGACTTTGAATCCAATAAAATTCCCACAATTGCATGTTGCTACTATTGGGAGATAGAATTGCTCTATGTAAACTTTTTTCAATGATTTCATCCGCAACTATAAAATCTGGATCGAATCTACGATTGGATCTACGGCGTTGAACAATTTCTTCAAAATTTTCTGAGAGCATAAAGGGGAATTATTTTCTCAAAGATACGGATTAATTCGAAAAATCAGGGCGTGATGTCTTCTAATTCATACCGAACATAGGCGAATTTTTTGCCATCAGGAGACCATGAAGGCACATTTATGGTCCCTTGACCCCCATAAAATTCTTCTGTTAGGTCTGTTAGTTTTTTGGTTTTCAAATCGAGTAGCCTCAACTTAACTTGATGCCCGAAGGGATGTTTGTCTGCTTGGTCCTTTACATAACTAATGACCGTTGCCACTTTTCCGTTAGGGCTTATATGAGCAAACCAAGTAGAATAATCGTCAAATGTCATTTGTTCCTGGTTGGATCCGTCGGCCGCCATTCTCCAAATTTGCATTTTACCCATTCTGAATGAGTTCATATAAATGTATTTCCCATCGGGTGAATATTCAGGGCCATCATCTAAGCCTGGTGCATCGGTTAAACGGATTTCTGGACCACCCTTGGAATCCATGGCATAAATATCAAAGTTGTCGTTCCTAGAGGCGCAGTAGACAAATCTAGAACCATCGGGTGACACACCGTGCCAATAGGAAGGTGTTTTTTCAGTTAAAAGCGTGGGTTCGCCTCCTTCACTAGATACTTTGTACACGTAAGATCCTCCTTTTACATCGGGCTTACCACTGGAGATAAATAAAGTTTTTCCATCAAAAGAATACCCGTGGTCATTGTTGGCTTTTTGAATGGTGCCTGTATTTAGCATACCTAATTTTTCTCCGGTGGGACTAATTTTTTCTAATTTCCCAAGGCTATTGATCAATAAGAATTTTCCATCTCTAGACCAGTTGGGCGCCTCAAAATGCCTATGTTCTTTTAAAATTAATTCTGATTTCCCTGTTTTTGTGGAGTAAATGTATAAGGCGCTGATCACCTTTTTCCCTGCTGGAATTTGGGCTTGGATGTTTTGTGAAACTAAAAACATCAATAATAATGTCGTTATTTTTTTCATAGGTTTTTGTTTTTCATACTAATGTATCAAAAAAAAAGCAGGACTTGTGTCCTGCTTTTTTAATTTTTCAAAAACCTATGTGATTAATAACCAGGGTTTTGAGTCAATGTAGGCTTTCCATCTTTTTGAGAGTTTAAGATCTCGTCATTTGGTAGAGGGAAATAATCATTCTTGCCAGCAGTATAAGTTCTACCTACTAGGTATAGTCTCTTGTTATAAGTTCTGCCTGACATATCTGTTCCGCTTTTAGACTCTTCAGCTAAATACTTGTTTAAGTAGGGTGCTGCGATACCCCAACGAACTAAATCGAAGAAACGGTGACCTTCCATCGCAAACTCTAAACGATTTTCCATATAAATAGCATTCATTGAATAATCTTTTCCTTTTGCTGCGAATGTACCTGCTGGATATGGATTTACTACGTAGTTGACAGATGCATCTTGTACAGAACCTGTTTTAGCTCTTGAACGAATCATGTTTACATAAGTTTCAGCAGCTGCTAAGTTTCCTAATTCAGCTTCACATTCTGCCAACCATAAAACAATGGATGAGAATTTAAGCATACGGAAGTTGTTATTAACAGAACGTCTACTCGTAGAGTGAGTAGTACTTCCTTCTTCGGCTAAATAATACATCCATTTTTTACCAATGTATGGACCTGAATAACCTTGGTCACGAATCCAAGTTTGTCCTGGCATTATACCCCAATCTAAGAAGTTTACACCACGACGACCTACAGTCCAATCTAAACGTGGATCTACCGGGATAGATTTGTCTAAATTAAATGCAACGCTGGATGCCAATCCTTGATCGTTTGGTAAATCCACAGTATTGTATGTGTCTGCTGTACCATCTTTTTTATCTCCAATCATTGGAAGACCATCTGCTGTTGTTTTGAATGCATTTACCAAGTTTTGAGAAGGTAAATAGAATCCGCAACATCCACGGCCAGGAGAACTAGCTGAATATGGCCAATTTAAACCATCCCCTGCATTTCCATTATTACCAGTAGAACCATCATTGACAGAAAATTGAACTTCGAAGATTGATTCCGCATTATTATTTCCAGTGGTACGGAAATTATCATGGTAATTTGGCATCAATCTCTTGCCTGAATTCTTATACACATCTTCTAAAAGAGTTTTTGCAGCTGCAAATTTCTTTTGAAACATATACGCTTTTGCTAAATAGGTCATCGCAGCCCATTTAGTGGCACGACCTTTTTGAGATTGTGTAGCTGGCAATACGGCTGCCGCATCCGAGAAATCCTTCTCGATGTTAGCCCAAATATCCGCTGTGTTTGGGATCTTCGTTGAGTTAGGATCTTCACGCTTGTAAACAGTCTCAGAAATGTAAGGAACTTTATTCCACATTTTCTTAGCTTCAAAGTGAAAATGACCACGTAAGAACTTAGCTTCGGCAACCACTTGTGCTTTCTCAGCATCCGTCATATCTTTCACGTCAGCACTTTGAGCTAATAACATAGCTTCATTCGCACGCGCTACTCCATCATACATTCCCCACCATTTACCTAAAAAGTAAGAATTATCTGATAGCCAGTTGAACTGCTCAATATACGTTTGCTCCGGCTGATCTCCAGCATCGGTTCCTTTAACCGCATCACCCGAAGTGATACCCCCGAACACATAGTTCGAGCTAGTAGATGTACGACCCACATTTCCTGATCCTACACCGTCCAATAATGAATATGCACCGACTAATAGGGCATTTACTCCATTTTTATTACTTAATGAAGATAAGTTTGCCGCACCTTGAGGGGCGATTTCAAAGAAACTATCTGAACATGAAAAGTTCAAGCCGACAGTCGCTAATAATGAGAATATGATTATCTTTTTCATTTTTTTATCTGATTTATTTTCAAATGTTAGCTTAATTAAAATCCTACTTTTAAACCAATATTATATGATTTAGCTACCGGGAAAGCTCCTTCGTCAATACCCATGTGGATATCTTGGTTATCGTTTCCTGAAGTTCTCAAGTTAATATCTGGATCTAAACCTCTGTAATTCGTGAAAGTAAACAAGTTTTGTCCTTGGACATAAACTTGTAAAGCGCTCAATTTTAATTTTTTAATGATTGTATTTGGCACCGTGTAGGTCAATTGGATATTTTTAATTCTAAAGTATGAGCCATCTTCAACCATGTAAGATGATATCTGCTGACTTGTTGCATCTTGAGAATTTAAACGAGGTAACATAGCTACATCGCCTTGCTTTTTCCAAGAGTTATACAACATTTCCTTCGAACGATTTCCTTGGAATGTATTGAAATCTATCCAATAACGGGTATAGTTAAAAATTTCATTGCCTTGAACACCTTGTCCAAAAAGCGTTAAATCCCAGTTTTTGTACCCTAACGAAACATTTAAACCATAATTAAAATCTGGATGTGGATTACCAATAATAGTTTTATCCGCAGCTGTTACCACTCCATCTCCATTTACATCACGGAATTTAAATACACCCGCTCTTGTATACGTAGATCCAAAAGCTTTGGGTGCTGAAGCCGCTTCCGCATCATCTTTAATGACACCGTCAACAATATATCCAAAGAAACTTGCGATAGGCAAGCCAGCTTTAGTTACTGAAATGGCTGGTAAACGTGTACCAAATCCAAATACAGTTGCATTAGGGTCATTGTTCAATTTAACTACGTTGTTTTTGTACATCGAGTACATGGCTCCAACCGTGTATCGAATATCTCCGATTTGATCACGGTACGTTAAACTTAAATCAAATCCAGAATTATTTACCTCACCAATATTTACAAATGGAATGCTCGCATTACCAGCTGTTTTAGGGATAGGTACCTGCGTTAACATGTCAGACGTGGTACGAGAATAAACATCCAACGCAATATCTAACTTATTGTTCCATAAAGAAGCATCTAAACCTACGTTAGTAGACGTGTTCGTTTCCCAACGGCCATTCGTGTTACCAAATTGAGCTAAATCGAAACCAGTTGCAATAGAACTTCCTGAACCTGCGATATCGTATGCGTTATTATTCGGATCTGGTATGAATAATGTAGATGCGTTATATACGTTTGGAATTAACTGGTTACCCGTTTTACCCCAACCCCCACGAAGTTTCATGTCATTAATAAATGTCAAGTCCTTCATGAAAGCCAGTTCAGATAAACGAATACCTACTGAGAATGCAGGGAAAATACCATAACGGTATGCCGGAGCAAAACGTGATGATCCATCGCGACGAATCGTAAAGTCAGCTAATAACAATTCTTTGTATGAGTAGTTGACTTTTCCGAATTGTGAGAACAAAGCTGTAATCGGTGAACCACCTCCTGAATTTGCAAGACCAGCTGCTGCACCATTATTTAAATAACGATAAGAAGGATCATCAAAAGCAAAGTTTGAACGTTGCGCATTAAATCCAAAACCATACGTTGACACCGCTTCAGTACCTACTAAAACATTCACCGAATGATCTCCAATCGTTTTTGCATAATTCAATGTGTTGTACCAAGTAATCGCACGATCTAAACTGTTTGAAACTGTTAAGCTATTTGCATTACGAGCCTCAACAGCTTCGATATTTCTATTGTAGTATTCAGATCTATTGTAGTTGTTAAATTCAAAACCTAAACTAGTTCTTGCCTTCAAATCTTTAATGATTTCATACTCACCATATACGTTTCCGAAAATATGTGTAGCTCTTACAGGGTTATCCTTTTCTCTAAATAAAATAGCGAAAGGATTGGTTGCGTTTCCTAAATTTTGTCCACGTGATCCTGCAAAACCATTCAAGTCAGATGAGTTAGTACCCCCTAAAGCTTTTGGCCCACCCGTAATATCATATACTGGAATCATTGGGTGAATCCGCCAGGCTAACATCATTGAATTACTCTCAGAGTTATTACCACTTGGCGTTCCTTGTCTCTCATCATACGTGATCGTTACATTTTCTCCAAAAGTCAAGTTGCCTTTTTTGAATTCTGTATTCGCACGAACTGAATATCTTTTGTAAGCTGTATATTTTAAGATACCATCTTGAGCGAAATAATTAGCCGAAATAGCAAATTTACCACCTTTGGATCCACCTGTTGCGCCCACTTGATAACTAGAAATGTTGGCAGGTCCGAAAATAACATTTTGCCAATCAGTTCCTTCTTTGTTTGCTTTCGTAATATTAAAAGCCGTTTTATTTAAATTAGGATCAGCTAAGTCATTTGTATACGTATAATTGGCTGGCAATGTTCCGTAAATGTTTGGATAAATGTAATCCGCGATTGTTTGAGAACCATCTGCTCCAAAACGATATTGAATCGATGGAGAAGTTCCTGCTGGTCTTCCCGCACCTATTTCAGACTCGTAATAGTATTGTCCTAATTCCTTTGTATTCAACATACCGATCGTTTTACCCACATCTTGCATACCTGTGTACATATCAAAAGTGATTTTTGGCTCACCTTCGCTTCCACGCTTAGTCGTTATGATTACAACTCCATTGGCCGCACGAGCACCATAGATAGAAGCCGCAGATGCATCTTTCAATACCTGCATGGACTCAATATCATTTGGGTTGATTTGGTTCAAAGTTCCTTGAGTAGGTACTCCGTCAATTACGTATAATGGGCTATTGTTGTTAATAGAACCAAAACCACGTACACGAACCATCGTTCCACCACCTGGTGAGTTGTCATTACCTACCGTCACACCTGCAGCGCGACCTTGTAACATTTGAGTCACAGAAGCAGAAGGTACCGCGTTAAGTTCTTTCGCACTTACCACAGTTACAGCTCCTGTAATGTCTTTCTTACGTTGAGATGCATAACCTGTAACGATTACCTCGCTCAATTGGCTTACATCATCCGCTAGCGTAATCGTTAAAGTGGATTTACCACCTACTGCAACTGTTTGGCTTACATACCCAACAGATGTGAATGTTAGTTCTGCATTAGAACTTTTAACATTAATAGAGAATGCTCCATTTCCATCAGAAGTTGTACCTACAGTACTTCCTTTGACAACAACAGAAACTCCTGGGATGCCCTGACCACCTGAGTCCTGAACTTTTCCCGCTACTTTTCGGTCCTGACCAAATGAAACCCATGATAGGGTTAACATGAAAGCCATCATGAAGACCACTCTGCTTACGTAGAATTTTGTTTTCATAAATAAATAATGAATTAAGGGTTTAATTCTCCTTTGCTTGACGCATTGAAGAAAATTGAACAATAAAATTAATGTATTTTTATAAAAAAATAGATTTTTAACATATTTTTTTGATTTTTTATGAACTTTTAATGATTTGTTCATTAAACGTTATTAACAATTTAATGTAGCTAGAACACCTGTAGTTTATTCAAGCTCTTTGTTTACCTTTGTCTTTTTAAAATCAACAGATAAATTCTTATGTTAAATCTTGTTTTATTTGGCCCTCCAGGTGCCGGTAAAGGAACTCAATCAGCTAAAATCATTGAAAAATATGGTTTGATTCATTTGTCAACAGGCGATTTACTTCGTGCTGAGATTCAGGCGAATACAATGTTAGGTTTAGAAGCCAAGAAATTAATGGACCAAGGCATTTTAGTTCCAGATTCTGTGGTGATTGGAATGATTGAAAATAAATTGAACGAGAATAAGTCGGCCAATGGCTTTATTTTCGATGGCTTTCCACGTACCGTTGCCCAAGCAAATGCACTAGATGTGTTATTAAGTGGCCATCATTTATCTATTTCCCAAATGATTGCTTTACAAGTGGGAGATGAGGAATTAACCCAGCGTTTATTGTCCCGTGGAAAATCCTCTGGACGCCCAGATGATCAAAATGAAGATTTGATTCGTAAGCGTGTACAGGAATACAACGAAAAAACAGCTCCCGTGGCATCACATTATGCGGACCAAGGAAAGTTTAAAGGGATTAATGGCGTAGGGGAAATCGAGGAGATTTTCGAACAGATTGTTTCCATAATCGAGTCATAATCAAAGGTAATTTTTAAACACGAGGTATCGTGTTTCTGCATTTTTTAGACACGAGGTATCGTGTTTCTGCATTTTTTAGACACGAGGTATCGTGTCTCTACAATTATTAATCGAATTCTATGACTTCAAATTTCATCGATTACGTTAAAATCAACCTTCGTTCAGGACATGGCGGAAGTGGCTCTTCACATTTTAGAAGAGAAAAACACGTTCCCAAAGGCGGTCCAGATGGAGGAGATGGTGGTCGAGGAGGTCATATATATTTAGTTGGCACAACCCAGCAATGGACTTTGCTCCATTTAAAATATCAAAAACATATTATTGCCGATAATGGAAATGGGGGCGAAGGTGCCCGCAGATCAGGATCAGAAGGCGATGATGTCTATATTCAAGTGCCATTAGGTACCATTGTAAAGGATGGGGAAACAGAAGAGTTTTTGGCAGAAGTTACCGATGATGGCCAAAAAGTACTTTTATTGCCCGGAGGCCGAGGTGGATTGGGTAATTTTCATTTCAAATCCTCTACTAATCAGTCGCCTCGTCATGCGCAACCGGGCGAGCCTGGCCAAGAACGTTGGGTCATCATGGAACTGAAAGTATTAGCGGATGTAGGCCTGGTAGGTTTTCCAAATGCAGGTAAATCAACTTTATTATCTGTCATTTCTGAGGCCAAACCTGAGATCGGTGATTATCCATTTACCACGCTAGTGCCTAATTTAGGGGTAGTCGCCTACCGAGATTATAAATCGTTTGTGGTTGCCGATATTCCGGGTATTATTGAAGGCGCTGCGGAAGGAAAAGGATTAGGCGTGCGCTTTTTAAGGCATATAGAACGAAATTCTATTTTATGTTTTTTGATTCCATCGGATGCTACGAATTGGGGAGATGAGTACAAGATACTCGTAGGTGAATTGCAGAAATACAATCCTGAAATGTTGAGTAAACGTAGGGTTTTAGTCGTTTCAAAAATGGATCTTTCCATTCCAGAAATGAAAGTTGAGATGCGAGAAAGCCTACCTGCAGATCTTCCACTTGTTTTTATCTCTTCCGTAACCCAAGAAGGCATTCAGGAATTAAAGGATATTTTATGGGTAACCCTTCAAGAGGAAAATAAAAATCTTCAAAGGCCTGAACTCCTTAATGAAAATATAGAAATCGAAGAGTAGCGGTATTTATTTGAGTTGCTTGGCCATAAAGGCAATGCCCTCATTAAAACTGCTAGGCGAGTAACCCAAAACACTTTTAGCTTTATCCAAGATAAATCCAGTGCGCAATGGCCTTTTAGCTGGTTGTGAGAAGGTAGATGAATCCGCTTTCTGAATCAATTCTTGGGGTAAGTTGTAAAATTCAGCCGTTTTAATGGCCATCTCATAAGGAGTTAGGAAATCACTTCCCGAGATATTGAATATTCCTTGGACGTGGTTTTTCGTGATGAGCCAACAACCCATCGCCAAATCTTCTGCAAGGGTAGGGGTCCGAAACTGGTCTGTCACCACATTAATCGTCTTTCCCTCTTCCAGCGATTTTTTAACCCACAAAATGATATTGGTTCGACTCATATCTTCGACAATTCCAAAAACTAAAATTGTTCTAGCAATTCCCCATTTAATTGTAGATGCTTGAAGCAATTGTTCGGCCCTTAATTTACTCTCTCCATAGATAGAGATAGGATTTGGTTTGGCATTTTCATCATAGGGCCCTGAAAGCCCGTCAAAAATGAAGTCGGTGGATACGTGGCAGAAAAATGTGCTATTCGACTTGCATGCATTAATTAAATAGGACACCGCCGTCACATTTAATAATTCACATCCCTCAGGATCAGCTTCACAGGTATCGACATTCGTCATGGCGGCCGTATGAATTACTGCATCAGGCTGATAGGTTTTAAAAACCTCGAAAACTTCAACTTCATTCGTGATGTCAAGGGAAACGTAGGTATACTTCAAATTCCCAGTGAGGCGATTTGGGCCTTTAGCGGTGGCAATTAATTTAATTTCAGGAAACTGGCTCAACAAGTGAACTAGTTTTTGACCTAAAAGGCCATTAGATCCCGTAATTAAAATCGTTTGTTCCATACTAAATTATAAAGCAATTTGTCTTCTAATTTCTTTCAATAAGTCACTGGCTCCTACGCCAATTAATTGATCTGCTAATTTTTGACCTAGTTCGATCGGGTTTTTTCCTATAAGCGAAAACTCGATTTTTTGTTGGCCATCTAAGCTTAAAACTCCACCGGTCAAATTTACAACATCTTTTTCAATTTGAGCATGTCCATATACCGGGACACTGCAACCTCCATCTAGTTTGGATAACAGTTCCCGCTCCGCCAAAATGCATATTTCGGTAGCTTCATGATTGCATGCGGATCGAATGATGTTTTGCAAATCCCGGGAAAGTGTCTTCGCACATTGAATCGCCACAGATCCTTGACCCACCGCAGGGATAAATTGATCCAAAGGTAAATGTTCAGTAATAAAGGCCGACATATCCATCCGATATACACCTGCGTAAGCTAGGATCATCGCATCGCAGTCGCCATTTTTCAACTTCTCTAATCGAGTTTGTAAATTTCCACGCATCTCTACCGGCTTTAAAGTAGGATAATGATGTCCTAAAAATGCCCGTCGGCGTGTCGATGATGTGCCAATCTGATAAGTTCCTGGGGTATTCAATGTGAAATTCGGATCTAAACTAAGCAACACATCATGCGATTTTTCTCTTTCCGTAAAGGCAATCAATTGTAAATCTTCGGGAAGCGTCGACGGAAGATCTTTGGCCGAATGCTGAGCGATGTCAATGTCTCCATTTCGCAACATCTGTTCGAGTTCCTCTGTGAACACTCCTTTTGAGCCAATTTTCGAAAGCGATCGATCTAAAATTTGATCTCCTTTGGTCGATATCGCAATTAATTCATAGTTGAGCCCCGCTTTTTCCAAATATGAGCCAATGTAATTTGCCTGCCAAATGGCCAGCGCTGAATTTCGGGTTCCTATTTTAATTTTTCGCATGGAAAATTCGAATTAGTTGAAGCGAAAGATCTAGGTGTAACATTTTAGCACGTGCATTTCTTTCCAAATGATAATGTACTTCTGAAACTTTTTCACTCATTTTCCCGATGGCTTCCCCCGTTAAGGTTTTTGAAAAGTTTTCGATAAATCCACGTTCTTTTTCAAGCGATTTAATGAGTTGGGACGTCCCTGATATTTGATATAAACATTGCCTAAATATATGTAGAGTATGTTCTAACACACTTTTTTGATCCTCTTTGCTGAATGCATCAAATTGATCGGCCAACAATGAAATTTTGATCAGGTTTTTTGAATACACCGCCCGCATCCACTCGGCAAACCAAGTCGATGCACTCATATTTTCATTCACCGCTTTTTCTAATGCCCAAGAAATATTTCCCTCGCAGGTAATGGCCAATTGTTGCGCTTTTTCCATTTCAATGCCTGTTTTTTTCGTTAGGAAGGGGGCTAAATCTTCCTCGTCAACGGTCCCTACATTAATGCGTTGGGTTCTAGATATGATTGTAGTCAGCAACTTTTGTGGATCGGAACAGATTAAAATAAATAAGGTAGATGAAGGTGGTTCCTCAAGTGTTTTCAATAAAGCGTTTCCCGATGATAGATTTAGTGTTTCGGCATTCCAAATAAATACAATTTTAAAGGGAGCCTCAAAAGGCTTCAGGCTTATTTTTTGAATGAGCTTTCTCGTTTCTTCTACGGGTATATTTCCTTGTCGATTGCCTTCCGCACCTAAATAGGTTAACCAATCGGCGATGGTGCGATAAGGTGATTCCAACATAAATTTCCTCCACTCAGGTAAAAATGCATCAGATTCAGCTTCCTTAACTTTTTTTGTGGTGATGGAGGGGAATACATATACGATGTCTGGATGTATTCCTTTGTGGACTTTTTGGCAACTTGGACAAGCTCCACAGGCATCATCGCCTTCCCTTTGAGTACAGAATAAATAGGATACAAAAGCCAAAGCCATCGCCGTTTGTGCGCCGCCCGTTGGCCCTTGAAACAATTGGGCATGCGCAATGTGCTGATTTTGCACGGCATTGCTTAATTGTTTTTTGACCACATGTAAACCTGGGATGTCCTGAAATCGCATGGAGGATTATTAGAAAGTACTAATTTCGTAAAGATGCTTCCTCTTTCCAAATTTGTTCAATGAGTTCGCCCGAATTTTCTGGTAATTCTTGATTTTTTGCTTTTGCCCATTTCTTGGCATTGGCTAGTGCTTTCTCAAATTCATATTTTTTTACGTTGGGATACTCCCCCCAAGTTAATGAAGGGATGAATTTGGGCAAAAATTGAATGCCACTGATATTGCAATGATTGCCAACCACGGTTCCTGTATTAAATCGCGTGCCGATACCCGTCGTGACAAAATCGCCCATGATTACTCCAAGCGATTTGGTATTGGTCTTTCTTGGCTTTGCCGTTGAGTAGTCGAAGATATCCACCTCATTCAAATCATTTTTAACATTTGAAGTACAAGTCATGGCTCCCCAATTGCAAAACGACCCTATAATCGACGATCCGGCGTACCCATCATGCCCTTTATTTGAATAGGGGTAAAAAATGGAATTGCTTATTTCGCCACCTACTTTACAGTGAGGTGCAATGGTTGTGTATGGCCTTATTTTAGCTCCTAAATTGGTCACTGACTGTTCTAAAATAGCTGCGGGGCCTTGAATTAATGTGCCTATTTGAATACTAACGTGTTTCCCAATATAAATGGGTCCTTGGCTTGCATCTAAAATACTGCCTTTTAAATCTGCTGTGGCGTCTATAAAGCAATTTTCAGGATGGATGAGGATGTTGCCGTTTTCTTTTAAATGATTTTGGTCAAATGCATTTGGTTTTATTTCACTTTTAAGCAATGCTGCATTTAGGCTCAAAAGGTCTTCGAATTTTGAGAAAAATACTGGATTGGCTTGGGAGTTAATGTTATTCCAGTCGGCCGACGATACCCCTAAACCTCTTTGGGCGATCAGCTGTCCTTGAAAATATAAGTTGGTTTGCTCAGGTAAGTTTTCTAGCTCTCGAATGAGCTCTTGGCTTGGAAGGACTGACCCTAAAATATGTAATGCGTTGGGTTGTATTTCAGCCGCTCCCCAACTTACTTTTTTGTGTGTGGCCTGACTCCATTTTTCATGAATTTTTGATAGGCCAATCCAATGCTCAGCTAAGCTACGTATATAGCTTATCGGTCGCAGATTTTGGGTAATTTTTGGATCGTCAAAAAGGTGTATGGCTTTCTCCATTTTGCAATTTACAAAAAAAGCCTCGACAAGATTATTGAAGAGGCTTTGATGTATGTTTTTGAAGAAAATTAACTCTTCGCGTAACGCTTATTGAATTTATCAACACGTCCAGTTGTATCTAATAATACATTTTTACCTGTATAAAATGGATGTGATTGTGAAGATACCTCGACTTTATAAACCGGGTAAGTTGCACCTTCAAATTCTGTTGTTTCTGTTGTTGCTGCGCAAGAACGGGTTAAAAACTTGTAATCTGAAGATAAATCATGGAATACTACTTCTTTGTATTCTGGATGGATGTCTTTTTTCATTTTATTTTTTTTCGGACGATTCCCTGCCGTCATTTTATTTGTACCAATGAGGCCATTGGGATTCAGGCTCATTTAATCGGGTTGCAAAAATAGACAAATTTTACAGATCTAACAAAACTTTTGTGTTATTTTTTTTGTGTTTTTAGAGCCAATTAAAGCGTTTTATAAATCTAAAAAATATTTTTATTGTATTTTTCCAAGAGGCAACTTGCTTAATGATTTGAATTTATGGGAGTTAAATATTGTAATTTAAATATACCTCTTTTTTAATGTTTTTTTAAGAAAATAATGTTTGCAAGTGGGTGCGTTTTTTTCTAATTTTACTGAGAAGGAATTCATGCAAAAACGCCGATTTTTTTGACCGCATTCCACTCTAGTTTTAAGCAATTTTAAATTATATTTTTAGGAAACACATGTACGTAATTAAAAGAGACGGTCGTCGCGAATCTGTCAAGTTTGACAAAATCACAGCTAGGATAGAAAAACTTTGTTACAGTTTAGATCCCTTTTTTGTTCAACCTCTAGAGGTGGCCAGAAAAGTTATCTCTGGCTTGTATGATGGAGTTAAAACGACTGAATTGGATAATTTGGCAGCGGAGACCGCGGCGTCGTTAACAACAAAGCATCCGGACTATGCTGTGTTAGCGGCTAGGATTGCCATTTCTAATTTACACAAGAATACGTTGAAATCGTTTTCGGCTACGATGAAGCGCTTGTTTACTTACGTAGATCATAAAACTGGACAAAATGCTGCTTTGTTATCAAAGGAGGTTTACGATATCATTAAGAAGAATGCGGTAGAGTTGGATGAGGCGATTATCTATGACCGTGATTTCGGTTATGATTATTTTGGTTTCAAGACTTTAGAGAAATCATATCTATTAAAATTGGAGGGTCAAATAGCAGAGCGCCCGCAACATATGCTGATGCGTGTGGCGGTGGGTATTCATCAAACAGATCTTGCTTCTGCCATTGAGACCTATAACTTGCTTTCGGAGCGTTGGTTTACGCATGCAACCCCTACTTTATTTAATGCGGGTACTCCAAAGCCACAGATGTCATCTTGTTTTTTATTGACTACGCAAGATGATTCAATTGAAGGAATTTACGATACGTTAAAACAAACAGCTAAAATTTCACAATCGGCTGGTGGTATAGGTTTAAGTATACACAATATTCGTGCGACAGGTTCTTACATTAAGGGAACAAATGGTACGTCCAATGGTATTATTCCTATGCTTCGTGTTTTCAATGATACGGCGCGTTATGTGGATCAGGGAGGAGGAAAACGTAAAGGTTCTTTTGCGATCTATTTGGAGCCTTGGCATGCAGATGTTTTTGAATTTTTGGAATTAAAAAAGAATCACGGTAAAGAAGAGATGCGAGCAAGGGATTTGTTTTATGCCCTTTGGATTCCAGATTTATTCATGAAGCGTGTTGAAGACAATGAGGAGTGGTCTTTATTCTGCCCACATGAGTGTCCGGGACTATCCGATACGCATGGAGAAGAGTTTGAGGCATTATACCATAAATATGAGTTGGCGGGTAAGGCTCGGCAGGTGGTTAAGGCACAAGAATTATGGTTTAAAGTATTAGAATCTCAAACAGAGACCGGTACGCCGTATATGTTGTACAAGGACCATGCGAACAGCAAATCGAATCAAAAGAATTTAGGTACAATTAAATCTTCGAATTTGTGTACTGAAATTATTGAATATACATCGAAAGATGAGGTAGCCGTTTGTAATTTGGCTTCTTTGGCTTTGCCTAAATATGTGAAGGCTAATGACAAAGGTGTCAATGAATTTGATCACGCAAAATTATATGACGTTACTAAGTCGGCGACAAAGAATTTAAATAAGATTATAGACGTCAACTACTATCCTGTACCGGAGGCTCGTAATTCAAATTTACGTCACAGGCCTATTGGATTAGGAGTTCAAGGATTAGCGGATGTGTTTATTATGTTGAGAATGCCATTTGAGTCACCTGAGGCACAGCAATTAAACAAAGATATTTTTGAAACTATCTACTATGCTTCTATGGAGGCATCCATGGAATTAGCGATTAAAGAAGGACCATATTCTACTTGGGAGGGTTCACCTATTTCAAAGGGTATTTTCCAGTTCGATATGTGGAATGTTACGCCAAGTTCAGGGCGTTGGGATTGGGAGAGTTTACGTGAAAAAGTAGTTAAAAATGGAGTTCGTAATTCTTTATTGGTTGCGCCAATGCCTACGGCTTCTACTTCACAAATCTTAGGTAATAACGAATGTTTTGAGCCATACACATCGAATATTTATGCAAGACGTGTATTGTCAGGTGAATTTGCGGTAGTGAACAAGCATTTGTTGAAGGATTTGATCAAGTTAGGATTATGGAATGAATCCATGAAAAATAAATTGATTTCAGCGAACGGTTCGGTACAGGGTATACCTGAGATTCCTAAAGATCTTAAGGAATTGTACAAAACGGTTTGGGAGATTAAGCAAAAAACTATTTTGGAAATGGCTGCTGATCGTGGAGCATACATCTGTCAGTCTCAAAGTTTAAATATTCACATTCAAGATGTGAATTTTGGTAAGCTAACTTCGATGCACTTCCACGCTTGGAAACTTGGTTTAAAAACAGGTATGTATTACTTACGTACAAAAGCAGCTGCTGATGCGATTAAGTTTACGATTGAGAAGCAAGCGGAAGTTCAAATCGAGCAAACAAATACTGTAATTGAAACGGAATTGCAATATGCTGCACATACGGCACAGGCTGCTGCTTCCTTTACTACCGATGCCGCACAAAATCAGTCTGATATGGCGTGTTCCTTAGATAATCCGGAAGCATGTGAAGCTTGTGGTTCATAAGAAAAAATGAAAAATAAATATTTAAATCACTTGATTGAGAAGTCAAGTGATTTTTATGTTTTAATGCGATAATGACCATGGTAAATAATCGAAGTGTTCAGATTGTACTATTTTTTACCCTTTTGACATTGGGCATTTTTTTACGAGTCTATCATTTAGGTAATTTCAGTTTATTTTCTGACGAAAGATCAAGCGTACTATTGGGTGTGGCAAATATAAACCAAGGTGGTATGGGAGACTTAATGAATCCTGAAAAGACATTCACCCCAGCAGATTTTTGGGCTAGTCGAGGAATTAAAGCCTGGTTTGACGCAGATGCCAGGGGTGATGTTAGTGGAAACAGTCTCATACATGATATGTTGTTGAAACTTTTTGCCTTCTTATTTGGCAAAAGCGATGAGTCCATGCGGAGCGTATCAGTCTTATTTAATGTGCTAACATTATGGCTAATGTACATTTGGTCCAAGAAAATTAAGCCGCTTCAAAAATGGTCTTTATTTATTCTAAGCTTAGCTGTTATTGAACCTTTTTTTGTCATCTACAGCCAACAAGTTAGAAATTATGCCACTAGTTTATTTTTTACAACGGCATCTAATTACTTTTTTTGGAATTTAATTCAAGAGAATTCTGAACATAGCTATAAGAATCAAAAAAATTGGTTTGCATGGATTTTGACCAGTATTGGTGCATTATTTAGTACTTATTTGACAGGCTTAGTTATTGTAGGCCAGTTTTTATTCCTACTTATATTGCGATATCCTTGGAAATTTTGGATTCGTATGGTTTTAGGTCTTACCTTAATTTTGTTTCCGCTTGGGCTTTGGATGGTCTTTGGTCCGGGGCAATATTTCTTGCAATTTCAAGCGGATGCTGCAGAGCAATTATTAGGCTTTATTAAAGCAAATGGAGAAATCCCAGGCTGGTTAGAATTATCAACGCCTTCAAATATTTTTAGACGAACAGTATCAATTTTATCTGATCAGTTTCTTTGGACGAATGACCTATATGGGAAACATGGGTATAAAATAGGAGCTATCGCTCTCATTGTTTTTCTATTTGGAGTATTTGGGTGGCTTAGAAAAATTGATTTCGAGGAAAGAAAAATATATACATTTGGTTTAATTCAAATATCAATCCCCATCATTTTTTTATTTCTTGCGGCTATTAAAGCAGGAACAACTTCAGGATTTTTCCTGCGATATGCTAGCTTTGGCTTGCCATTTGGTATATTTATTTCAGTAGGTTTTTTAGCTTATCAGTGGAATAAAGGGATTTGGGTGAAGGCAATTATTTGTCTTTTTCTTGTTAGTCAAACATATTTTTTAGTCCAAATGTTTCTCCCTCTTTACTCTGACAAGCCTCAGAAATACACTTATTCTCATGATAGAGGTCCAAATCCTTACATTAAAATTGCTGATCTAATAAAAGAAAAATATAAAAGTGGTGACACAGTAGTTTATCCATCTTCAATGGCTAACTTTTTAGATTCAAAACACATGCGAAATCGAATAGTGGACCCTACAGATGCTCAAAATGTAAATTTATACTTCAGTGAAAAAGATCAATTTATTCAACGAGTGGATTCCTATAACAGAGACTCTATCATGCTTAATAAATCAAATGGTCAAAAGTTGCTTATTTTCGATTTCGAAAAAGGAAGATACCGTTATTAGATCGATTGAAAACTATGGCTAGAATAGCTCTGTTTATTTATTCACTTATTGGAGCATTTAATATCTTGTCGGCAGTTATCGAACAGCCTTTGCTTAGAACATTAACTAAGCCCTTATTGATGCCGATGCTCTTGCTGTATGTTTTTTCTCAATCAAATATCATACATCGAAATAAATTAATTTTCATACTTGTTTTTGCTTGGCTCGGTGACATGTTTTTGTTGATTCCAGGCAATTCGCCGCTGTATTTCCAATTGGGCTTAGGTTCATTCTTGATCATGCAGATAGGATATATACGACTATTTTCATCCCAAAGTTCACTAGGCTATTTTAATTTGCGTCAATGGTTCTCTTGGCCCATTATTCCCGTATTCATATACGTTGTAGGTTTTTTAGCTTTTTTACTACCTCTCATTCCAGCCGCTTTATACATTCCTGTTGGTTTGTATGCATTAGCACTCGGTACAATGCTTTATGCCGCCTACTTAAGAAAAATGGATTCCTCCTATTATTTTATATTGATAGGCGCTATCTTTTTTGTCATTTCTGATAGCTTATTAGCTTTAGCCAAGTTTTATTATTCTTTTCCGGGGAATTCAATCATGATCATGGGAACTTATATCCCTGCCCAATTGCTACTAATCTTAGGTTTATGTAAATTGCAACCTAAGAATTAATTGAATGGCATGGCGGTTTCTACCTTGACTCCTACAATCTTATCGGAATTAGCAGAACAATTACAAGGTTCTCTGTTTACAGATACTGTGATGCGGACTTTGTATGCGACGGATGCATCTGCCTACCGAGAAATGCCTTTGGGAGTGGCTATACCTGAGACGATTGAAGATATTCAAACGTTAATTTCTTTTGCCGATCGGCACCAAATACCAATCATTCCAAGGACGGCAGGGACATCTCTAGCGGGCCAAGTGGTAGGCTCCGGCTTAGTGGTGGATGTTTCTAAGTATTTCAATCGCATCATAGAAGTAAATAAAGGGGAATCTTATGTTTGGGTAGAACCCGGTGTCGTTCGTGATGTCTTGAATGTCGAATTGAAAAAACACGGTTTGTTTTTTGGGCCTGAAACCTCTACCGCCAATCGTGCCATGATGGGTGGAATGCTGGGAAATAATTCCTGCGGATCTAATTCCATCGTTTATGGTTCTACTCGTGACCATGTTCTAGCCGTTGAAGGATATCTTTCAGATGGTACTTTTGTGACATTTGAAGCGGAAGATCCATTTAAAACGCTTTCGACATTGGCTGAGGGGAGTCGCTTGCAGAAAATATATGCGGAGACACTTCGGGTGTTATCGGACCCAATCGTCCAAAATAATATCATTTCTGAGTTTCCAAAGCCAAGCATTAATCGACGAAATACGGGTTATGCACTTGACACGTTAGTTAATTCCAGTTCATTTATTGCTGGAAAGCCGAGTTTCAACTTTTGTAATCTTCTCGCAGGTTCCGAAGGAACACTTTGTTTTGTTACTCGCATTAAATTGCATGTTGATCCCTTGCCGCCTGCGCATTTGGGTTTAGTTTGTGCACATTTTAATACAATAGATGAAGCGTTAAGAGCTAATTTAATTGCCTTGCCGTTTAATCCATCTGCATCCGAATTAATGGATCATTATATTTTGGAATGTACCAAGGCCAATCCTGAACAAAGTCAAAATCGTTTCTTTGTTCAAGGGGATCCAGGAGCTATTTTGGTCGTTGAACTACGTGGAGATGATGCAAATGAGGTTGCCGATCAAGCCCAGAAACTGGAGAAGGCGATGCGCGCTGCGGGTTTTGGCTATCATTTCCCTTACGTTACGGGTGATGGAGTTAGAAAAGTATGGGATTTAAGAAAGGCGGGTTTGGGGCTACTTTCCAATTTACCAGGAGATGAAAAAGCAGTGGCTGTGATTGAAGATACGGCTGTGGATGTGCAAGATTTGCCCGCATTTATTGCAGAATTCAATGAGATTCTGACAGCGAATCATTTATATTGTGTGCACTATGCACATGCAGGTTCTGGTGAATTGCATTTAAGGCCCATCATTAATTTAAAAACGGAGGAGGGGCACCAACAGTTTCGACACATTGCCGAAGAAATTGCCCGACTTGTTAAAAAATATAACGGTTCACTTTCTGGAGAGCATGGGGATGGTAGATTGAGAGGTGAATTTATTCCTTGGATGGTGGGTGAAGCGAATTATCAATTGATGCGCGAATTAAAGTCGTGGTGGGATCCCAAGGGAATATTTAACCCCAATAAAATTGTCGATACGCCGCCGATGGATACTTTTTTGCGGTATGAGGCGGGCCAACAAACACCCGAATTCAATACAGCTTTTAGGTATCAGGATCAAGATATTTTACAGCATGCCGAGCAATGCAATGGTTCAGGGGATTGCCGAAAAACACCTATTTCTGGAGGCACCATGTGCCCGTCTTTTATGGCAACTCGAAACGAAAAAGAAACGACTCGAGCCCGTGCTAATATTCTAAGGGAGTTTTTAACGCGATCTACGCAACCAAACCGCTTTAATCATAAGGAGATTAAGGAAGTTATGGATTTGTGTTTGGCGTGTAAAGGTTGCAAGGCTGAATGTCCGTCCAACGTGGATGTGGCGAAATTGAAAATGGAATTTTTATACCAGTATCAAAAAGAGAATGGTACCCCTTTACGGAGTTGGTTAGTGGGTCATTTCGCTTCCATATCTTCATTGGCGTCATACGTTCCTTCAATATACAATTTGGTGATGGGGACCCCATTTATACGCCGATTGGCTAATAAAATGGTGGGTTTTCATCCAGATAGAACGATGCCTTTATTGGCCAGTCAAACATTGTGGTCATGGCTGAAAGGAAGAAAGTCTATTTCGTCAACTAAATCTTTGTATTTATTTGTTGATGAATTTACAAATTTCAATGATGTTGAAGTAGGTAAAAAAACAGTTCTTTTATTAGAAAAATTAGGCTACGAAGTTAAAACCATCCCTCATCCAATCTCTGGGCGCTCATTTTTGTCCAAGGGTATGCTGGATGAAGCACGCCTTTTGGCTCAGGCTAATGTGGAATTATGGTCTACTTTAATTGACGAAAATATGCCTTTAGTGGGTATCGAGCCATCAGCTATTTTAACTTTTAGAGACGAATATCCTGATTTAGTTTCGGAGGCTTGGCTTGAAAAGGCTCAGCAATTGAGTAAAAATGTGTTGTTGTTAGAAGAGTTTATTACCCGTGAGGCTGATGCCAAACGTATCCTTAAAAGTTCATTTAAACAGGAAAAGCGTTTATTGAAGTTGCACGGCCATTGCCAGCAAAAAGCCATGAGTTCTTTGGTGGCCGCTAAAAAGGCTTTGTCTTTGCCTGAAAATTATGAAGTCCAACTCATTCCATCGGGTTGCTGTGGTATGGCAGGTTCATTTGGTTACGAAAAAGAACACTATGATTTGTCAATGCAAATAGGGGAGCTGGTTTTATTTCCAACGGTCCGTGCACAAACGATTGAAACTGAAATAGTTGCTTCAGGTACAAGTTGCCGGCATCAAATTCACGATGGAACTCAGCGACATGCCAAGCATACCGCCGAGATTTTATATGAAGCTTTAGTCTAAATTAGAATTTCCAACGAACAAAAGCCTCCATAGCTTCATATTCTGCTAGCCCAAGTTTGTTGTAAATCTGAGCAGTTCCTCTATTACGATCTTCAGCTCTTTGCCAAAATTCACGCGAGTCGTCCCCCTGGAATACCACACCGTCTTTTTGAGATTGATGTTTAAAAATACCCATCCTTTTTTTGAAAACCTGATCCGGAGACATGGGAACGGCCATTTCAATCTGGTCAATATCCCACTCAGCCCATGCACCTTTGTATAACCAAACCCAGCAATTTTTCATGTATTCACGATGCTTGATTCTTGAAATCGCTTCAAATATCGCATCTAAGCATACTTTATGTGTTCCGTGTGGATCAGCTAAATCTCCTGCGGCGTAAATTTGATGTGGTTGAACAGTCTCGATTAAATCGATGATTAATTGAATATCAATCTCGGCCAATGGTTTTTTACGAATCGTACCTGTTTCGTAAAAAGGCATCTCTAAGAAATGAGCATTTTCTTTTTTAATCCCTACAAACCGACAAGTATTTTTTGCTTCCCCTTTTCTGATTAAGCCTTTAATTTGTCGGACTGCATCAATATCCAATTCGGAATCTTTTTTATTCTTTAAAAAACGAATAGCATCTTTATATATTTTATTGGCTTTGATGTTCGGGCTCTCAAATTTTTCGTTGAAATCTACTACAAATTCTGCAAAGCGAAGTGCTTCATCATCGGCCACAGCAATGTTTCCTGTAGTTTGATAAGCCACATGAACTTCATGACCTTGATCTTGAAGACGCTGAAATGTACCACCCATAGAAATAATATCGTCATCCGGATGAGGAGAAAATATGATGACCTTTTTCTTAGCAGGAAAAGCTCTTTCCGGTCTATTGGTATCATCCGCATTTGGTTTTCCTCCTGGCCAACCCGAAATGGTGTGCTGCAAATAATTGAATACTTCAATGTTTATTTCATACGCTTGACCATATAAGGAAAGTAAATCAGATAGCCCATTTTCATTGTAATCCTTGTTGGTCAACTTCAATACCGGTTTTTCTAAGTGCAACGACAAGTGCGTGACCGCTTTTTTGATCATTTTTCGATCCCATGTCACTGAGTCGACAAGCCAAGGAGTTTTAATCCGAGTTAATAAAGCAGCTGCCGTTTCATCTAAAATAAAGGTTGCGTTTGTATGTTGCTGTAAATACGATGCGGGGATGTCGGAAGTAACTTGGCCTTCAACAGCCCTTGCCACACTTTCAGCTTTGTGTTCACCCCAGGCCAATAAAACGATTCGTTTTGCCTGCATGATTTTATCAATTCCTAAAGTAATCGCCTTTTTGGGAACTTTGGCTAATCCGCCAAAATCTACGGCCGCATCTATTTTAGTATTGATGTCCAAGGTCATTAATCGAGTCTTCGAATTAATAAGCGAACCTGGCTCATTAAATCCAATGTGGCCATTTCGCCCAATGCCTAATAAATGGAAATCCAATCCCCCTAGTTTCTCAATCTTATCTTCATAGTCTTTACAGAACTCTGGTATTTTTTCGATTGGCAATGTTCCATCCGGTAAATGGTAATTTGTTACCGGTATGTCAATTTGATCAAAGAGTTGTTCCTTCATGAATCGGACATAACTTTGAACAGAATCCGGCTCCATCGGGTGGTATTCGTCTAAATTAAAAGTGATTACATTTTTGAAACTTAAGCCTTCTTCTTTATGCATCCGAATAAGTTCTTGGTATACTTTTTTCGGTGAAGAACCCGTGGCTAATCCTAAAACGGCTGGTTTATTCTCCTTCGTTTTTTGCCTAATCAATGCGGCTATTTCTAAGGCAACTGCCTTGGATGCTTTTTCTGAATCGGCGAAAATGTGAGTCGGGATTCTCTCATGACTGATTGCGTGTTCCATAATTAATTTTTTATCTTAGTTGCTACCACAATGAAATCTAATTCTAACGTGTCAAATAATCGTAATATTGTTTTAATAGACGGATTGCCTTTTCCTAGCTCAATGGAATGAATGGTTTTAATGGCTACTCCACTTTTTTCACTCAATTCGTCCTGCTTTAATCTTAGCGTACTTCTTTTCTCTCTAATTATTTTTCCGAATATTTTTAAATCCATAGTCGATTTTTCAATGGGTAAAAATAATGTATTAACTCGTATTAAAAAATTATCAGTAATATGTTACTGATAATATAATTTTTTATATTTTGTGATGAGTGGTCATGGGAATTGGATATTGTGCCTTAAATTTGCACTTATGAATATGAATATTCGCGCCCTAATCATTATAGTTTGCCTAAGTTTTTCCAATTTAGTTGTAGCCCAGAAATCTACACTTAGTGGCTACTTAAAAGATGCCTTGAATGGGGAAGGTTTAATCGGTGCTAATGTATATGTAAAGGAACTGAAAGTAGGTAACTCCTCAAATACCTATGGTTTCTACAGCATTACCCTAAATCCTGGTGAATATACCTTAATTTTCAGTTCAACCGGTTACGAAAAAATCGAACGAAAAGTCCTATTTTCAGGAGCGTCTCAAGTACTTAATTTGGAATTAAAATCAACTAATAAAGAATTGGATGAGGTGGTGGTTCGCACTAGGGCCATTGACGAAAATGTTAAGGGGATTGAAATGTCAGTGAATAAAATTGACATTAAAACCATTCGGAAAATTCCTGCTTTACTGGGAGAAGTCGATTTAGTTAGAGCCATTCAGCTTTTACCGGGTGTGTCAACGGTAGGTGAAGGTGCATCAGGATTTAATGTTCGTGGTGGGGGTGTAGATCAAAACCTTGTTTTACTAGATGATGCTCCTGTCTATAACTCATCCCATTTATTTGGTTTTTTCTCTGTATTTAATCCGGATGCTGTTAAAGATGTAAAGCTTTACAAAGGAGGTATTCCAGCTCAATATGGTGGTCGGGCGTCCTCCATATTGGACGTAAAAATGAAGGAAGGTAATTCCAAAAAGCTTGAAGTTAATGGAGGTATTGGGGTTATATTTTCGCGTTTTTCGATTGAGGCGCCCATTATAAAAGATAAAGCTTCGTTTATTTTTGCCGCAAGAAGATCCTACATAGACATTTTGGCCAAGCCTTTTTTAACGGGCAACAATGCAAATGCGTCCTTTAATTTTTATGATTTAACGGCCAAGGTTAATTACAACATCAATGCTAAAAATACCGTTTTCCTTTCTGGTTACTTTGGGCGAGATGTTTTTGGGACGAGTTTTGGTTTTAACTGGGGCAATGGAACTATATCCTCTCGCTGGAATCATGTTTTTTCCGAAAAACTATTTATGAACGCTACGGCTTTTTATAGCAACTATGATTATTTATTAGACTCTGATATCGAAAATAAAAGACCCAATGATTCATTTAAATGGTCGTCCAATATTGAAAATTTAAGCATCAAGCCAGATTTTACTTATTACGTTAATCCGACAAACACGATCAGTTTTGGGGGCCAAATTCTTTCATATGAGTTTAAACCTGGCAAAGCTATCGCTACATCCACTGGTGAGAAACGGGAATTTGGCCAAGCAAATAAAAAGGGAACGGAGTCGTCTGCTTATATAAGCCAAGAATTGAAAATATCACCTGTCTTTTCTGTTCAATACGGAATGCGGTATTCTTATTATGATTATAAAAGTTTGAATGGGGAATACTATGACCGTGTTAAAGTGCCTATTTCCACAGAAAATGCATCAGGCTATATTTTAAAAATCAATAAAACGGATCCTACTACCACCGTAGCCTCATACGGAAATTGGGAGCCTAGGTTATCCTTGAATTTAAATGTAGGCCAAAATGCATCCATTAAAACAAGTTACAATCGCCTAGCTCAATATGTGCATTTGATGTCCAATACGGCAGCTTCTACTCCTTTGGATGTTTGGACTTCATCGACCAATAATATAAAACCCCAATTAGCTGACCAAGTTGCCATGGGCTTCTTTAAAAATTTGGGGCCTGACGGAAATAATTATGAAACTTCTGTCGAGGTTTATTATAAGGCGATGCAAAATCAAATTGATTATGCAGATCGAGCTAATTTGTTTTTGAATCCTTATTTTGAAAAAGACTTACTGTTTGGAGATGGCAGAGCCTATGGAATTGAGTTTTTTGTCAAGAAAAACGTAGGTAAATTGACCGGGTGGGTTAGTTATACTTTGGCACGTACCGAGCGAAAAATAGAAGGACTTAATGGGGGCGAATGGTATGCAAATCGATATGACCGTACGCATACGTTGAACGTAATAGGTCAGTATAGCCTAAGTGACAAATGGTCTTTTGGGGCTAATTTCGCTTATATTACGGGTGTTCCTTATTCGATTCCTGCACAAAAATACATTTATGAAGGCATTGCTTATCCTCAAACTCAACCTGGAACTCGAGGAAATATTAGGGTACCAGATTACAATCGATTGGATTTGTCGGCCACCAAGAAAAACAAAAAAGCTTTGTTTGGCAAAGGAACATCTGAATGGGTTTTCTCGATTTATAATGTGTACAATCGAAAAAATCCTTTTTCTATTTATACTAGGCCAAACGAAGATAATTCAATGAAAACAGAGGCGGTCCAGTTATCTATTATTGGTTCTTTTGTTCCAGCAGTCACTTATAATTTTTCATTTTGATGAAGGCAAATACCTCGATTTTATTTGTTTTGATGCTAGGGTTCATTTTGAGTTCATGTGAAGACATCGTGACCTTGAATACGCCTAGTTCTGATCATTATATGGTTATAGAAGCCACATTGACGAATTTACCAGGACCTCAAAAAATTGTTTTATCTAGATCCCAAGACTATTTTGACAATACAAATGCTCCCAAAATTGTAGGCGCTAATGTTTCAATTTCGGATAACGAAGGTAAAGAGTATTTATTTAAAGAAGCTAAATCAGAATTGGGTGCTTATGTTTGGACTCCTGATTCGCCGACAGACATTTTCGGAAAAGTAGGTAAAACATATAAATTGACCGTCAAAACTGCCAATGAAATTTTTACAGCTTCTGAAACGATGAGACGTGTTCCGCCGATTGATTCCATTTTATATCAATTCGATGAAGCAAATCAAAGACAAGCAGCCGATGGTAAGCCTAAAAATGGATATGATGCACAGTTCTATGCACGTGATCCCATTGGGGTCGGTGATTGTTTCCGAGTAAAAACATATAAAAATAGGAAGTTATTTAATGGGAGTCGAAACCTAATATTTTTCTACGATGCCGCATTTCAAAAAGGAGCCATGGCTGATGGACTCATGTTTATTTTGCCTATCCGAAGATCCATTTCACCTGAACTTTACCAAGAAAAAGATACGATTAAAGT
>JBIKRO010000095.1:0-9308 GCA_044349095.1 Aquirufa sp. | reverse complement strand
CTGCCGGTATGATTTCTTGATTTCGAATCATTACATGATCTCCTATGGCTATTTCCTGTAAGGGTGCCAAAACCTCCAATCCTTTAATTATTTTGGTAATCGTCAAAGGAAAATAGGAGGTGTAATTGCGCTCAAATGATAGAAAATCAAAGGATTTTTGCTGGAACCATTTGCCTATTAAAAGAAAAAATAATAACCCTGAAACTGAGTCAATATATCCAGCACCTGAATGAGAAATAATCTCATACACACTTCTTAGGTATCCTACTAGGATGCCCAACAAAATAGGTAGCTCGATCGTAATCTTCTTTAATTTTAGATGTGACCAAACATTTTTAAAGTAATCAGAGCCTGAATAAAAAACGGCAATGGTTCCCAAAAATAGATTCAGATATCCAAAAAGGTATTTTAAATCCCCATCATCGATGCCCAAATATTCAGGAAAACTAAATAGCATCGCGTTTCCAGCGCAGAAACCGGCGACCCCTAATTTTATAAATAAGTTATTTTCTTCCGTTAAACTTTTATGCTGATGGGCTCGTGAATCTTCTGAGTCAATAAACGGCTCATAGCCTATGCTTGCTAAGAAATTAGCCAAATCACCTAATGTAATTTCTGAATCTTTAAACCATATACTCAGTTCTTTTTTTGTAAAATTCAAAGTGGTCTTGATAATCGCGCTATTAAGTTTATATAGGTTTTCTAATAGGTATAAACACGATCTGCAATGAATTCCGGGTAATTGGAAAGTGACTTTTGATGTTCCTTGATGTGTGAAATTGATCAGTTTATCTCGAAAAATGGGATGATTTAAAAAATGAAATCGTTTTGCATTGGGGGATATTCCAGGGACTACTTCACAATCGTAATAATCTTCTAATGAATGATCGGATAGTAATTTATAGACTTGTTGGCACCCTGAGCAACAAAATGCATGTTTATTATACTGAATGGCCTTATCCTCATTCAACTCCCCGCAATGGAAGCAAGTTGATGCAAAGTCTATTTTTTTAGGAGTGGATGCTACTAAATTCATCAAAAAAATATTTGAACAAATTTGTGCAATCTGTTCGTTTATTTTAATGACAAAACGCAATGCTAAAACTGATCTATGTTAGGTTTTTTTCCATCAAAGCCCCGTATTTTCGTCAACTAATTAACCTAAGACGGTTGATTTATTTAATTCAAATGGCAGATACCTTTACAGAAACAGAAAAAAAAATATTGGCTAGTGGGATTGAGATGAAGTATTTGTCTGAAGAACACATTTTTAGAAAAGGGCAAAAAGCTGAATTTGTTTTTTTTTTAAAGGAAGGAAGTTTGCTTTTTGATTGGCCCTCCGACAAAACAAAATCAAGGATCATTAATTTGCCTTGTTTTATCGGAATTGAAGAAGCTATGGATGGTAAAAGTTACAGCTGTAGTATGAAAACGTTGGTTGATTGTAAGTTTTTAGTTTTTGAGAGAAAGTATTTTTTGATGCTAATGAATGAATTTGAAGCCGCAACGCCTTACTTTCTTCAAAAAATAGAAGATTTTAATATTTTAAGTTCATAGAGTGGTAAGTTAAGGAGTATAAGACCCTGTTAGGTTATATCTGGCAGGGCTTTATTTTAATGGGCTATTGCGTTCTTTTTTTAATGCATTATACACCAAAGTATCCATCAATCCATTCATCCATTTATTTAGAAAAACAGTCAATTTACCCTGAAAGGTCATAATTAAAGTCTTTTTCTTTTGTTGGTATGCGTGAATAATTTTAAGGGCTACATTATCTGCCGACATCATTTTATCCTCTTCTCTCATGGTTTCCCCCGTAATATTTCCTTCAGAGTTAAGAGATGAGTTTCTAATGTTAGAGGCAGTAAACCCTGGACAAGCGATTAATACATGTACTCCAGAATGAAGTAATTCTGTCCTCAAGGCTTCTAAAAATCCATTCATGGCAAATTTTGAAGCTGAATATCCACTTCTAACCGGTAATCCCCGATAACCTGCAATGGATGAAATACCGATGATTCCTCCTTTTGATTCCTTTAAATAGGGCAATGCAGCTTGAGTCGCATAAACAGTACCCCAAAAATTGATGTCCATGACCGTTTTAAGCACATCTATACTTACATCCTCAAACATAGATCTCATCGATATTCCTGCATTGTTAATCAATAGGTCAATTTGCCCAAACTGATTTTTCACTTGTTCAACCATTAATCGGGTCTCCTTTTCCAGACTGCTGTCACAGGGAATACCGACAATTGAAATTCCAACTTTTTGTAACTCAACCGTCGTTTCTTGCAGTTTTTCTTTATTTCGTCCCGTGATAACTACTCGAGCACCCAACAGTCCATATTGTAAGGCCAATGCTTTTCCTATTCCTGAGGACCCCCCTGTAATGATAATAACCTTGTTATTCATGTGAAAAAATTTAGAACGAAGTTAATATTTTTGATTGGCTTGCACATATAAAGCCGTATTTTCGTCAATATTTTAATGTAAATGAGTAAAAAGAAAGAGAGAATTCCAGTGGTTTTGGAGCAAATAGAAATTTTGGACTTTGCCGCCGAAGCCAAATGCATATCCAAAGTTAACGATGAAATTATTTTTGTTCAAGGGCCTGTGGCTCCTGGTGACATAGCTGATTTACGTATTTTAAAGTCTAAAAAGAAGTTTAAACAAGCCCAGGCCATCAATATTCAGGCCCTTTCGACGCATCGAGTTGATGCTCCTTGTTCTCATTTTGGAGTATGTGGGGGTTGTAAATGGCAACATGTTTCCTACGAATCCCAATTAGCTTTTAAAACGCGCCAAGTTTCAGATAATTTAACAAGAATCGCTAAAGTTTCACTCCCTGAATTTATGCCTATTTTAGGTTCTGATGAGGCATATTACTATCGAAACAAACTTGAATTTACCTTTTCATCGGCTCGTTGGCTTACTCATGATGAAATAGGTTCTGAGGACCTAGGTTCTTTGCATGCCTTAGGATTTCATGTGCCTGGTCGATTCGATAAAATATTAGCCGTTGATCATTGCTACCTTCAACCCGATCCGTCCAACGCCATTCGGAATAGTGTCTTCGCCTTTGCAGAAGAAAAAAATATTTCATTTTATGAGTTGAAATTTCAAAAGGAAGGTGCTTTACGGAATTTGATTATTCGAAATACGAGCATTGGCCAGTGGATGGTCACGGTTCAGTTTGCCTATGCTGAGCCACAAGAAATAGAATCTGTGATGGCTTTTTTGAAAGCTGAATTTCCTATAATTACCTCATTAAATTACGTAATTAACCAAAAAGGGAATGATACTTTTCATGATCTTGAGGTTGTTTGCTACCATGGAAAACCTTTCATAGAGGAAAAAATGGAGGATTTAGTCTTTCAGATTGGCCCAAAATCATTTTTTCAAACCAATTCAAAACAAGCGATTCGCTTGTACCAATTAGTTCGTGAATATGCAGGCCTAACAGGATCTGAAATTGTATATGATTTATATTCGGGGACTGGCACCATTGGTTTGTTTTTGGCCAATCAAGCCTCCAAAATAGTAGGTTTGGAATATGTCGAAATGGCAGTGGCAGATGCGCATATCAATGCTAAATTAAATAATATAGATCACGCTTCTTTTTTTGCCGGTGATATGAAACGGGTATTAACGGAGGAATTTATTTCCATTCACGGAAAGCCTGATGTGATTATTACGGATCCTCCTCGGGCTGGAATGGATGAAGAAGTAATCGTTCAAATATTAAAGGTATTGCCTAAAACAATTGTCTACGTAAGTTGTAATCCTGCCACTCAAGCTAGAGATTTAGCCTTATTGGACGTTGCCTATTCGGTTGACATCGTACATCCAGTCGATATGTTTCCTCAAACGCATCATGTAGAAAATATAGTCAGATTACGTTTGAAATCATGATGATGTGAGATTTTCTGTAAAAAAAAAGACGTGTCATTAACACGTCTTTTTTTATTTAAATAGTATTTAATTCCTCCTTAGAAGGGAGTATTCAATGGATCATAATCTTCTGGAGGTAAATTCATTTTACTTGACTTGAATACAGACGATTCATTTTTTTGCTGCTCAAAACTAGACGTCTGATCTCCTAATGCACTTAATACATGGTTTTGAGATCCCTCTTGATTGCCAAAAGGTTGGAAATCTAAATCGCAGTATTTCGTGAATTTACCAATAAACTTCAACCACACATTTTCTAATGAACCGGAACGGTTTTTAGCCATGATGATTTCTCCCATGCCAACCAACGAGTTCCCCTGGTCATCTTGTGTAATTTGGTAATATTCGGGTCGATAAATAAACATTACCTGATCCGCATCTTGCTCAATCGCCCCAGATTCACGAAGGTCAGATAGTTGAGGTTTCTTATTTCCACCCCTTGTCTCCGTAGAACGATTTAATTGCGATAATGCAATCACTGGTACATCTAATTCTTTGGCTAATTGCTTTAAAGCCCTTGAGATTTGGGCAATTTCCTGCTCTCTGTTTCCTGAAGGTCCTTTCCCGGATGAATCTCCTGTCATTAATTGTAAGTAATCAATCACAATTAATTCGATATTTTTTTGCGCTTTTAGACGTCTACATTTCGCTCTCAACTCCAGAATGGATAATGCAGGCGTATCGTCAATGAATATTTTAGCGTCAAATAATGTCTTTATTTTTGAGTGCAATTGTTGCCACTCATGGGCTTCTAATTTTCCTTTTCTAATTTTTTCAGCCTCTATTTCTGCTTCGGCTGAAATAATCCTGTTGACCAATTGGACCGCCGACATTTCAAGTGAAAATAAGGCCACTGAATGTCCAAAATCTACGGCCGCATTTCGACAGGCAGAAACGACAAAGGCCGTTTTTCCCATACCGGGTCTTGCGGCAATAATGATTAATTCTTGCTTTTGCCAGCCTGAGGTTAATCGGTCTAAATCAGTAAAACCTGACGGAATACCTGTCAAGCCACTTTTTTGCAATTGTTTCTTTTCTAATTCCTCGACAGCCTTTTTCAAAATGTCCGACATACTTTCGTAATTTTTACGAATATTGGACTCGGCTATCGTGAATAATTCTTGTTCCATTCGGTCCAAAATCATAAAAACATCGGACGTGTCTTCATACGATTGCCTTTGGATTTCAGATGAAATATGAATCAACTGTCTTTTGATATATTGCTCAATGATTATACGCGCATGGAATTCAACATTGGATGTTGAACTTACCCTGGAGGTCAATTGGGCCAAATAACTAGTCCCACCTGCTTTTTCTAATTCACCATTTGATTTTAACTGATTATTGACCGTCAATAAATCAACGGGCTGTGAGGCTTGAAATAAAGCTTGAATCGCTCCAAATATTTTTTGATGCGCTTCTTTATAAAATGTATCTGGTTTTAACAACTCAATCACATTCGCCAAAGGTTCTTTCTCCAGCATAAGTGCCCCTAAAAGTGCTTCCTCTAAATCTAAGGCTTGTGGAGGTAATTTTCCCAAACCCATATCACTTAGTCTTTGCGGCATATTAGACCGATAAGCCGTATTTGCTTGCTGATTTCCCTTTTTAAAAATGGAGGATGGTGTGTTAGATTCCATAGGTACAATTTTACGATAATTTATCAAAAATATCATCTTCTCATTCTATTAAAATTTCAATTATTTTATATTTTAGTGTTTTCATTCATCATTAAATTAATTCTTCTTGTTAGAAAAAATAATTTCTTTAGCCGACATCTCCTTAATTGATTTTTTGGGGGTCTCAAACGCAAATCTTCAAGCATTAATGAATGCTTTTCCTCAAACTAAAATCATAGCCAGAGGAGAACAACTTACCATTCGAGGTTCTGATGATCAAATTTCTTTAGTGGAAGCCATTGTAAATCAGTGCATTGCACATTTAGAATCTCATAGTTCCTTGAGTATAAAGCACATGACTTTATTTATTGATGGTGTTTTAAATCCAACAGGTGAAGAAAAAGTGTTGCCTTGGGTGGATGATAAGGATGTATTGCTTTTTGGAAATAAAGGGATTGTGATCAAGGTGAAAACACCGAATCAACGAAAATTAGTGGAGTCCGCTTCCAAAAATGATATTGTTTTTGCGATCGGACCAGCCGGTACCGGTAAGACCTATACGGCTGTAGCTCTAGCGGTTAAAGCCCTGAAAAATAAAGAAGTAAAGAAAATAATTATCACCCGGCCTGCTGTGGAAGCCGGTGAAAATTTAGGTTTCTTACCTGGTGATTTAAAGGAAAAAATTGACCCCTATTTACGCCCGATATATGACGCGTTGGATGATATGATTCCTCAAGAAAAGCTTAAGTTTTATTTGGAAAATCGGACAATCGAAATTGCGCCTTTAGCCTACATGCGCGGAAGAACGTTAAATAAGGCATTTATTTTATTGGATGAAGCGCAAAATACGACTTCGATGCAAATGAAAATGTTTCTTACTCGAATGGGTATTCAATCCAAAACTATCATAACGGGTGATAAATCGCAGGTCGACTTACCTAAAAACCAAACCTCTGGTTTAGGAGATGCGGAAAGAATTCTTGCCGGTATAGAAGGAATTGACTTTGTGGAATTGGATGGTTCTGATGTAGTGCGTCACCGATTAGTCCGTGAGATTATTGAAGCTTACGGAAAGCAATCGAAATAATGATGCCCGACATAAAAATAATTCAAGCAGAAGACCCTGTATTAATCAAGCAAGTTTTTGCCATTCGAACCGAAGTATTTGTCCATGAACAAAAATGTTTACCCTCTGAGGAATTTGATGAATTAGATGCGGTAGCTCAGCATTACTTACTTTTTGAAAATGAATTGGCGGTTGCGACGGGACGTTTTCGCAAAACAGATAAAGGGATTAAAATAGAACGTATTGCTACACTCATCCAATACCGTGGAAAAGGCTATGCGACCGAACTCATCAATCATTTGATGGCGGTTTCCCAGAATACTTTTGAAGGTGTGCCGCATTTTTATTTACATGCACAAGTCAGTGTAAAACCCCTTTATGAAAAATTAGGGTTTATAGCGTATGGGAATACTTTTATTGAGGCAGATATCGTTCATCAAGCGATGGAGAAGACCATCAATCGCTAAAAAAAATAATCAGTCACTGAATTTTATGAAAACTCAATGACTGATTATTTGATTATGTTGATCTTAAAAAGGCAAATCATCGCCACTTTCTGTGGCTAATGGAGGAAATTGATAACCTCCCGCTGGACTTGGCTCCACATTAGGGGGAACGCTTGGGCTTGACCCAGTGCGATCTAATTTATACGCTCTAATTTCCGTATACCAGCGATCATTGTATTCTCTGGATTCTACATTAAATTGAACTTTTACTATTTCACCTTCTTGTACGGGAGTTAAATCTTGGGTTTTATCTCCCCATACCGACATGCATACTTTTTTAGGGTATTGATCTTGAGTTTCAAGTACAAATTCTTGCTTGATCCAATTTGTACCATTTTTACCTGTTCCTGTAACCTCAGGTAATTTTTTGATTAATTTTCCGCTTAGTTCTAAAGCCATCTTATTAATTAATTTTGAGTATTTCGAATTCTTGGCAAGTAAGTAAATTATTGGTAATTTTGCTAACCGTTTTGGCGATGTGGTGAAATTGGTAGACACGCTACCTTGAGGTGGTAGTGCCGTTAAGGTTTGGGAGTTCGAATCTCCCCATCGTCACTTTTTGTTTAATCTGTAAATCATGTTGAAGATGAAACCTTACAGTGTATTACTTTATTATAACTATACCCCTATTGCTGATCCTGAATCATATAGGGAGAAACACCACCTTTTTTGTATCAAGAATCGTATTTTAGGTAGGATTATCGTGGCAAGTGAAGGTTTAAATGGGGCCGTTTCCGGTACTCATGCGGATTGCCAAAATTACATGCAATGGCTTAAAGAGGATCCAATTTTTCAAGGCACCGATTTTGATTTTAAAATTGAAAATCACGATGCCCATACTTTTGCCAAATTGCATGTCCGTGTGAAAAATGAAATCGTTCATTCAGAATTATCTGTTAATCCATTAGAACGTACGGGCAAACATCTAAAACCTGCCGAGTTCAAAAACATGCTTAAGAATGATCCTGATGTCGTTTTGGTCGACATGCGATCAAACTACGAACATGAATTAGGCCGCTTTAAAGGCGCTTATACTTTTGACATGGAGAATCTCCGAGATCTACCGGATCATGTGCATGAAATTGATCACTTGAAAAATAAAAAAGTGATTACGTATTGTACCGGTGGAATTAAATGTGAAAAAGCTTCCGCCTATTTGCTAGAAAAAGGATTTACGAATGTATACCAGTTGCATGGTGGAATTATTAAGTATGGTTTAGAAGAAGGTGGTGAAGACTTTGACGGTTCTTGTTATGTATTTGATAACCGCGTAGCTACCCTCGTTAATTCCATTAACCCTGAGGTAATCTCGAAATGCCATGTTTGTGATTCTTTATCAGACCATATGGTTAATTGCGCTAATCCAGAATGTAACGAACATTTAGCTATCTGCCCTACTTGCTTACAAGAAATGGATGGTGCCTGTTCTCAAACTTGCAAAGATCATCCTCGCAAACGTCCATACAATGAAAAAGGATACTATTCAAAGCAATCTGTTGGATATTCACCCGAATTAGGCTTCAAATCTTTTGGACGAAATTTGAAAATTGAGAAAAGGAAAATCAATTAATTTGATTTGCTAATGACCTCTTTGACTCTGAATTCAACGATTTGTTTGATTAAATCGATGGGTATGGGTTGACTATAAAGAAATTTTATAGATCCTTTGGCACCCTCATAAATAGATAATTGATCCTGAAATTCCCTTATCCCGCTAGGTGTTGGATAAAATCCAAGATGATTATTCCATGCGGCAAAATGCACCAAATTTTTCTTGTATTTAAAGGTAGGCATCCCATAGGCCAATAATTCCTCCGTTCCTTCTGGGACCACGCTTCGTATAGCCTCGCAAACCTCGATTAAAATTTTCTGGGTATTCTCTGGAAACGATGCAATATATTCTTCCATGCTTAAACTTGATTTACGTATTTACTACGGACAAATAAAAACAGCGGAAACGCAAAGGCATATCCAATCAACATCGTCAGTATAACATAAAGGTAATGGTATTTTATTTTTAATCTCCTTCCCTCACTCAAGATAAAAAATGTACCGGCAATAGCGCCTGTCCAAAAATCCAATGTTAAACTCTTCGCATAATCATCTTGAATCCATGTGCTTTGAACAAATGTGATGACATCAAAATTTCCTTGATGGCTAACT
>JBIKRO010000149.1:0-2665 GCA_044349095.1 Aquirufa sp. | reverse complement strand
GGTGTGTAAAAACAACACCCCAAGCATGTAAAAAAACATTCGAATAAGATTTGAAATTTGATCCGTAGAAACATAATGATCTAAGGTATAGCGAATCAATAAGGGAACGGCTGGAGAAACGGCAGCCATGCAAAGAATTAAAAAAACCAATAACCAAAAGGTAAATTGATACGGTTTTAAAAAACCATAAATACGGCGGATAATGCGTAGTTCAACAATCTTACCTTGAGTGGAATCTTTCAAGACTTAGCATTGGGTTGAGATAAGTCTTCAGCAAATGTAGGCATTGAGGTTTGGCAAGAACCACAACCTTTTGCGCAACCCGCATTTGATTGGGCAAAAAATGCATTATAGACCATCCTGCATACATAAAAGACAGCCGCGGCAAAAACAATAAAAATCAAAATTCCTTCCATCACTAAACTAAAAACCATTTGCGTTGCAAAGTTGATAAAAATTCGTCAAAAATAGGTCCTGCTCCGATAATTTCTCCACTAAAAATCACATCCTCACCTCCACTGAAATTAGTCACACGTCCACCCGCCTCTTCAATAATTATTTTACCTGCTGCTACATCCCATGGCTTCAAATTAGCCTCAAAAAATCCTTCAAATCGACCGCAAGCCGTGTAAGCCAAATCGATCGATGCCGCTCCCATCCTTCGAAGACCATGCGATTTTTGCATTAATTCCTTCAATAAATCCAGGTAACGATCTTGATATGAAAAATCATAATAAGGAAATCCGGTCGCTAATAAACTTGTGGCCAACGTTTCAGCTGGTGAAACTTGAATCGATTTATCGTTCAAAAACGCCCCATTCCCTTTGGATGCATAAAACATCTCATCCTGATTAGGTTCAAAAATCATGCCTAAAATAGGCTGCTTGTTATGAATCAATCCAACCGAAACCGCATAAATGGGTAAACCATGTAAGAAATTTGTCGTGCCATCTAAAGGGTCAATGACCCAATAATACCCATTGCCAACCTCATCGTAATTGGAATCACTCTCTTCGGCAATGAATTGTGCTTCTGGAAAAATGGCCGACAAACCCTCTTTTAATTTCGATTCGGCTTGTTGGTCTACAAACGACACCAAGTCATTCGTCCCCTTATAGATAATATCACCTGATTTTACTTGGCTAATTGCCGACTGAATCCATTGGCCCGTTTCTCTAACGCAAGGCAAGGCCTTCGCTAATAAAGACTTTGAATCCATCATAAAAACTATTTAGGAGCGTTTAATTTAGCTACTTTAGGACTTAAAGCTTGGAGCCAATCAGCCACAATTTGTTGAGTTTCCTTTAAATAAACATCTTTTGCATGCTTATCGGCCGCCGATTTTGCTTTCTTATCTGCATCGGTTTCTGAGGCCGCAGGTCCAACACCGCCAGATAATGCATCCTCTACCGCTTGAGCCTCATCCGGTTTTTTCTTCTGATCATCCAATTCCTTTTTGCGCTTGGTTAAATTCAAAGAAATAGAATTGGTTTCTTTAATTTTTTTCCAACGGTTAAAATCTTCTCTCAATTTCACCAAATCAGGTTTCGTTTTTAAACGAACATTAAAGCCAGATTGCACTTTGGAAAGTACCGCTGTGTTAACATGTAAAGTAGGTGTAAAGATCGTCGACGCAATCATATCCCATGGCAACGCGCTCGGCTGAGAACTTTCTCCAAACTCCTCTGCAGAAAAAGCAGACGGCATTGCAAAATCAGGACTCACGCCTTTGTGTTGGGTTGAACTTCCATTAATGCGGTAAAATTTCTCCAAGGTAATTTTCAGTTGGCCCACAGGCTCTTTTTCATTCGCCATGTAATTATCTAAATCAACGACCGACTGAACGGTGCCCTTGCCGTAAGATTGCTCACCTACAATAATGCCACGCTTATAATCTTGAATCGCAGCCGCAAAAATCTCAGATGCAGATGCAGAAAAACGATTGATCATAATCGCCATAGGTCCGTCATACGATTGCTCTATGTCACGGTCTAATTCTTGGGTTATTTTGCCATCCGATTGTTTTCTTTGAACAACAGGTCCTTTGGTAATAAACAAACCCGTTAAATCGATTGCCTCAATTAACGAACCTCCCCCATTGTTACGAAGATCCACAATCAGGGCATCGATTCCCTCTTGCTTAAATTCGCCTAAAAAACGTTTCACATCAGAAGTCGTCGATTTAAAATCGGTCTCACGCTTTCTAGCTCCCTCAAAATCTCGGTAAAACATCGGAATCGTGATCAAACCTAATTTGATTTTTTTGTCGCCTTGATTGAAAACCAAGACTTCTTTCTTCGCTGTTTGCTCTTCTAGTTTTATTTTTTCACGAACAATTCGGATCTCGTTGGTCGGCGAACCCGTCACCCCAGAGGCAGGAAGAATTTTCAAACGGACCACTGTGCCTTTGGGCCCACGAATTAATTTGACGGCGTCATCGGTAAACCAACCGATCACATCGACAAAGCTACCGTCATCTCCTTGGGCCACTCCCACAATGCGATCTTTGGGATTAATTAATTTACTTCTAAAGGCTGGACCACCAGGAACTAAATCCTGTATCGTTACATAATCCCCTTCTAATCGAAGTGTTGCTCCAATCCCTTCAAAGCTTTGAGCCATATCTTTATTGAACTCTTGGGCTGCTTTCGGAATCATGTATGAG
>JBIKRO010000003.1:0-97042 GCA_044349095.1 Aquirufa sp. | reverse complement strand
TAAAATAAAAATACGAGGTAATCTAACGTTTGTAAACCTTGGGATTGCATAAATTTTTTGGTTAGTAAGTATTCTTGTAAATGCTAATTTAGAGGAATAGTCAACAAAATAAAAGTTTTGTGAATTTTTATGGAGAAAATGATATTTATTCAATGAGCTCAGGTTTGACCAAAACGACTTCTTCCTCTCGATCCACGATCATTTGACCTGCCAACAAGTCTTTCGTTTTTCTCACATATTTTTTGGGAGTAACAATCACGGGACACAATGAGTCCGATTGTCTTTTTGAAAAATAAGCAGCTAATCCCGCGGCTTTTTCAACCACATATTTAGGAACTACTTTCTGGTTAGGATTTCTAATGATAACATGTGACCCTGCCACATCTCTTGCATGCAGCCATAGATCAAATTTTTTCGCATATTTAAGGGTCAACAAATCATTGTTTTTCGCACTTTTTCCAACCCAAATAACCCAACCATCTACCTCAAATTGCTTAAAAGGTATCTCATTTCCTTCCGCCTCTACATTTTTAGTTTGCGTTAAAATAGCTGCAAAAGATTTTAATGCTTTGCGCGTTTCAGCGATCTCCACGGCTGCAATTTGCTCATGAATGTGTATGATTTCTTGGCTTTTTTTATCCACATTGGATTGCCAATATGCCACCTCTTTGCTGTAATTTTTAGACTTTCGGTAATAGTTTTCAGCATTCTGAGCAGCCGAAATCGTTGCATTCAATTTTATTTTAATGGGTTGATTCCGGTAAAAATCCTCCAAAATAACTTGTGAAGTGTTCGTAGGAATTGCGTGCAAATTAGCCATCAAAATATTGCCAATTTCCTCGTATGGAACGTTCGAATCCCGAAGAACTTTTTGGCGATGTAAATCATCCAAGTAGTTTTGAGTCTTGGTCAATTTTCGATCCAAGGCCGCTAAAATCATATTTTTCTCCTTCTTAAATTCGCCTACAGAAAAATGAAAGCCATAAAGTTTGTTTAAGGCTTCCATGGGATCGGTCGACTTATACAAGTACTCATCTACTGGAAATAAGGTCAAATAAACCCCCTTTTCAGATTCGGCAATAAAAAATGATGGTTGGTCTAAAACGTCAAGCATTTGCTCGAGTAATAACCAGCGATCTGGAGCCTTTAATGCCTCAAATCCATTCCGGTGGAGATACGCTAAACCCTCTTTCCCTAGGGTAGGAAACAAAGAAAATACGTCACAATCATTCTCTACAAAAGCCTGATAATCTTGCTGGATGTGGCGATCAATTTGTTTGAGATCAATCGATTGGTCATTTTTCAACCTACCTTGAAATTGAGATTGATAGGTAGAATCGCGAAACAAAATCAAGTTAGACCGATTGCCAAAAAGTTTAAACACCAAGACAAAATCGCCCAATAAATGAATCGAAAAAGCACGCTCGCTCTCAAACATTTCTATTGCTTGCACTTCGGCCAACAATAATTCAGAAAATAAATCGACTGAATTTCGGCCCGCACGATGAAATTGATCTGGAAATTGGAGAATAGAAAATTGCGAACCCAACACACATTTAATCCAAAAATCTTCTCCATTTTGTCGTTCAAAGCCCAAAACTAATTCATCCTTTTCTTGCGAAAAACATTGCTTTAGCCGCGCATACATTAACGCTTGCCTTAATTGAACCACCAATTTTTGCAGAAAAAAATAATTATTATGCATGTAATGATTAAATTTAAGGCTATGATCGATCCTCCTAATTCCTATTTGTCAATCAAACAAGCCTCGGACGGAATTTACAAAGATAAAGGAAGTAAGTTCATCGCTAAGGCCTTTCCCGTGAAAGATTTAGAAGAAATAAAAAATTTAGTAGGCAATTTAAAATCTGAGCATCCTAAAGCTAGACACGTCTGTTACGCGTATCGATTAGGTTTTACGCCCGAGGAAACGAGGTCAAATGACGATGGAGAACCAGCCGGAAGTGCAGGAAAACCTATACAAAACACCCTCTTTTCTGCCAACTTACATTTTATTCTAGTGGCAGTTGTTCGATACTTTGGAGGAACTTTATTAGGTGTTCCTGGGTTGATTCATGCTTATAAAGAAGCTAGTATTGATGCCTTAAAACAAGCTGAAATAGTAACCATAGAGCCTGAAATCAATCAACAAATAACTTTTTCTTACGAACATTTAAATGAGTTCATGAAAATAAGTAAGAAAGAACCCATTAAAATTGTTCATGCAAAGATCGACAACCTTTGTATATTTGACATTTCGTATCCTATTCGAGTCCAACATGAGGTTGGCGTTGCTCTAGAAATATTAAAAATTTAATCTTATGAGTTATTTTAAAATTTATTTAACCCCTCAAGGAATTCAAATTCAAGATCAAGAAGGGAAATGTGTCCAAGCAAAAGAAGCTAATTGGGATTTATTTATTAATCAAAAGAACCTTTTTGAGGTATGTAAATCAGAAATGAGAAGCTCAGACCAGGCTATTTCACAAATTTCTAATCCGAAATGCCCGATAGACCAACAAGAAATTTGGGCTGCGGGGGTGACCTATTTGCGCAGTAAAGTCGCTCGAATGGAAGAATCGAAGGAATCGGGAGGAGATACTTTTTATGATAAGGTGTATTCAGCAGAACGTCCTGAGATATTCTATAAGGGCAATAAATTAAGGTCAGTAGGCCCAGGAGGAAAAGTGAAAATCAGAAAAGATTCTAAATGGAATGTACCTGAACCTGAATTAACCCTTTTTATTAATTCACACGGAGAGCTAGCAGGATATAGCATTGGTAACGATATGAGCTCTCGAGATATAGAGGGCGAAAATCCATTGTACCTACCACAAGCTAAAGTATATGACGGAGCGGCTGGTTTGGGACCCTGTATTTTGGTAACAGATAAACCCTTGGATCCAGCAACAGTCATCAATATGGAGATTTTCAGAGACGGAAATCAGGTATTTCAAGGAGATACACAAATTTCCCAAATGAAAAGAACGCACTCTGAATTAGTTCATTACCTAACCATGGAAATGAGTTTCCCTTACGGAACGTATTTAATGACAGGCACATGTATCGTTCCTGACCCTCCATTTACGTTGCAATCAGGCGACGAAGTTCTTATTACGATTGAACCCATTGGCACCCTAAAAAATATTGTTTTATAATGGAATTGACAGGAAAACAAATGATAGGATTTTCGAATTCCCAAAAGGGTTCTCGGGAATTTCATGGATTAAATGCCTCTACTGGAGAAGTGGTGGGGCCTACCTTTTATGAGGCAACGACTGATGAAGTTGACGCAGCGTTAACATTAGCCAAATCAGCCTTCTCAAAATACAGGAAAATTTCCGACTTAGATAGAGCCCAATTTTTAATGGCTATTATCGATGAAATCAATGCCATAGGTGATGATTTAATTAAAACTGCCTGTGCAGAATCCGGTTTACCTGAGGCAAGAATCACGGGGGAGAGAGGTAGAACGACGGGACAAATAAAAGCTTTTGCAGATTTTATTTCAAATGATCAATGGCGCAAAGAAATTCACGACCCTGCCCTTCCAGACAGACAACCCTTACCGAAACCCGATTTATTTCAAAAGCAAATTCCATTGGGTCCAAGCGTTATTTTTGGGGCAAGTAATTTCCCATTAGCATTTTCCGTGGCCGGCGGAGATACTATGTCGGCTCTAGCCGCTGGTTGCCCTGTCGTATTTAAAGCACACCCAGCCCACCCAAATACCTGTGAATTAATAGGCACCGCCATTCAAAAAGCAGCCCAAAAAACACACATGCCTGAAGGTGTATTTTCAATGGTTCATGCGACGAGCCACGAAATAGGGGGTTATTTAGTGAATCATCCCATTACACAGGCCGTAGGCTTTACAGGTTCATACCGCGGGGGAAAAGCATTATTTGATTTAGCTGTACGCAGACCCCAGCCCATCCCAGTATATGCTGAAATGGGTAGCATTAATCCGGTGGTTTTACTTTCAGAAAAAATAAAATTGGCTGGTGAAGCATTGGCCGAAGGATTAAGCCAATCAGTTTGCATGGGCGTAGGACAATTTTGTACCAATCCTGGTCTTTTAATCCTTTTAAAGTCAGATGAAGGTTTTCTTGATCTACTAGCAAGCCGATTAAATACGATGCCATTAGGAACCTTTTTGACGAAAGGGATCAAAGAAGCATATGCCAATGGAACGAAATCATTAGCGAATCATACAGGTGTTCAGCAATTAACAACGGCCGATTTACCCTCTCCTGCCCTATTTAAAATAAGTGCAAAGGAAGCTATGAATCATCCAGAGGTATTGGAGGAAGTTTTTGGGCCAAGTACCTTAGCCGTTGTCGCAAACGATATGGAAGAAATGATTGCGTTTATAGAATCAATCCCGGGCCAATTGACCGCTACGGTCCAAGGCGAATTAAGTGAATTAAAAAAATCAGGGGATTTAATCGAAGCCTTAACTCAAAAAGTAGGCCGTATTTTATTAAATGGTTTTCCAACTGGAGTCGAGGTTTCTGGCGCTATGGTACATGGAGGCCCATTTCCATCGACGACCGATTCTAGGTCAACTTCTGTAGGAACACAAGCCATTTATCGATTCACTAGACCCGTTTGTTTTCAGAATTTTTCAAGTGAAATGATTCCTTAATTTACGGTGATTTTATCTATAAAAAGGCCAGCTAGAAAGCTGGCCTTTTTTGTTGAAGAATACTGAATTCGCCTATTTCTAAGCGCGACATGATACCAAATTAAGCTAATTCAGGCGTTGCTACATTCTCAAATATAAGTTCTCCTGACCCATCCAAATCCATCATCACAGCAGAATCTTTCTTGATTTTACCCGATAATATTGCTTTGGACAATTCGTTCAAAACCGCTCTTTGAAGAACGCGCTTCATGGGTCTTCCCCCGTAATTAGGATCATATCCATCCTTTGCTAATTTAGCTAAGGCAGCTTCAGTGGCTTCTAAGGTAATATTTTGTTCGGCTAAACGCTTTTGCACTTCTTTAAATTGAATAGCTAAAATTTTCCGCGCATGTTCCTCGGTCAACGGTTCAAACAAAACAATTTCATCTACCCGATTTAAAAACTCAGGTCTTACCACTTGCCTTAACAAGGTCATCACTTCCTCCTTCGTCTCTTCTAAAATTAAGGCGTTATTCCAACCCTCCATCTGAGTCATTTTTTCTTGAATCAAATGACTACCAATATTAGACGTCATGATGATAATCGTATTTTTGAAATTAGCGGTCCGGCCTTTATTATCGGTCAATCGGCCTTCATCCAATACCTGCAACAATATATTCCAAACATCAGGATGTGCCTTTTCAATTTCATCCAATAGAACTACTGAATAAGGTTTACGACGTACAGCTTCGGTCAATTGACCCCCTTCATCGTAGCCGACATATCCCGGAGGCGCTCCGATTAAGCGAGAAACCGCGTGACGTTCTTGGTATTCTGACATATCAATTCGAACAATCGCATTTTCATCATTAAACAAATAAGCAGCTAATGATTTAGCTAATTCCGTTTTTCCAACCCCCGTGGTACCCAAGAAAATGAAAGAGCCGATCGGCCTGCGAGGATCTTGTAATCCAGCTCTGGATCTTCTAACGGCGTCAGAAACCATTTCTATGGCTTGATCTTGCCCAGCTACTCTTTTATGTAACTCATCTTCCAAATGCAGTAACTTATCAATCTCCGTTTGAAGCATTTTGTTGACCGGTATCCCAGTCCACTTCGATACTACTTCGGCGATATTTTCTGCCGTAACCTCTTCCTGAAGCATGGAATTAGCGCCAGCAGAATTTAACTGAAGCTCTTTTAATTTAGCCTCAGACTCGACCAAGCGACCGTACCTAATCTCAGCTACTTTTCCATATTCACCCAAACGCTCTGCTTGATCCGCCTCTAATTTCAGTTTGTCGATCTTTTCCTTTTCAGCTCGCACAGAATCCAATACTGATTTCTCCGACTGCCATTTAGCTTTTAACCCATCTCGTTTCTCGGTCAAATCAGCCAAATCACGCGTTAAAATGGTTTCTTTTTCCTTATTATTCTCTCTGCGTATCGCCTCACGCTCAATCTCAAATTGCATGATTTTTCGTTGAATATCATCTATTTCTTCTGGAACAGAATCTATTTCTAAACGCATTTTGGCCGAAGCCTCATCCATTAAGTCAATCGCCTTATCCGGCAGAAAACGATCTGAAATATAGCGATTCGACAATTCGACTGCGGCAATAACCGCATCATCTTGAATACGAACCCCATGATGTAATTCATACTTATCTTTAATGCCTCTCAAGATAGAAATGGCATCTGCTACATCCGGCTCCTCAACTAAAACCGATTGAAAACGACGTTCCAAGGCCTTATCCTTCTCGATGTATTTTTGATATTCCTTTAAAGTTGTCGCGCCAATCGCATGTAATTCCCCCCTCGCTAACGCAGGTTTTAATAAATTTGCGGCGTCCATGGCCCCTTCGCCACCACCTCCAGCGCCTATCAACGTATGAATTTCGTCAATAAACAAAACGATTTCACCGTTAGAATCCGTTACTTCCTTGATAACCGCTTTTAATCGTTCCTCAAATTCACCTTTATATTTAGCCCCAGCTACCAACAAACCCATGTCTAGCGACATGATAATTTTTGATTTTAAATTTTCGGGAACATCACCTGAAACAATTCTTTGGGCCAATCCTTCGACAATCGCCGTTTTTCCCACCCCAGGTTCACCTAATAAAATAGGGTTATTTTTTGTTCGCCTAGATAATATCTGAAGCACGCGTCGGATTTCATCATCCCGACCAATAACTGGATCAATTTTTCCCGCTTTGGCTGATTCATTTAAATTTTGACCATATTTTTCTAAGGATTGGTAAGTACCTTCTGCATGTGGATCATTCACTTTCTTATTTCCTCTAAGTTCTTTGATAGCACTTTTAAATTGGTTTGAGTTGATGCCAAATGATTTTAACATATCGGCAATCACATCATTAGTTTCCAGCAAAGAGAGAAATAATAACTCTACGCTGACGTAAGTATCCCCAAATTCTTCCTTCAATTTTTCAGCTTTTTGTAAGGCCGACTGCAAACCATTGCTTAAAAATGGATTACCTGAAACTTTGGGATACTTTTCTAAAATAGGACGCAGTTTTTCTTGGACAACCAAATTAGATACACCTATTTTTTTTAACAAAAAAGAGGCCGTCTGCGTATCATCTTGTAAAATAGATGAAAGCAGATGGCCTGTTTCAATGGCTTGTTGGCCATTTTTAGTCGCAATTTCCATTGCATTTTGAATCAAAATACCGGCTTGTGACGTATAATTATTAGGATTCATGTGTTGAATTAATTTCGAATCCATTCATCAATTAAAAAACCACAATACTAAATCGGAAATAATGGCTCAATTTATAATAATATTTAAAAATATCAGCCAAAATGTCCTGATTAAGCGTTTAGACTAGGGTTTCAAACGACTCACCAACCAAGCATTCATTTTCTCACCTTGTTCAGGGTATGTCCAGTGGCCCGTGTCTAGCGCTAAGTATAATTCTTTCGGAGCTGATATAACATTATATGCCGCATACATGGAAGTTGGCGGACAAGTTTCATCATTATACCCCCAAGAATAATACCCAGGAACTTTCACTCGACGAGCGAAATTCACCACATCGTAATAAGATATGGTTGATATTTTATCCTTTTTCTCATTCACAGACCTATTGGCCTTATCAAAATAATGTGGCCAGCCACCTGCACGGTCAAACAAATAACCCGTTACGTCCGAAAGTGCTGGATAAAAAGCCCCTAAACTTTTAACTCGTGCATCTAAAGCGGTGGTAATAATAGATAAAGCTCCTCCTTGACTTCCCCCAGTAACCGCCAAATTACTGCCATCATATTGAGGTAAACTCGTCAGAAAATCATTCGCTCGTACGCAGCCTAAATACACTCTCTTGTAATAAAAACGATCCTTATCGTCCATATTATAATTAAAATAACCGGATAATGCACCCGCTCCTAAATCAGTGTATACTGATGGCATCATGTCCACGGGAACCCCATGAATACCTATTTGGAAAGTAATTATACCTTTCTCAGCCGTGGCTATGTCACCACCATATCCACGCACACCAGCTCCAGGAACCTGTAATAAAGCTGGGTATTTCCCCTCCTTTTTAGGCACACATAAAATTCCATACAGCCGAGAACCCAAACGATAATTTTGCAAATTAACGTGATAAACATTCGTTTTCTCCGTACATCTTTCTGGCATCAAAGTCATCTTTGCGTCCATCGGAATCTTAGCCAAATCCTCTTTGGCCTTTTCCCAAAATGTTTCAAAGTCGGAAGGATTCTCAACGGTTGGCTGAATGTTTCCTGGAGCAAATCCTGCCGTAGCCAAATTGCGATACTCTTTTCCGTCGACTTCAGCGATGGCTATGCAACGAAGAAATCCTGCTTTGGACAGCGTTCCTCCATCCACTTTAATAATACCAGTGGCTGCAATCGCCGATTTCTTTTGTGTAGGATCCTGTTTCTCAGGTCCTATTTCATAGCGAACAGTAGCATTGGGAACAAGACTTCCATTCTTGGTTACCGTTATGGTAAAATTTACTTTCTCTCCCAACTGATAATTCCAATTCGCATGATCAGCAGCAACAGCTACCTTAATGATTTTTTCTGTAGGTTGTCCAATTGCCACAGACATGGCCATGATGGACAATAGTCCAATAAACTGAATACGTTTCAACATAATTAATGTGGTTTAAAGTTTTACTATTTCAATTTCAAAGTCATATAATGCGGATGTAAGCGATGTGATTTCTTCTTCAAAGTTTTTAAAATCACAGACCTTAGCCTTAGACTCGATCTTCTCACAAATTTCATATACTTGCGAAGCACCCAAAGTCCCAGAATTTCCTTTTAAGGTATGTAATTCAGACTGTACACCCTGACAATCATTCAATTTATACGCCTTTTCAGCGGTTTCAATTTGTTCTTTGGCTTCTGCGATAAACTCAACTAACATCCCTTTCACAAAAGCTAAATCCCCTCCCATGGCCTCAGATAATGCATGTATTACATCAATATCCGCCACCAAAGGGAGCTTATTTTTTATAGATTTACCTGCTTTCTTATTTTGATTTTTTGCTTTTTTCACTGTAACCCATTGAATCACCGTCTCGATTAAAGATTGGGCGCGGATGGGTTTTGCTAAATAATCATCCATACCTACGGCTAAAAACCGATCCCGATCTTCTTTCATTGCGTAAGCCGTCATGGCTATAATAGGGGGCAAATCAATGATATTCAAGTCTTTTAATTGCTTGGTTGTTTCCATTCCATCCATCTCAGGCATTTGAATATCCATCAAAACCAAGTCATAAGTCACATCAGACTGCAATTGTAAAATGGCCTCTTTTCCACTCGAAACTGAATCAACCTGACAACCCGACTTAACCAATATTTGACTCGCAACTTTTCTATTGGTCGCATTATCGTCGACCAATAAAATTGTGGGCCTCAACTCACTCAATTTTCCACTAATCTCAAACGTTTTATCATCCTTATGTTCAATGGCAAAAGCGCGGTCTCCTATTTTTAAATTAATGGTGAACCAAAAAGTACTTCCAACACCCACCGTCGATTCCACGCCCACATCCCCATCCATAAGTTTACATATCTCTCGAGAGATAGCCAAACCTAAGCCTGTTCCCCCATGAACTTTTGTCGTAGAATTATCAAGTTGCTGAAACGAATTAAACAATATTTTTAAATCGGCCTCGCTAATGCCAACTCCTGTATCCGAAACTTTGACATGTAAATCAAACCGATCATCTATCTTATTTAAGACCGAAACGTCAATTTGAATGTTACCGTTCTCCGTAAATTTGAGCGCATTTGAGGTTAGATTTGACAATATTTGCAATAATCGTGTTTCATCTACATGCACACATTCGGGTATATCAGCCGCCAAATCAAAGGACAAAGTATTGCCTTTCTGCTTAGCAATTTGAGAAAACAAAGCCATCAAACGCTCAAAAACATCTTTTAAAATAATATCTCGAGGATGTAGAGCCATTTTACCGGCTTCAATTTTCGCTAAATCTAAAATGTCATTTAAAATATTTAAAAGAGTATCCGATGATTTTTTGATGGTCTGAACATAGTCCATTTGTTCCGTATCCAAGCTCGTATCACTCAGCATATCCACCATTCCTATCACCCCATTCATTGGCGTACGAATCTCATGACTCATATTTGCCAAAAACTGCTCCTTTACTTTTAAAGAATATTCTGCCTGTTCGCGCGCAAAAACTAATTCCCTTTGGTATTTTTTCAAATCAGTAATATCACGGGCAATACCGGATACTTCTTGAATAGATCCCTGCGCTAAAATTGGATTTAAATAAACTTCAAGCCACTTTTCAACGCCCTCCTTCGTCTGTAACTCCAACTCGAAATGTTGTTTTTTGCCCCGAAAAGCTGCTTTGTATTTATCCTCCAATGGACGTCGCTCTTCAGGAGGCAACAATTTAAAACCCATTGTTTCAGTTGAAAAATTCAATTGAGGCTTCATATTAAGCTGCTCCTCCAATAGCTCCGCGTACTCAAGGTTAAAACTCGTCAGCATCAATCGCTTATTGACCGACCACATTAAATGAGAACTACCCTCAAAAATAGCACTTAAACGAGCTGTCTCACGCGCCAAAGCCTCTTCTGCTTGTTTCCTGGCAATGGCAAGCGCCACTTGACCCGAGATAAAATCCAGTAATTCTAAATCTCGGTTTTCGTATTTATTGGCCCTTTCATACGATTTGACCCCAATAATGCCAGTTACCCGATCACCAATGCGTAAAGGCACACAAAGCATGACTTTAGGCACCACACCATATAAATAAATGACCTTTTCCTCAGCTAATTTATGAATTTCGTCATCATGCAAAATCAATGGCTTATTGGCCATAATCGCATATTCCGTCAAGCCATTGCCTAATTTTCGCTTCGTAAAATGAACTCTAGAATTAAAATATTCATCAATATAATAAGGGAAATACAGAAAGCTTTTAGCCGGATCATATTGCGCAATAAAGAAATTCTTTACGTCGATCACCTCCCCTAATTGTTTGTGGATATTCACATACAAATCATCCAGATTAGTCGAATTTATCGCCACTTGGGCAATGGAAGAAAACAATTTATTGGCTCGCTCGGCTCTAACTTTTGCGGTTGAATTATGTAAAATACAGCGATAGGCTGTTGGCATCCCCTTTTCAAACCGGCAAGTCACCGAGCCACTGACATATAATCGCCGACCATCCTTTCGCTTAAAAACGGCAGTAAATTCTGTTAATTCCTCTCCTTTACTAAGTTTTGTAAATTGATCGATTGTTTTGTGGGCAAACTCGGGGTGCAAGACATCCTGTAATTTCAAATCTTTTGCTTCCTCTTCCGTATACCCCATGGTTTCGAGCCAAGCCTTATTAACAAACAAAAACCGACCCGAAATACCCGTTATTTGGATAAGGTCGGTGGTATTATTGATCAAGTCTTGGAGTTGGGAATTTGATCTATTTAACGCCTCAGTGACCTTTTTTCGTTCCGTGACATCTTCGCCAATAATGCTTAAAAAGGTATTTGAGTCTGATTCACTCACGATGGTGGAAGAAACCTCCACCCATTTTACGGCACCTGTTTTGGTGATGTAATTCCTTTCTCTTTCTTCAAATAATCCTCCGGAAGTAATCGCCTTGTTAAATGAAGCGCGTCTCGCTTCGCTTTCATCGGGAGGCAATAAAGTAGAAAAAAAATCTTTCCCATTTAATTCCGAAGGCTTATAGCCTAGAATTGTATGTGTAAAGGCGTTGGCATGGACAATGATCCCGTCCGTTGACATAATAAGACCAAAAAGCTTTACGCCCTCTAATGTCCTTATCAAATTATCAGTGGAAGCCTGCTCCATGGGTAAATTTAAAATTTTGCTTAAATGTACGAAAAAGGGCTTAATTTTACTCAATAAACCCAGAAGCGCACGTGCAAGTAAGAGCAAAGAAAAGTCTAGGACAGCATTTTTTAAAGGATTTGGACGCTGCTAAGCGAATTGTGGATGGGCTTCAACCGAATGGTGCCTATAACAAAGTATTGGAAATAGGACCAGGAATGGGGGTTTTGACGCAGTTTTTAGTCAAAAAAACAGAATACCAAACTTCCTTAATTGAGATAGATCAGGAATCCGTTGCCTACTTAAGAAAAAATTACCTTGAGTTTACCGGACCTAGGTTGATCGACGGCGACTTTCTTCGGTATCCATTAGAAAATATTTTTGGTGAAGAAAAATTCGGGATTGTGGGCAATTTCCCTTACTTTATCTCGACTCAAATATTTTTCAGAGTCTTGGAATATAAAGATCAATGCGTTGAAATCGTAGGCATGTTGCAAAAGGAAGTGGCGGTACGATTAGCTGCAAAACCAGGTAATAAAGATTATGGGATATTAAGCGTGTTACTTCAAGCCCATTATGACATTGAATATTTATTTAGTCTAGGGCCTGAAGTGTTTGTTCCACCCCCAAAAGTTAATTCGGGCGTAATACGATTAGTTCGAAATTGGGATAAAAAACTGGAATGTGATCCCGCGAAATTTAAAGCTTTGGTCAAAATGGCTTTTAATCAAAGGAGAAAAACACTTAGGAATGCACTTAGGTCCTTGCAATTACCTGATCATCTCCTATTAACCAAAAGAGCTGAGCAATTAGGAGTTCCTGAATTCACCGAATTAACAGAATTGTGGAAAGCTCAGGGATATCCAGGGGCTTAATTCAGGATATCTTCCTTTCAGATTGCCTGATTTAAGTCATTATTTTATAAATTTGCAGATCATTCATTTTCTTAACCTCAAATCATGGAAGTAGTAAACACACAACACCTTCCGTTTGAACTCACGAAAGAGTATTTAGAAGAGGTTCGCTTGTTGATTCAAAATCAGGCGACGGATGAAATTATTCAAAAAACAGACGAACTATTTCCTGCTGATATCACCAATATATTAATCGAATTAACGGGTGAAGAAGCTAAATATATTGTACTCCTTTTAGACACGAAAATTGCTGCTGAGATAATTTCGACCATCGACGCGGATGATCGTAAAAAGTTTTTAAAAAATTTCAACTCAAACGAAATAGCTAAATATATCAACGTCATTGATTCAGATGATGCGGTTGATATTTTAAACGAGCAACCTGTTCGCGTACGAGAAGAAGTGATCGCGCTATTAAAAGACCGCGAACAAGCCAGGTTTATTATAGACCTCATGCATTACGACGAGGATTGTGCTGGAGGATTAATGCAAAAGGAGTTAATTAAAATAAATGTCAAACAAACGGTTACGGAGTGTGTGGAGGAAATTCGCCGACAAGCCGAAGATGTGGAGAAAGTCTACTCCGTTTATGTTGTCGACGACGATGGCAAATTATTAGGAACCGTTTCTTTAAAGAAAATAATTTTAGCTAAGCGAGGTTCTAAAATACAAGATGTATACGAAGACGATGAAATAGTGTCCGTTCAAACCTATGTTGCCGGGGAAGAAGTCGCTGACATTATGCAAAAATATGACCTTGAGGCGATTCCTGTGATCAATATTCAGGGCCGACTTTTAGGCCGAATTACCATTGACGACGTGGTCGATTTTATTACCGAATCTGCCCAAGAGGATATTCAAGTCATGGCCGGTATCTCAGAGGACGTGGAAGAAGATGACTCCATTTGGCTTTTAGTTCGCTCCCGTTTACCTTGGTTAATTGGCGGTATGGTCGGCAGTTTTTTGGCTGCCAAAATCATCGATCGTTTCGATGATACCATAGCTCTTTTACCTGCTATTTCCGCATTTATTCCGCTAATTGGTTCAACAGGGGGTAATGTGGGCATACAATCTTCTTCTCTAATTGTACAAAGTTTAGCCGACAAAAGTGGACTCGATACCACGCTTTGGAAACGACTTCAAAAAGTATTAATTGTGGCATTCATCAATGCCATCATTGCAGCCATTTTTGCTTTTGGATGTTCATTGCTCGTTGATTCTGGCGAAATAATGTTGTCCACCACTGTGTCAATCTCACTCTTTGCCGTGGTTATGCTAGCCTCATTAATGGGAACCATTACACCATTAGTTTTAAATCAATTGAAAATTAATCCTGCGGTGGCGAGTGGTCCATTTATCACTACGACCAACGATATATTGGGTTATGGTGTGTATTTCTTGATTGTCTATTTATTATTGTAGGGGATGATCGCGGTAGTCCAACGAGTTTCTGAGGCTCAGCTTCACATCAACGGTCAATTGCATGCCAAAATAGCGCAAGGATTTGTGGTACTTTTGGGTATTCATGAAGCTGATACAATGGAGGATGTCCAATATTTATCCAATAAAATAATTGGCTTACGCATTTTTTCAGACGCGGAGGGGAAAATGAATTTAGACCTATCCCAAGTAAATGGAGATATTTTATTGGTCAGTCAATTTACTTTAATCGCATCGACAAAAAAAGGAAATCGACCAAGCTTCATTGAAGCCAGTCGGCCTGATCATGCAATTCCTCTTTATGAGGAAATGACCCGGCAATTAACGTTTAAACTCACCAAACCCATTCAAACAGGGGTTTTTGGTGCAGACATGAAAGTTTCACTGATCAATGACGGACCTGTGACCATTATTATTGACTCAAAAAATCCTAGCTAATGACCCTACAAGAATCACAAAAATTAGTCGACAAATGGATTAAAGAAGTAGGTGTTCGATATTTTAGCGAGCTCACTAACATGGCCATGCTAACCGAAGAGGTGGGAGAAGTGGCTCGCATTATTGCCAGAAGATACGGGGAACAATCAGAAAAAGAGTCCGACAAAAATAAAGATTTAGGGGAAGAAATGGCAGATGTGTTGTTTGTGCTGATTTGTTTGGCCAACCAAACGGGGGTTGATTTACAAGAGGCATTCACCAAAAGTCTTGTGAAAAAAACGGAAAGAGATAAGGAAAGACATCAGAATAACCCAAAACTAAAATCATGAAAATTTTAATTTTAGATGGATTTACCCTGTTTCAGAAAGATTTAGACGTAGCTGTTTTTGAAAATTATGGTGAAATTATTTACAGAGATCGTACTACTCGAGATGAATTAAAACACGTTGATCATTCCATCGAAGTAATCATAACCAATAAATGCCCCATTGGCGCCAATGATTTAGCTTTATTTCCAAACCTTACACTGATTTTAGTTTCAGCCACTGGGTATAACATCGTGGATGTTCAGGCATGTAAGGAAAAAGGAATTCAAGTATCTAATGTGCCCAATTATGGAACATTTTCAGTAGCCCAACATGCCTTAGCGATGTTGCTGAATTACAGCAATCAAGTAGACTTGCATGAAAAATCGGTCAAAAGAGGAGAATGGAGTACCAACCAAGATTGGTCTTATACCCTAAGTCCGATTCGGGAGTGGCACGGGAAAACCTTGGGAATTATAGGTATGGGCAACATAGGCCAAGCATTTGCCAACATGGCTGAGAGTTTAGGCATGCAAGTAATATATCATCATACAAAAGATTTACACCTACTTAATCGCAAATTTGTCGGCATACATGAATTAGCGTCAATCTCAGATGTGATTAGTTTACACTGCCCACTTACGGAAAAGACGGACAAAATGGTCAATAGCGAATTTCTTTCTCGTATGAAAAGCAGTTCTATTTTAATCAATACATCCAGAGGTGGTTTAATTCATCCACTAGATCTAAAATCAGCATTGGTTTCAGGCCAAATAAGCGCAGCACTTTTAGATGTATTAGAGGTGGAACCACCGGCCGTTGGCCATCCGCTTATCGGAATTCCAAATGCCATAATTACACCTCACATTGCTTGGATTAGCCTAGAAGCTAGAAAAAGGATTGTTACATCCTTAGAAAATACATTAAAATCGTATGTACAAGGAAAGGTTGCCAACTGTGTCAATCCTTAATTAGGAACTTGGCTTTGCTGAATGCGGCTTCTTATTTTTTTTCCTTCAGATTTTGTCGGAATTTTTGGGATGACAATGGATATAAGATCTAATTTTGGATTTAATTTTTGAATGTCGGGATGCCGAACGTCGAACTCGACTTCCCCAGATATCAATTTATATGCTTCATCAGAAATGCCTTGGTGTTCATTTGAAACATTAGAAAACACGGCCAAATGACTCAAAGTGGAATCACCGGTTAATTTTCCTCCTTCCCAACTTACCACCGAGCCGCCATGAGACCAATTGAAACCAGAAAGGGTAAAGTTTTTTGCGTTTATGGCTTGAACCTCAGACAAGGTCATGCCCAAATATAGTCCTGATTTTGTTTTCCAATCAGCGCTTTCTCCTTTAATCGTCACATCCACGATGTCCTCATCATGGAAATACACAAACGCTTGCATTTTTGAATTTGGAAAAATAATACTACCTCGCAAAGTATCATCCCCAATAACCCAAGTTGTGTCATTGATGACATTTTCAACCCCATATTTTAATTGCAAACCATTCAACGTCTTGCAATCAAGCACTTCATTTAAACTTCCAAAATTTTGTACTTGATTTTTTTCCTGTGAGCAGGCCCAAGAGGAAATGATTAAAATAAATAAGAAAGATCTTTGAAACATATTTGAATGATTTAAAAACAAAAATAATCAAAAGAAAAAGATCTAGGGCTGCGAAACTACTTACCTGATAAAAATCAATGATTAAAATGAATAACCAAAGCCGGCATTGAAATTAAGTCCTTGGACCGCATAATTCATGTAGCGTTGATACGCTTTGCCTGTTAAATTATTTCCTTGAATATGAAAACTTGTATTCGGATTGAGCTGATAATGTAATTTAACATTCAAATCCATGATGTTATCTAATGCTACAGCTTTTTGGGTTTTTACATCGCGAGCAAACAATCCATTGATCAAATAAACATCGGGAGACAATAAAAGCTTATTAGATAATCTAATTGAATTCGTCCAAGAAGCTACTAGATTAGGTCTGTGAAATGGCTTTTCAATGATTAAGTTGTCATACGTTGCCGCGTCAAATTTTATCCCTGTGGTAATTCCCTCAGCCATCTTAAAATTAAAGTGACCTGTTAAATTGACAACTTTAACCTTCTTTTCATCCCCAAGGTAAATCAATTCAAAAGCTCCATTTTGAGTGATTGAATTAACAAAAAATGGAAGATCCGCATATTCGGAATAAGCATACTTAAGCTCAAAGTCGACATATTTTTCGGTAGTTCCTTTAATTCCCCCATACACATTGCCAACTTGGCTTGTATTTTTAACCTGGGTTTTAGCTCCTAGCCAAGGTAATTCAGCGGAGAAACTGGACAAAGAATTAAACTGCACATCGCCTCCTACCCCACCAAACAAATGAAAAATATCAGAAGGTGCATAATCAATGGAAATTTGCGGAAAAACACTCCCCTGTGATTTAGTTGCTTTTCCGTCACTTGAATTAATGATATTTAAACCTACTTGCAAGGCAATTCGAGCCCCAGAAAACTGGATTTTTGGCTTTAAGCGATAAAACTGTCTATTTAGGCTTGTGACCTGCGTAAGTTCCGACAGGATAAAATCAGCATCTATTTGCCCAATTAAAGTAGGTGTAAAATCAGTTGAATATTGAAATTTGGATTGTGAAATCCATTCCGACTCATTTCGTTGGTTTGAGAAATAATGAAAGGATGAAGTACCTGAATAATCAGATTTACCCTCCTTGTCTGAATTACTAAAATTACCCGAAACTAGAAAATGATTATTAATTACTTCGATATCCCGAATCGTATAATACTTGGGGATTTCCTGCATGCCATAAAAAGCCGTAGTATTTTCTTTATAGGAAACCCGACTATCCCAAAATATTTTCTTACCAAAACTTCGACTAGAAAAGCGAACTTCATTTTCACTTCTTCCTGAATATTCATTTAAAACAGAACCTGTTTGATTAGCGTCATGATTGACATACAAGCCTAAAAATTTATTCTCTCTCGGGGCATAACCAGTATTAAAATTAAATAACGTTCGGCCATAATTCCCAATTCCAAATTTGGCAATATTGGTATTTTTAACGGTTATAATAGCTAGTTTTGAACCATTCACTTGCAATTTTAAAGCTTCAGGTTCTGTAAACTTGGCCAACGAATCTAAGGGCCAATCCCTGGATTCCATTTTTAAAATCACGGATGGTGATTCGATTTTAAAGGAAGGCAATTCTTCAAATTTACGATCTGAAACCTTCAAATCAATCGTTTTTTTAGCTCCTCCAAACGTGGTTATTACACTCCGATCAATCGTACCTTTTTGGGCCAATAAAGTGGGGGTAGCAAGCATGCCAACAAGCCACAAAAAATGTGTCAGAATAATCTTGTTGCCTTTAACCAGGGGTGTGTTCATTGCTAACATACTTATTTTAATGCTTGTAATTTAACTTTAGCCAACTTCTTAATTTCAGTATCACTGGAACTTTCAATCAAACTAGATAAGATAGCTTTGCTTTGTGGGATATTTTTCAAATTGGCAAAATTATCGGCCAATAATAAAAAGGCTTTCCCTACAACCGAGGCTTCCGCATCGTAAAAACGACCGGCTTTATCCACAAAATTCAACTTAATAAAATCATTCGACTCCTTGTATTTGGCATCATTTGACATCATGGTCGCCAGACGCAAGGAAGCCTGAGCTCCTTTTGAAAACGAGTCAAATTTTGTCGTCTGGACCAACCATTGTGATTCATTCAGCTTATCCCCTTTCAGCTCGTATCCTTTGGCTATTTCTTCCGTGTAAGCAGACAAAACAAGCGAATCTCTTGTTGCCAATTGACTAAAATGATTGGCCGCTGAGTCCAAATAACCCATTTTTAAATATCCTTTCATGATACCTGCACTTGATATTTCATGTAGCGAATCAACCGAACTCTTTAGCACTTTTTTATATAGATCCGTCGACTGAGCATAGTTTTTTAATTGGAAATGAGATTCAGCCAAATAATAATTAGCCTGAACGACACTTTCAAATTTTGGATATTTTGTTAAAAATTTTTGCCCCAAAAGCGTTACTTCTTTGTATCGTTTTATATTAAAACTCATACGAACATTTTCAAAACTCCGATCCGCATTGTCTTCATCCTCCGGGTTCGCTAATTCAAATTTTTCAGAAATAGCGATAAATTCTAATGAACGATTTGTTCGGGTTAACATTTCCCGCAAGCCGACAATCGCATCTTTGGCAGCTGGATCTTTAGGAAATTCAGTTACGATTCGCCTATAATCATCTGCAGCTGCAAAAAACTGACCGGTGTTTTCATAGGATTGCCCCTTCACCATCAATGATTTTATTAAAAGCGCGGGGGCCAAATTAGGTCGATTAACTAACTCATATAGACCTTTAATGACTTTAGCATAGGCCTCATTTGTTTGAAATCTGAAAAGACAATCATAATAGCGATAGGTATTAAAATCTGTCTCTTCTCCAGATTTTCCTAGTTTCAATAACTTTTCGTATTCTGTAGAAGCCTCCTTGTATTTTCGTAGATCATACAAAATAGAAGCCTTGCGCGTGACTATCTCAAATTTATTTTCCGCTGAAATCGAGCTAGCTAAGTCAAAATATTTAATTCCTTCGTTTAATTTACCCGCAGCCACAGACACCTCGGCTAGATTTAAATAGGTATTGTATTTGGCCGTTAAATCTTTAATGTTGCTTTCATACTCCACAAAATATTGTTGGGCTTTTTCATACATCGACATATACGTAAAAGACTGAGCTAAACTCAACCTAACCCGTTGCTTTAGTCCATCCATGTCCGCGATGGATGCAATATCTGAAAGTAAATTCATGTATACTTTGACCGCCTCAGGATTCCGATTGGTCTTCGACAGAATTTCTCCCTGTCCATATTTAGCATATGCAGCTATTTCGGCATTCACCGGATAACTCGCCGATTTTTTAAAATCAGCCAAAGCTTCTGTTAAATCATTTGATTTATATGCTCGGTTAGCCTTATCATACAACAAAGATTGATAAATAGCTTGAACATCGGTATTTTGTCCCTTTGCTTGCTTCAAATATGCTTCAATCGCACCTAAATTACCCCAATTGCTCACCGTAAAAATCCTCAATTTCAATAAATCATTGAGGTTTTTTCCTTTTGGAAATCGTTTATTACACTCGTCAATTTCGGTTAAAGCCGCTGTAAATTTCTTTTGATCATTTAAAATGCCAATTTTCTTAAGGTAGGCATCTTGAGTAACAAGAGGGTCAAAATTGACGGATTTAACTAAATCAAATGACTTGAGAGCAGCATCCTTTTGATCCAAGGTTTCCAATACTAAACCTTTATTATATTCAACATGCTGACCCAATGAATCCTTAACAAAAGCAATTTTATCAAACTCCGTTTTAGCTTCTTTATAATTCTTGATTTTAAAGACAGCATACGCTTTTTTAAATGTCAATAAACGTGTGATGCGCTCGGGATATCTCGTGAATAGTTGTTGGTATACCTGATAAGCCTCTTGGAAGTCTTCTCGCTGAAACCTCAAATTACCAACCATCAAGCCTATATCATCAAGCTTAATTTTGGTATTCGGATTTTTCAAAAGAGGGCCTGCATAAGCCAAAAGCTCCGTAAACTTCTCTTGTTTAAGCAAGGCACTTGTAATCCAACGTGGCGCTTCAAGCCCATAAATCGATTCCCCTTCAATGAATTTGAAATCTTCAATGGCCAAATCATAATGCTTGCTATTAAAATTTATTAAACCAGAAAAATAAGCCGCAGGTTGGGAAAACTCTTCCTCCGGTTCAGTCTTAATTTGATTGAAAATACCATGGGCATCGTCCTTTTGACCTAATTGGTAATAAGCAACTGCCAGTTTAAATTTAAATTCAATGTTGGTCAATGAGCCTTTAGACAAATATTTAATGGCGCGCTTCCAATCTCCCGCCTCATAAAAATAGATTCCTAAATCACGAACGAGATCTGCTGAATATGGATTCTTGGGATAATTTTCAACAAAGCGATTGGCCAACACCTCTGCCTCCGGGCGCATGGAATAAATCGAACACATGCACAACAGATATTCCGCTGAGATTTTTTCACTCAGCATTTCAGCATTCGATTCCGTTAGACCATACAGATAGGTCCTGAATGCCTCTTGGGCAGCCAAATAATTTCTAGCTTCAAAAAAGGATTTACCTTGCCGATAGTGAATTAAATGATCGGTAGAACTTTGTGTTTGTTGACCAAAAAGCGATCCACAAGAAATAAAAAATAAAAATATGATTAATCGAAAAAAGGGAATACTATTTCTCATTAAAACCAATAGAATAATTAGGGTTAATACAATAATACGACATAATTTTCAATATATAATCGGATATTAAACGGTTATTTCGGAATTTAATTATTAATTACTTGAGCAAAATTCTATAAATTTGAAAATTAATAACTAAACCAAGAAATGACCGTTCAATCATACGTTAAAAATATCATCACTTTTTCTTTTTGTGCCACATTTTTGCTCGTAACGACAAGCATATTTGGCCAGGACAACATCAAAAAAACTCCTCCAATTAAATTAGGCGGATACTTGATTTATGAAAAAAATGGACACGGACTTATCGCCACGGTTGAGCTAGTCGGCAAAGGAGATTTTGAGGACGCGAAGAAAAAATGTGATGACCTAAATGCCAATGGATTTGATGATTGGCGATTACCGACGAAAGAAGAATTTGACCTTATTCATCCCAAATTAAATTTCAAAAAATTGGGTAATGGAGGAATATTTAAATCGACATGGTACTGGACATCCACAGAAATAGACAAGGGAAATGCATGGACTCACAATTTAAATACGGGAATGCAATCCAGTTATTTTAAAGATTTCAAATGCAATATAATGGCTGTAAGAAGCTTCTAAACCAAATCAACCTATGAAAAATGTAACATTATTATGCTTACTATTCATTTCAACACAATCTTTTTCCGCCCCCAAAAGAGAAAAATGGATTAAGCTTTTTAATGGCAAGAATATAAAAAACTGGACGGTTAAAATTCACCACCATGAAGTGGGGGACAATTTTGGAAATACATTTAGAGTAGAAGATGGCATCATAAAAGTACGTTATGATCAATATGACAAGTTTAATGAGCGCTATGGACATTTATTCTACAATACACCCTACTCTTATTATAAGTTAAAATTAGATTACCGATTTACCGGCATCTGGCGCAAAGATGCTCCTTCCTATACAGAAAGAAATTCTGGCCTGATGTTCCACTCACAAGATCCAAAAACAATACTTAAAGAGCAGGATTGGCCCATATCCATTGAGATGCAATTTCTAAGCATGCTGGCCGATGGAAAACCAAGGCCTACCGGAAACATGTGTTCTCCAGGCACTGATGTCGTATTTAAAGGTCGAATCGACCCTAGGCATTGCATCAATTCATCTTCAAAAACCTATGAGGGAGATCAATGGATTCATGCTGAACTGATCGTTCGCGGTGATTCAGTTGTTACACATATCATCAATGGAGAAAATGTATTAGAATATACGAATCCACAAATAGGTGGCGGGGTCGCAAATCGTTTTAATCCGGCATTGAAAATTGATGGCCAACGCTTAAAAAGTGGATTTATAGCCTTACAAAGTGAAGGCCAAGAAATTGACTTTAAAAATATCGAGCTACTAGATATGTCTAAGCAGAAATAATAGACTCATATTTTTTTAATTGGCGATTCATCACTCGAAACCAAAGAGGCGGAAATAAAGCTAAAACAATCATCCCAGGATATCCCGTAGGCATCTGTGGAGCATCATCATGATGGCGAAGAACTTGATATTTCCGAGAGGCTAAATAATGATGGTCACTATGTCGACTCAATTCAAAGAGCATTAAACGGCCCAAAAGGTGATTACTATTCCAAGAATGCTTAGGTAAAACTCGTTCGAAATTTCCGCTGGGATTACGCTTGCGAACTAATCCGTAATGCTCAATGTAGTTGACTGTTTCCAACAACAAAGCTCCTATAGTAGCTGAAATCAGAAAAAAACAAAGAGGATAAAAACCAAAATTAATTCCAATGATCCCAATCAAAATCAGTTGCGCGCACGTGAATAGGAGCATCTCATTTTGAAAACTTAAAAAACTCAAATCCTTCTTTTTCAATTCAGCCAGATTTATTTTCCAAGCTTTAAAATAAGTGCCGAAAACCGTTTGTGGCCAAAAAGAATAAATCGACTGGCCCAAAATCGCAGAACTAGGATCCTCACCCGTGGCCACATGTGCATGATGTCCCTTATTATGCTCAATGAAAAAATGTGTATATAAGCTTGTTAGCAGCAATGATTTAGCTAAAAACTGATCAAAACCGGACTTTCTATGCCCTAATTCATGGCCGACATTAATCCCAAAGGTTCCACATAATATGCCCATGGAAATTATTTGGCCCATTAAATCATATCCTGAACTACCTGATATGTTTAAAAGAAATAAGTATAGACTAGCATATTGCAGCAGCACAACTGCATACAATATCCAATCATAAAATTGATCATTTCTGATTTGATCCTCCACCTCTTCGCCAACGTTTTCGGCGACGGGTTTCATGATTAGCTCTAAAATGGGGATGATGAAAAAAATGTAGATCGGCACGAACCAACAAATTAGTCCATGTGATCTAAAACCGATGTTGGCCAAAACAAAAATAAAAAAAGGACTTAGGTATCGAAAAGGCCTCAAGATTATTTTTTTCATAGTAACGTAAATATCCTTCAAATATAAAATAAATTGTACCTTTAATCACAAAACAAAAGGCCATGAAATCGATTTATTTAATTGTATGTCTTGCGCTTAGCTCGTACGTTTATGGCCAAAACACGGTAAGCAAAACTATTCAGGGCTCAACTCAACAAAATTTTTCTATTATTCTGAAAGACCAATTTATTTTAACTGGAAATAAAATCAGTGAAAATGAATCGTCTATTATGTTTCGAGATATCACTTTGGGAGAAATCAGCATTCAAAAATCAAGCATTTTAAAAGTTTCTGAATTAAAAGGTGAACTCTATGTAGAACTAATTTTAAATGATGGAAAAACCATATTAGGAAAATTGGCTTCAAAAACGGAATCGACTTTACGTATTTTAACACAAAATTTAGGTGAGATTACGCTCTCAAAATCGGCCATCAAATCGATTAAAATCATCGAGGAAAATCAAATCAAAAATGGTCAATACCTTTTTCCTAACCCGCACCCGACGCGTTATTTCTTTGGTCCATCAGCCATACCGCTTAAAAAAGGGGAAAAGTATTTCCAAAACGCATACTTATTATCCAACAGTGTACAAATTGGCCTTAGTGATCAGTTTTCCATCGGTGGAGGAGTTGTCGTTCCATTCTTATTTTACATTACCCCAAAATTCGGCAAAAAAGTAAGCGATAATGTTCATGTGGGCGGCGGGATTTTATTGGCCAGTTCCCTCATTAGCAACTTGAATTTGGGCGTAGGTGTAGGGTATGGATCATTAACATTAGGCTCGAATGAAAACAATGTGACTTTGAATGTTGGCTGGGGCGCCACAAAAGGCGACTCTTATGACGCAGTTACAAACACGAGTAGGACTTCTTGGAGTTTCGCAAATAAACCCATGTTTACTTTTTCAGGCATGACCCGAATTTCCCGAAGGTGCATGTTGGTCAGTGAAAACTGGTTTTTCGCGGTCAATGAATATACCTATGATGACCAAATGAAAGCCAATGGCATTATGCAAGCCAATGGCGTAAAAAGCTATTACAATGGTGTAATCTCAGGCGGAGTAAGAATTATGTTAGAAAAAAGTTCATTCGACTTCGGTATTTTGTCCCCCATGGGCGCAAGCACCTCAGCCATGGGAATTCCCTATATCGATTATGTAATCAAATTTTAAATTGAATACGTTAACTCATTCTTTTTAACGGTCGGATCCATTAAATAAGTAATCACGGTTCCGCTATTTAAAAGTTCGACGACACGGAAGCCTTTGTGCGGGGTGCCCCAACTACCTCCAATATGTGAGTCAAATAAGAATGGCAATTTACCAACCATTTGCACTCCATCTTGATCATGCTCATGGCCGTGAAAAACGGCACGGATATTGGAATATTTTTTAATCAATTCAAAAAAGGCAGGGGTTTCAATTCCGTTCTTAGTCCATTTAGCTTGGGGAATGTGTAAAAACAAAAATATGTTTTTGCGCTTTTTATTGGCTTCCAATTGGGCTTCCAGCCATGCCAAATCAGGTGAAACGTAAGTTCCCTGCTCATTAGACGTGTCGCCCAACAAAACCAAGGAGTTTTTTACAACTTTTTGATGATTCAATGGCATATTCCAAACTTGCTCCCAATAGTCAGAAGAACATTTATCATGATTTCCTCTGGTCACAAAATAAGGAACTTTTAACCCGTCAATTTTTTGTTTTGCTTGAGCTAAAAACGATTTTTCATCATGTACAATATCGCCATTCATGACACAAAAATCAAGTGGATTTGAACCATGAAATAAATTAATTTTGTCAATAATCGTATCCATCATCGACTCATAAGGAGTATTAGGTTGGCCATAATGAGCATCCGAAGCGACCGCAAATCTCATTTTAACCTGATCCTTTAGTGCGTCCACATCTTGTGAAGAAAGCGACTGAAACCCTCCGCCCATAAAAAAGGCAGAAGCAAAGGAAATATTTTTTACAAAATGTCTACGTGAGATTTGATCTTGATTTTTCATAATTATTTTTTCTTAAATATAATCAATGGAACGGCAACGGAAGTTAAATACACAGAATTTTGTGTTAATTTATCATTAAAACATTCCCAAGGTGAACCAAAGCTATCCCCTTTTCTAAAGTCTCCCTCCCGTAATTCTTGAATATATTCTTTTGCTAATTTTTGTGCGGATGGTAGATCTACATATGCGATGGCCTGACAAACCCAACCCACCGGTGTTCCCCAATAAGCCCCATTTTGATAGGTATTAATCGGAACGACACTTTTCTCCCAAGCACTTGTTGCGCTAAAATCATCCGATTCAACGACATGTCGAATATTTCCTTTTTGTGACAGCTCGCCCTTAACATAAGAATCCCGTAAATATTGAGCCGCTTTTAATCTAGATTGACCCGTTAAAACACCTAGATTAATCGCAAGAGATGTGGCCCAAACATCTGCTTGACCGCTCGTTCCCGTACTGGCACGAAGCATGCCTCGAGCATCTATAAATGTGCTTATAATCGACCTCTTCAAAAGATTTGCCTCTTGTTGATATACTAAGGCCTTTGATTTATTTCCCATTTTAGTAAATAAATAAGCCATTTGGATTGCTGCTTGATATTTTAAAAGCGAGGCGTAGCATAATTTTCCAGTGATATAAATAGCATCTCGGAATCCAAAATCCACTCCTCTGTTGCTGTCGTCTACGTGCACCATTTTAGATTGAGGATGGGAAGGCGGCATTTGATACGCCTGCTCTAATCGGTTGATCAATTTTACCCCGTTTATTTCTTTCGATAACTCTGTCGATTTAGAAAATGATTTAACATACAAATAGGCCATTTGAATGAAAAAAAACTGATCACAAAAGGGCGGTTGCATACCCCATTTTTTATCCCCTTGATTTTCAAAACTATAGGTCCCTGGAAAATAAATAGGCTTTCCATCATCAATCCGAATGTGATCGGCAATGGAACCTTTGGGGATGCTAGTGCCCCACTTAGTTCGCATCAGGCTATCGGATTGCGTGCTCGCCGTTAACTCCAACATATGTTTTTGTTCCTTTTCGGATACATATCCGGTCTCAATGGACATCGCATAATCGCGAATCCAAAAAGCTGGATAAGATGTTCTTCCTCCAGGTCGGATCAAAACGCCTTTTGTTTGGTTTGGCCCAAAGTCCTTCGAAATTTTTTGACCCGGATAAATTCGAGATGCTTCCATCACATCCTTAACCATCTGTTCCAAAAACACTAAAGCATTTGCCTCTAATATACTTTTCTGCTGCCCTTTAACTATGGCAAAAGGCATTAAAAAGATCACAAAAAATAAAACCTGAATTCTTAAATGCATTTATTTTTTCAATAACCAAATGTCAAAAACTTTGGAATGCTGACGCCAATTTAAATGTGATTCCTCCGGCTCATCAAAGGTTACTTCAATTTTCCCATCACTCACATATTGAGGGCTTAGTTGGAATTCCTTAAATTCTTCTATTCCCTTTTTATAGATCGTTGGCGCAATACGAACACCATCTACGCGCAATAATGCTTCTCCGTAACCTGAAATCCGAATGGTATACATGGCTTTAGGATCTAAATCAGCATAGTCCAAACGAGGAAAGTTTTGAAACAATTGAGAAGAAAGTCGGAGCCTACTCAAGCCATTATCAGCCCAAAGCACATCCGTTGCATCCTCGGTTCTTGTCTTAACCCTTGGACCTTTTGACAAATCAGAAATATTATCATAAAAACTGCCAGGGCCCGGATTTTCCCATTTGGCAATTACCTCTAAACGTGCTAATTGATCCTTTTCATTGGACATTTTTTTAATTTTTTCAAATTCATCCGCTAGCCACCAACGGTTATTCAAGGGATAATCTAGAAAATCTAAAATGGCACCTCTCTCAGCTCCACTGGCTTGATATTTAGGAACAGATGTTTGCATGCCAATCGACTTAAACATAGCCTCACAATAGTCAACAACCTTTTGGCGTACATCCGGACTTATGGGAGATTTATCCGCCTCATTTACAATATCTAAAGCGGTTTCCATGGATTTGAGCACCCCTAATTCGGAGGCTTTTTCTAACACTGCATTGGCCTGACGCTCCAGTTTTTGCTCATAAACCTTTCTTCGCTTCACATAGGTGTCATAATAAGCACGCATGATCAATTGTTGCCAACGCCAATTTAATTTGAGTCCTGGGTTTTGGTTTTCCAAATTTTTCCAAAAAACAAAAGTGGTTTCAATTCCCCCATTTTCTTCCAGCGGACCGACCCAATTTCGTTCCAAAGCTAAAATCCCATCGGCTACCTGCTCTGAAATTTTATGGCCAAAAAACAATCGGGCATATTCAACTACCACATCACGTACATCTTTGGTCGGATCCCAAGACATTTGGCTCCATATAACCTTATTTACATCGTCATGAACACCATCTGAATAAGACAAAAACCCATCCGTTAATGGTGCGAAGCGATTGTGGATTTTGGCATAATACGCTGGCTGAGGGTTTGAAACCTCTCGACCTTCGGTTAAAGCAAAAGCTTGATCCCAATTTTCCGTTGGGTACTGACAGCGAACCGTATGCGTTAAATCGGGATAATGTCGGTGCTTATATTGCTTAGGCAATCGATAGCGCGTATTGGCCATATCTGGACTGCTGGGTCCTGAGACGACACCGGCCAACCAATCCGGCTTGTTTTTATCAAGGTACTCATAAAAATAATTGACTTCTTCATCGCTAAATCCCTGCAAGGATATCCACATGCCAGCCTCCGGATGATATTTTTTCAGTTCAGCGGAAATGGCTTTTAGGAATGGCATCACATATTTGGGATGGTTGCTTCCAGGATCACCACCAGGAAAAAAGACTCCGTCTAATTTGGGGCATTTTTTATAAAAATCTGCGTGAAATTGCACCTCCTGCTTAAACTTAGCTTCATCCGCTAAATCAATATCAGCCGGCGTCCAAACCCAATAATCCAATCCATAATTCAAACATATTTGGCTTAATTTCAGATTCATTTCTTCCCTCGGAATTTTCATAAGAGGTCCTGGAGGGCCATCCTGAAAGGGAATATTTTCAATGGCATTTGAACCAAATAAGGCTAAATCACGAATGTATTGTTCAAATTGTTTCTCATTCCAAGCATCCCATGAATTAGCTGTATTCCGATAACCCAATTGGTGCCCGCGAATGGAATACTGCGGGGCAGATATAATTTCATTTTTTTTGTCGACCCAAATTTTGTTTTTAGACAAATCCGCTTGACGCAAAAACTCACCGATCGCATACAATACACCCCGATCGTCTCCACCCATCAGCCACAGAATAGGTCTTTTTGTATTGGCATCCACCGAAATACAAAACCCATCTTTTTTAAATGCCGCCACATTTTTTGCTAGTTGGGGTACAGACTCTCCATCTAAATTTTGATCCGTGGCAAGAACTAAAGCGATCATTGGCGACAAATCCGACTGATTCTGAACGACTAAATTCAATTCAGTCCGAGCCTTTATTTCCTCCTGAAGTACTCGAATATAGGTCTCCCGATGAGGAGATTTCAACGAACCGGATGCATGAATTTTGGCTTTAGAAAAATCAAGAACTTGAGCTTGACTCATTAAACTAATGCCCAAGGAGAAAAGTAACAAAAATTTACATGTATTTTTCATAAAATGGATTTAAAACTATTTATATGCTTTCTCTACTTGTATTGAGGTGTTCCTGTTCGCCTACACATTTTTTGATCTGGTTTAAATCGTTGTTTAATTGGTTCGCCGACAAATAGGCATCGGAACAATGAAGGATAATGTTCGCTCCGGCTTTGGCCCATTCAACTTGTAAATCTAAACTGTCACGATATCCAGTATGACCTCCCACAGCGATGCCTTTTGATCTTGCATTTTTAATGATGCCACAACTCAAATCCAAAAACGCCTTTGACTTATATTGTTCAGGCATATCAAAAGAGGTCGATAAATCATGGGGGCCAATGATTAGACCGTCCACGCCTGGGCCATCTAAGGTTTGAATGCTCGTAAATTCATTCATGGATTCAACGCCCTTTTGACTTTCCACATTTAAGATCAGCGTATTGTTACTATTATGTTTAATCAAATACTGTTTTAGATCTTCTGATGGCTTTTCCTCCCCGTGTAAGATACGCATCAGTTTTCTACCTTTCAGAGGCCTATATTTAACAGCGCCAATCAAAGCAATCACATCTTCAATTTCCTCTACATAAGGAACTAAAATAGCTGAGGCCCCTGCGTCGAGCGCTTGAGTAGCTAAAAAGGGACTTGGTTCAAATATGCGGACTAAAGGATTTACCCCTGCGGCTTTGAAGGCACGGCACATCCAACTTAGCGTTTCGGGATTATATTGAACATGCTCATTGCAGAAAAACACAAAATCGAGCCCAAGGCTAATGACTGAATCAAACATTTTAGGCGAAGTGGATGAAATCTGAGTTCCATACACATTTTTACCCTCACGAAGTGCGTTGCGGAAATTTATTCCTACCATTGATTATTAGGTTTAGTATTTTATATTTAAGGCAAGATGCCTCAAAGCTATAAAATTTCTCTAAATTTATACAATACATTAACAAATCGAGGATTTTGACATTTAAAGAATTAGGTCTAACAGACAGTTTATTAGCGGGAATTGACTCCATGGGGTACAAAACCGCAACTCCAGTACAATCACAAGTCATCCAACCCATCTTAGCAGGCAAAGATATTATTGCCTCGGCTCAAACAGGTACGGGAAAAACCGCAGCATTTTTATTGCCCATTGTCAATAAGATTATCACTGAGCCCCATGATGAGAACAAAATAAATGCGTTGATCATTGTTCCCACACGTGAATTAGCTATACAAATTGCTGACAACATGGAAGGCCTTGGGTATTTTACCAATGTCAGCTGCATTGCAGTGTATGGAGGTGGTGACGGAAATTCGTTTACCGCTGAAAAAACGGCCTTAACGAGTGGCTGTGATATTGTTGTTTGTACGCCTGGCCGTATGATTGCCCATTTAAATATGGGATATGTCAATTTAAAAGAGGTCAAATACTTAGTTTTAGATGAGGCCGACAGGATGCTCGACATGGGCTTCCAAGATGAATTGATGAAAATCATTTCTTTCCTCGCTCCTACTAGACAAAATCTATTGTTCTCAGCCACCATGCCTCAAAAAATGAGGGAATTGGCAAGAAAACTTTTAACGGATCCTGTAGAAATTAATATTGCCGTTTCTAAACCACCTGAACAAATAGTTCAAAATGCTTTTGTGGTGTATGAAGCACAAAAAGCACCTTTGATCAAATATTTATTAAAATTAAAGGATTATACCCGCGTCATTATATTTTGCTCTAAAAAGCAAAATGTCAAACTATTAACGGCTGACTTAAAGCGTTCTAAATTTAAAGTAGAAGAAATACATTCTGATTTGATGCAAGACCAACGAGAAAAAGTCATGCAAGATTTTAGAAATAAAAATTTGACTATTTTAGTAGCAACTGATATATTAAGTCGGGGCATCGATATCGACGAAATTGAATTAGTGATTAATTATGATGTTCCTAATGACGGTGAAGACTACATCCACCGAATTGGACGTACGGCAAGAGCACAAAGCCAAGGAACAGCCTTTACTTTTATTAGCCCAACAGAGCAAAGAAAATTTGCAACGATTGAAACGCTCTTAGAAAAATCAGTGATTAAAGCCGAGGTCCCAGCGGAGTTTGGTGAAACTCCTGCCTATGACCCAGCGGCTTATAAATCGGCTGAAAAACCAAGAAATTTCTCTTCCGGTGGAAATAAAGGAGGGAAAAAATTCTGGAAAAAGAAATAATTTAAACTTTAGGAGGTTTTACTCCAGTATTGGCTCCTTGATTTAAACTGATATCCACAGGAGCGTTTGTTTTCCATGAACCCCGAGTAAAATCTGGCACATTCATAGACCGAGATCTATTATTGACCGAAACCTCACTCAAAGGTACAATTGCACTCCATGCAGCAGCATCATATACGTCTTGATCTAACGGAAGGCCATTTCTCAAGCAATCAATTAGGCGCCAATCCATCATAAAATCCATTCCACCATGACCACCGATTTGCTTGGCTAATTCGCCAATTTTTGCAACGATCGGAGGTGCATATTTCTTCTCAATTTCAGCCATTTGTTCAGGCTTAATCCATTCATGGTGATGGTCAGAAATTCTAGGCTCTGGATATTTCATAGCCACCCCATTCGTTCCACTTAATAAGTGAATGCGAGAATATGGACGAGGACTTGAGACATCATGTTGTACCATAATGGTTTTTCCACGGTGTGTTTTGATGGTAGTCGTGTTCATGTTTCCTCTAAACTTCTGATCCACAAACTGTTTGAAATATGGATCTTTTACGGACAACTCTAAAGCCTTTTTTTGCATCGAAAAATCGTCCGACTGAATTGAAACCAAATAATCCATTTGATCCCCACGATTCACGTTTAGCAATTGACAAATTGGTCCTAATCCATGTGTTGGATATAAATTGCCATTTCTCATGTTGGCCTTTAAGCGCCAATTGTCATAATACTGATCTTGCTTAAAATTAGCATCTAATAAATCATGAATATAGGCTCCTTCCACATGCAATAATTCACCAAAATATCCTTGACGAGCCATATTTAAGGTCAATAATTCAAAGAAATCATAGCAACAATTTTCAAGCATCATGCAATGCTTTTTCGTTTTTTCTGAAGTCTCTACTAATTGCCAACATTCCTCCAAGGTCGTTGCCGCAGGTACTTCGCAAGCCACATGCTTTCCATGTTGCATGGCATAAACGGCCATTGGCGTATGTAAATGCCACGGAGTGGCGATGTAAATTAAATCAATATCGGGTCTTTGGCACATTTCCTTCCACGCCTCTTCCTTTTCAGTATAGGTAATGGGCTCAATATCCATTTTTTTCAAGGCCTTCAAAGCATTGGCAATTTTGGCTGGACGAATATCACAGATAGCCACTGTTTGCACATTGGCAATACGGTTTACCCTGGTAATGGCTCCAGAACCGCGATTTCCTAAACCAATGAAACCTATTCGAACGGTATCAATTTTAGGAGCGGCATAGCCAGACATATTGAACGTCTGCTTAGGATCTTTCATTAATTGGTCTATCTGCGCTTGTGCAGCATCTCCAGCTTCAGCAGGGGAAAGCGAAGAGGTTAAACCAATGGCTGTAAGGCCGCCCATTTTCAGGAAATCACGTCGATTATTTTTCATGTTATTTGCCAGCTAAATGCTTTTGAATATGTTGGTAACTTTTTAAAATCAATTCGGCTTCAGTTGTATAATTTTTACGCCAGATACAAGCGGCAGGTAATAAAGGAGTGAAAGCCTCTACGACCAACCAGCCTTTGTAATCCATTTTTTCAAGATGCTCAAATACATTGTCCCAACGAACTTGGCCCTCACCTAATGTTGCCCGAGTGCTTTCTGATAATTGAATATGACCTACTTCATCCGCAATACGAACCATCGCTTCACCCGTATTAAATTCCTCAATATGGGCATGAAACGTGTCAAACATGATTTTGACATTAGGATGATTGATTGCTTTGACCAAGCTGTATAATTGGTCAGCGCAACTCACCACATAATTCTCAAATCGATTTAAATATTCTAAACCTAAAATGACATTTTTTGCTTTGGCATGATCCGCGACGGCCAACATACTTTCCTTCGACCAATCTAATTCTTGCTGGGTCGGTGCCGCGCCCGAAAACACAGCTAAGGCAGAATGAAAAGGTCCAGAAAGGTAAGATGCTCCTAAGTATGCAGTTATGTCAACGGCCTCTTTAAGAAAGTCGATACCTTTTTGGCGCACCGCAGGATCTGATGAAATAGTATTCATGTCGGCCCCTAAAAAAGTAACTGTAAAAACAGTTAATCCAAGTCGGTCCAACTCAGCTTTCCAAGGCTTCCAATATTCTTGGTCCGTCACAAAAATGGGTATCTCTACGCCCTCATAACCTACTTCTTTAATGTAGGCTAAATGCTGGATAATGGATTCATTCATGTCGGGTCCATAGACCAACGTATTCATTGCAATCGGGTATTTCATTGTTATTTATTTTGAATTGACCATTCCTCTATAAGGAACATTAATATCTAATTTTCCTGACCACTTCTTAGGCACTTTTAAGCCTAATTCCCAATGGATAGCATTGACAACTAGTCGTTGGAAAGACTCCACTGAAAAATCCTCTGGATGTCCCATCGTGGTAAAAAATACTTTTCCTTTGTATTGATTTTCCCAAGTCCAAGCGATCGGTTGGATCTCAGCGGTTTTATCCGCATTAACCGCTTTGCCCATAATCAACCATTCGGTTCCTTTAACAGGATAATCAGGCAAAACACGGTATAACCATGACCTAACATGGAATTCAGGATTTACACCGGTTAAAATGGGATGTTTCGATTTCTCAGGAATTACGGTCGCATCTGTACTTGCGTTGTGACCATAGTGCGTGTGTTTAGAAGGTCCACCCCATCCTGGAGGCGCACCAAAAGCTCTCTCAGCAAAACCATTGTAAGGAAATAATGGATCAGTTTTAGGATAATTAAATGAGTGAGTAGTTGTTCTGAATCCCATAATAGGCTTTCCTGATTTCAAATAAGCTTCAATATGAGCCACTTGGTCGGCAGGAAGTAAGCGCCAACGAAGAAAAAATACCACCAAATCGGCCTCAGCCAATGCTTCTAATCCTGGAATATCTTTCTCAGCATTTTGATCTGGAAAAGATTTTAACACCTTAGTCCTAAAGCCATATTGCTTTTCTAAAACAGCGGCTAATAAAGGAAGTGTCGACTCGCCTGAATATTCATGATCCCCGCAAACAAAAACCACTAAGGGCTGTTTTTTAGCTTTTAAGGGAGTATGTTCCCGCGAAAAAATGGGCGTTAAAGCCGACAAAATAAATATAGCTACAAGGCTAATTTGAATGATTTTTTTCATGATTATTTTTCGATAGGGTGTTCAGACAATAACATATTGGCATTATATAGATCATGCTTATATTCGATTTTGGCGCGTACTTCCTTCACTTTTTCAGGATCAATTGCCGATGCTTTATTTCCAAATGAATTTCGAACATAAGTAAGAACTGCAGCTATATCTTTATCCGACATTAAACCGCCATAAGGAGTCATAGGTACTTGGCCCGCATATTTTATGCCATTCAATTCCATTGGACCCATAATTCCCTTAATCACTAATTTGATCAAACGCTCTTGGTTTCCAGTAACCCAAATCGAGTTAGCTAATGGAGGGAATCCAGAAGCAGGAAGTCCTTTTCCATTGGTCTGATGACAAGTATTGCAATATCCTTCTTTGGCATACCATTTTTGTCCTTCCGTAAACAATTCTAAATCTTTCCCTTTTAGCGTTGAAACCAATGGAGCTTCTTTCTTTCTCACCACATTCACACCACTCGCGTGAGCAACGGCAATTTCGTATGGTTTATCCATCCAAGTATCTAATGGATGATTTTTTGCCAAAGCTAAAATAGGCAACGCTGTTTCTTTAGGTAACCAAGATGCAGCGACAAAAGCCTCCATACGTACCCGACCATGCTCATCTTCAACAGCCTTAGCTAATAAAGCTGCTTGGTTTTTCACTTGGTGCCCGGTATAACGTAAAACTTTAACGGCAGCCGCACGAACATGATAATCTTTTGCCTGAAGCAATTGGTTTAATAATTTTTGATCTACTTTATTTAAACCCCAAGTTACCCACAATGCCTCCAACACATGATGCTCATAATCAGCTTCATTTTTATTTAGCTTAGCTACCCAAGCCGTAACTTTAGGCAAGACATCCGCTGCCTTACGTCCACGTAGTTCTCTACGTACACGATAGCGAGTTCTGTATTCAGGTAATTTCAAATTATCTAATAACTGATCAATCGACGCACCATATACTTTAGCAGGCGTCACTAAAGGTCTTGAAGGATATGTTACTCGATACACACGTCCATGTGTGTGGTCGCGCAATGGATCACGCGCATTATGTTGCATGTGACCAATCAAAATATTATGCCAGTCAATTAGAAAAAGTGAACCGTCAGGGGCAAATTCCATGTCGACAGGCCTGAAATTACGATCACTGCTGACAATTAAATCTTGGCGATGCTTGGATTTATATCCAGTTCCCTCATCGGTCAATTGGTGCTGCTTCATTCCTAGGAAACCAATTGTATTATTAATCAAGAAGTCTCCTTGAACATTATCCGGAAAATGACGACTTGAAACAAATTCTAAACCAGAAGTAGGACGAACTAAATGTTTTTCTTCAATCAAAGTAAATGACTTATGCCCTGTTTGACCATACCGATTTTTAGTTGACCCTGGCATCATCCAACGCATATCGGGACCCGAAGTTTCAGCAAAAAAGTTTTGACCCCATTTATCAAAGGCAATTCCCCAAGGATTTGGGATTGACAACTGAGCCACACGCTCCAAATGATGTCTTGCTGGATTATAGCGCATGAAACCTCCATTCGTTGCACGTACCGTTCCATAAGGCGTCTCCACATTTGTATGTAAAAATACTCCTTCTCCCATGTAAATAGCACCTGATTCGTCTGTAACAAATGCCGAAATTTCATGGTGTGTATCATGGTCATCAAAACCACTTAAAATAACTTCTTTCGTGTCTGCATGATCATCGCCATTGGTATCTTTCAATAAAACCAAATTGGTTCCTTGACTAACAAAAACGCCATGCTCAGTGATTTCCATCCCAACAGGAACGTGTAAACCATCTGCGAATACGGTTTCCTTATCCGCTTTTCCATCATTATTGGTGTCCTCAAGAATAATGATTTTATCATTTGGCTTGGCATCACCCGGCTTATAATGTGGATAAGAAGGCATACAAACCACCCAAAGACGTCCTTTATTATCAAAAGTCATTTGAACCGGTTTTGCCAAATTCGGGAATTCTTCTTCCGAAGCGAATAAAGCTATTTTGTAGCCAGGAGCCACTTTAAGCTCATTTAAAGCATCAGTTCCATACAAATATTTCAAACTACCATTTTTTTCCGGATTGAAATTTGTTTTGACAGGATCTAAAGTACGTGTCTTAGCATCTGCAGCAGCTAAATCATATTTCACTCCTTTGATTGATGCTTGAATTGCCGCCTCACGGTTATCCGTCATTTGACGAATTTTTTCAATTTCAGCAGGATAATTATCTGGCCCAAACGGATTGTAACGGCGACCATATACGTGAACCCCATTTGGAATTTTAAAGTCGGTATGCCAAATCCAGTTTTTCTCTTCAACAGCTGCATAAACATCTGCTCTTTTAGATTCTATAGCAGGTTTTTTATTTCCAAAAACTTGATCTGCTAAAAAAAGCGACAATTTTTTGTATCCTGCATTGTTCAATTGAAACCCGTCGATAGTCAAATCCTCCTTTGATTCTGCATACCATTTTTTGGATGCATCAAACGCATTAATAAACAACACATTATTCTTTTCACAAACCTCCTTCATCGCCTGAGCATATAAAGCCATGTTTGCATTCTGAACACTTCCGTTAGGTAAATCTATTTTTGCACTCAAATTTTCAAAGGCTGTTGGGGATACAATGGCTAGTTGGGGTGCAGAAACTCCATTGTATTTTTGCGCCAAGGTATGCATGATAAATGCCTCAAGTTCAGCCTTGTAATTCGCAATATTAGCTTTGCCTTCGTAAGATTCGCTATATCCAAAAAATCCGATGACAACATCCATTTTTAAACGGCTCATCCATTGGTCATGCGTTTCGATATGGCCTTCGCTTTGTGATGGGTTAGCAAATTCCGATTGGAATTTTTCCGCGCCTGGAAAAGCCCAAGGAGCAAATCGGGCCGAGTGTGGCCTGAATCCTGGGGTATCACCTCCATCGCACATGTTGCGAACCATCAAATTGTTTTCAGGATAACGAAGATGTAGTTCAGTCTCAAAATGATCATAATTAATCATACGGGAACCTAAATTACCACCTACTAGAGCAATCTTCGTATTTTTTTCAATCGATAAAAAGGTGGGAGCCTGTGGCTGAAAGAAACTAATTGTAAAAACAGAGAGTACAATAAGAATCAGTCCGAGTTTTATTTTAGAGGACATTTTGAATAATTTTTATAAGTAAATAGGTTTTTGAAATATTAAATTAAGGATAAATTTTAACTCAACAAAGAAATATTAATTTTCACGTGTTTAAATGAAAAAATTGTTGACTAATAATTTCTTTCAGCGCTAACTTTTATTCTTGTTTAATACAAGTTTATAGTTCCACTGAAATTGGAAATCCCTAAAATCAGGGGGATTAAAAATTTCGGGCAAAAAAAAAGACCCGCATTTCTACGGGTCTTTTTAAAAAGAATTCGGTGATTAAAGTGTTAATTCACCCCAACCAGCACGATATTGACGCTTAACGAATTGGTTAGCCGCATCGAAGTTGGTCACACGCATATTTTGCTGATCCCAAAGTAATTTCGTGTTTGAACCTGGATAATGCATTCCGTTTCCTGTTTTACGAGGGAAAGGCATATCAGCGACACGTATAGCCAAGTTAGCCATCAAAATAGCCTCGGTCAAAGGACCCGCTAAATCAAATGGAGAACTTAATTGTTTTTTACCATAACCCGCAATCGCACCTTCTACCCATTGTGCATAGTGTCCATCAGCACTGCCAGGAACACGCTCCAATTTACGAGGTACTTTTACTTCTTGATTTCTAGATAAAGGCAATAAACGAGGGTTTGCCGCATATTCACTAGCCATCATTTTTCCTTTGGTACCTATAAACAAGATACCTGAATTTCCATCACCAAACATCTCATCAGGTCCTAATTCTTCAGGACGCTCTGGCTTAATTCCACCATCCATCCAATGCATGGTTACAGGTCCTTTTGTGCGATCTGTTTTAGGGAAAGTCAACGTTGCATGACTTGATGGAGGACAAGAGTCTAAGAAAACCCCTCTTTTTCCAAAAGCGGTAAATACACTACTTACACTCGCTTGAACATCTGACGCATATTTCAAACCTAAGACACGGAATGGAGCTTCCATTAAGTGGCAACCTAAATCACCCAAAGCACCTGTACCGTAATCCCACCATCCACGCCATGAGCCTGGAATCAAGTTTTCAACATAATCTTTTTGAGGAGCAGTACCTAACCATAAATCCCAATCTAATCCTGAAGGTACAGCAGGCTTAGTGGAAGGCCAAGGAATACCTTGTGGCCAAATAGGTCTGTTGGTCCAAATCTGAACAGTATGAACATCACCAATAATATCCGCGTCATACCATTCTACCAATTGGCGCACTCCGTCTCCAGAGCTACCTTGGTTACCCATTTGAGTCACTACTTTATATTTTGCTGCCGCTTGGGTCAACATACGAGCCTCGAAAATATCGTGAGTCATTGGTTTTTGCACGTAAACATGCTTGCCCAATTGCATCGCAGCCATCGCTTGAACCGCGTGGTTATGATCTGGTGTAGAAACAGAAACAGCATCGAAATTCTTCGATTCCACTTCCATCATTTTACGCCAATCCTTATAATATTTTGCTTTCGGATAAGCAGCTATTGAATCTTTGGCCATGCGATCATCTACATCACATAAATAACCAATATCCGCTTTGCCACTATCGTAGAAGTATTTTAAATCTGATCTACCTTTACCACCCGCTCCGATACCAGCTACCACTAATTTATCGCTAGGTGCTAAAAAACCTTTACCGCCTAATACGTGACGAGGTACGATCATGAATCCTGCAGAAGCTAAGGAGGCTGATTTCAAAAACTCCCGACGGGAGTCCAATATTTTTTTCTTTTTCATTAGGTTTAGAATTTGAACTTCTAAAGCTAAATAAAATATTGTAAATTTTAAACTAAACTATTTTTTTAAATAGAATTTTCTTGGGGTCCAACATTCATCCATGGGCCCGCCCGTTGATTTTTGCCCTTTATGGCGCCAATCTCCATCTTGAAATGAATAAGTAAACTCCACACTTTTGCCAATGCTCGAAGCGGCCTTGGTAAAAAACTCGATCGTTTCCACGTATTTTCCATCCGCTGAAGTCGTATACGTTCCACCGCCGGTGCCAAAAAACTCCTTGGTTTTTACGTTAAAGGCAATCCATTGGAAATGATTTCCTGTTAAAATCTTCATAGTTCTTCTGGGAAAAAAAGGGTACGGCCTTTTAGAAACTACACCATTCGCATAATTTCCTGAGATGATCCATTCACCTAGTAATGCCCCCGGCGAACCTGCATCTAGTTTTTTAAGCGCTTGGGTAAACAAACCTAATCGCAATTCACTCTTCGAAATCCGAATACTTGTTTTGAATTCCTTGCCCACTTTTGAGGTATCCGTGGAAGACCATTCATAGGACAAAACCAATTCATTCCCGTCTTGGCGCCAGGTCCCTCCCTCACTTCCCAAGAATTTCTTATCTGCGATGTGGTAACGATTCAAACTAAATATGTGTTCAGTCAGTAAAACAGTGACTTTGGCGCTTGCATCCTCTAGGCCCCAAGCACCTAGGAAAGGTGCTTGTTGGCCCAAAGAGAGCAAAGGCAAAAGGGAAAAAATGAGCAAATACTTTTTCATATACTTACAATTTCCAACCGGCACGATACTCTCGCTTAACAAACTGGTTGGCATCTTCAAAATTAGTAATCTTCATGTTTTGACCATCCCAAAGCAATTTCTTGCGTCCAGGATACGTAAATCTATTTGTATTTGGAATCGGCGTGCGCACGTTGAAACTACGAATAGCTAAATTTCCCATCAAAACAGTTTCAGATAATGGACCTGCAAAATCAAATTTCGAAGTTAAGCTTTCATGCGCGGCGCTATTAAATCCTGCTTTGCAAGCTTCCGCCCACATCGCTTGGTGTCCATACTCTTTCAAGTTGTTTGGCTCTTGCTTTGGCATCTCTATTTTTGTACCGTTATTCAAATAAATACGAGGCTCTAACCCATAAGTCGCATGAACCAAAACACCTTTTGAACCCATCATAATCACCCCATTGCTATTGTCAGCAGTCCCAATCGAATCATCGGCAGGGATCAAATCTGGATGAAATCCACGAATACCGCCATCAGTCCAATTCATCGTTACGGCAGATTTGTTTTTCTTAGAAGCCAGAAATTTCAATTGGATTGCGGCTGATGGTGGACACCCTTCTGGAAGATATTCCGGTTGGTTTCCTGCGATAAATACAGAACCTACGCTCGCCTCAACTTCCGTGGGATAACCCAAACCAAGTGCTCTAAATGGCCCGTCGATTAAGTGGCAACCCATATCACCCAAAGCACCTGTACCAAAATTCCACCAACCTCTCCACTTAAATGGATGGTAAGCCGGATTATAGTCAATTAAAGAAGCTGGTCCTAACCAAACATCCCAATCCATGTCCGCTGGTTTTTCATGCTTGCCGGTAGGAACAGGGATTCCTTGAGGCCAAATAGGTCGATTCGTCCAGATATTGACGGTATGAACTTTGCCAATTAAACCTTCCTCAAACCATTTTACGACTTGTTGGGTCCCAGGACTAGACGCCCCTTGATTTCCCATTTGTGAAACCACTTTGTATTTTCTAGCCGCCTCAGTCATGGTGCGCACCTCAAAAATATTATGCGCCATCGGCTTTTGAACATACACATGTTTGCCTAATTGCATCGCTGCCATGGCAATAGCCGCATGGTTATGATCTGGAGTCGAAATAGTTACTGCATCAATTCCCTTCTCTTTTTCTAACATCACACGCCAGTCTTGGTATCGACCCGCTTTTGAAAACTTCTCAAATAATGGTTTTGCGCGAGTCAAATCCACATCACAAAGAGCTGTAATATTATTAACGCCTTCATTGTAGGCATTCGTTACATCTGACATTCCTTTGCCATTGATACCGACTCCAGCGATATTCAGTTGATCACTGGGAGCTCGAAAACCCTTTCCTAACACATGTCTAGGAACAATGTAAAAACTACCCGCAAGAGCACTTTTTTCCAAAAAACTTCGTCTAGTTACTGCCATAATTTTAGGTTTAATTGTTATTTATTTTTTTATAAGTCTCATGATGTTTGTGTGGTACTATGACGTTGCGCTGATTAATTGGCACAATTCATTCCAAACCATGTCAAAGGGCAAATCTTTCGTCTTTCCGCTCTCATTAAAAAGTACTTTGACCTTTTGACTATTTTTATACATCCCCGAATATGACATATAAGTTTTGAAATTCAAAAATTCGCCATTTAAAATTAAGCCTGGCAACATGAACGCATTAGCCAAATGCGTAGGACCTGAATCCAATCCAATAAAAAATGAGGCACCTTTCATGATTTTCATTGTTTCCGGCAGGCTTGTTTTACCAACCAAACTAATGAAATTTTCATGGGTAAAATTCAATGGATTTACATGACCTATTTCAACAATATTTACATTCCACGTATCAATTATTTGAGTTAATAAATGATGCCAATTTTCATCCGTCCAATCCCGGAATCCTGCATTGGATTTACAATGTATGACCCAATAAGGTTTTTCGAATGGGGTATTGTAGGGTATGTCATCCAGGTAAATTTGTGGCTGAGCGTCTTCGATAGCTAAATCACAAAGCTGAAAGGCTATTTCCAATAAATTATGGTGTATGTAGTAATTTGATAAATCAATACCCAATTCATCAGCCTTTGTATTTGAAATGGATATTCCCGTCAGTTCATCTTTTCTAAACCCACTTAAATGAAGGTTGAAATAATGATGGAATGGATTTGATCTTTGAAGCAAATAACTGAGTAGGGTATACTTTTGGTCGACAAGCTCGTCGACGAGTGGATGATTTTCAAAGACGGGGAAGTGCTTTTTACTGGTAATCCAAGTGATGTGAGTGTCCTTGAATTTTTGATTCAAGTGAGGCAATATAGGCTCTGAGGCAACCATATCACCCAAATCTCCGTCCATGGCGATGCACAAAAAGACTTTTTGAGGAAACTTCACTCTTAGTATTAAAACCTTGATGTAAAGGCTTACATAATAACAAAAAACTTCAACCCAATAAAAAAGGAGATTCAAATTTTTCAATGGTTTAACAGGTTTACTTTTAAAAAAAAAATCCTTTTCTTAAGCTTTACTAACTTTCTAAAAGTTAGTAAAGCTAAAAGAAAAGAACTTGAAAAACTACTTTTCAGTGACCATTAACCTGATCATTTTAGGGTTCTATTTTAAAAATAATTGCTTCTTTCAGAAAATCAATATAAATTAAACCTGCTTAGAAAAACCTATTTAAAAACATGAAAAATCCGGTATCAGTAAGCTCTTTAACCCAAAGAGATACTCAAATTTCCATCATGCTCATCGGGATGATGTTTTTTATTTTTGGGTTTGTTTCCTGGGCCAATTCCATATTAATCCCCTACTTCAAAATCGCTTGCGAACTAACTAACTTCAAAGCCTATTTAGTCACATTCGCATTTTATATTTCCTATTTCATCATGTCTGTGCCTGCATCCTATGTCCTAAAGTCCATCGGATTTAAGAAAGGGATGATGCTAGGATTTTGGATTATGTCCATCGGGGCATTCATTTTTATCCCTGCAGCCATGAATCGGGCCTACCCTATTTTCTTATTAGGTTTATTTACGCTAGGAACAGGATTAGCCATTTTACAAACTGCAGCCAATCCATACATCACCCTTTTGGGACCCAAAGAAAGCGCTGCCCAAAGAATTAGCATTATGGGAATCTGTAATAAAGGCGCGGGGATATTAGCTCCTTTGGCCTTTGCAGCAGTGATATTAAAGGCGACCGATAGCGACTTGTTTAAGAGTTTGGAACACATGTCGGGGGCCAACCGGAATTTGGCGCTGAATGAATTAATCCAACGAGTGATCGTTCCTTATTTTTGCGTTGGGATTTTATTATTTTTATTGGGCTTAGCTGTACGATTTTCGCTTTTGCCTGAAATAGAAACCGACGAAGAAAATGAAGAAACAACTCAAGCTAATTCAAACAAAACGAGTATTCTCCAATTTCCCCATTTGATTTTGGGTGCCGTTGCCATTTTTCTACACGTAGGCACCCAAGTGATTGCGATCGACACGGTTATTGGCTACGCGGGATCAATGAATATTCAGCTCATGGAAGCCAAAATTTTCCCTTCATTTACACTGGCAGCTACCATTTTTGGATACATCATTGGGATCATATGCATCCCAAAATACGTTAGCCAAGTAAATGCGCTTAGAACATGTACCATTCTCGGCTTGCTTTTCTCCTTTGGAATATTAATGACGTCTGGCAATGTTGAATTGGTAGGATTAAATGTTGATATCAGCATTTGTTTTGTTGTGTTATTAGGTTTGGCCAACTCACTAATTTGGGCGGGTATATGGCCATTAGCGCTAGACGGCTTAGGCAAATTCACTAAAATAGGTGCATCCATTTTAATTATGGGCCTTTGTGGAAATGCAATTCTCCCGCTTTTTTACGGTTATTTCGCGGATCTGTATGACTTGCGATTGGCCTACGCCGTATTAATTCCCTGCTACTTATATTTAATTTTTTATGCCATCAAAGGACATAAAATCAGACAATGGACGCTTAAAAATAATTGAAAATGAAAGTAAAAATGACGCGTAGAAATTTTATGGGACCCTTAGCTTTAGCGGGATTGAGTCTGCCATTTTCTAAACTTAAATTCATCCCAGGAAAGGCCGAGGGCAAAAGAATTGGGATTATTGGCCTCGACACCTCCCATAGTGTTGCCTTCACAAAATCGTTAAATGCGAGCATTCAAAATCCAATGTATGATGGATTTAAAATAGTAGCAGCTTATCCACAGGGAAGTAAGGATATCGTTTCTAGTACAGAACGTATTCCTGGATATACTGAAGATGTCAAAAAACTAGGGGTTGAAATTGTGGGGTCAATCCAAGAACTTTTAAGCAAAGTAGATTTTGTTTTGCTTGAAACAAATGATGGAAGATTGCATTTAGAGCAAGCTATTGAAGTGTTTAAAGCTGGCAAAACAACATTTATCGACAAGCCTGTTGCCGCATCTTTAGCTGATGCGAAAGCCATATTCAATGAAGCCGCCAAATATAAAGTGCCGATATTCTCGGCTTCATCCCTTCGTTTTTCTACTGGGATGCAAGAAATAAGGCAGGGAAAAATTGGCTCAGTGGTGGGAGCCGACACCTATAGCCCAATGAAATTTGAAAAAACACATCCTGATCTTTTTTGGTACGGAATTCATGGCGTGGAAATGCTTTTTACCGTGATGGGAACGGGCTGTGTATCGGTCCAACGAACCATCTCAGAAGACCAAGAAGTTTGTTCGGGTGTTTGGGCGGATGGGAGAATCGGGACATTTAGAGGCATAAAAACAGGTAAACAAGATTACGGCGGGACAGCATATGGCAAAACAGGAATCATGCATTTAGGACCATATAATGGATATGATCCCCTTTTAGTAAAAATTATCGAATTCTTTAAAACAGGAATTCCTCCCGTAGATAAAGCTGAAACCTTAGAAATATTTGCCTTTATGGAAGCTGCAGACAAAAGCAAAAAGAAAAAAGGGAGCCGAGTGAAAATTGCCAACATCAATTAACATCATGGAAAAAATAATTAGCATTCTATTACTAGGTTTGGTGTTTGCCTCATGCCAAAGCAATAAATTAAGTCGCACCGAAAAAACAAACGGCTATACTTTGCTTTTTGACGGAAAATCAAATGCGGGTTGGCGTGGTGCCTACCAAAACCAATTTCCCTCACATGGTTGGGTGATTAAAAACGGCCAACTATTAGGCCAACTATCTTCCGGCAAAGAATCCGGTGATGGGGGTGATATTATCACATTGAAAAAATACAAGAATTTTGATTTAAGTTTTGATTGGAAATTAGGGAAATTAGGCAATTCAGGAGTCAAGTATTTTGTGGAAGAACTTCCTGTAAAACCGGCTAATTCAAGCTCATTGATCGGTTATGAATATCAATTAATTGACGATCCTGACTTTATCTACAACGACAAGCATTTACCAGAAGATCATAAAACGGGTGCATTATACAATATGGTTCCACCCAATAAACCTGACGTAAAAATTGGCCAATGGCATACTTCCCGCATCGTAGTAAAAGGTGAGCAAATTGAACATTGGTTGGACAACAAAATGATCATATCGGTCAATAGAAATTCCAATGAATTCAAAAATGGGTTCTTACAAAGTAAATTCAAATCTATCCCGGGATACGATAAACGCAAAGAAGGTTATATTTTATTGCAAGATCATGGCCACAACGTAGCCTTCAAAAACATCAAAATAAAGGAATTAGATTAATTTTTTTGATAAACCAACCGACCTTTGACGAAGGTTTGTTGGACTTCAATTTGATCATTAAATATCACCACATCTGCATCTTTGCCTTTGGCCAATGATCCTTTTCGATCTGAAACTCCCATAATTCGAGCAGGGGTTTCTGTAATCATTTGTATCGTCTCCACTAAAGGAACCTCCGCCATCGTCAACATGGTTCGAACCAATCGGTCTGCGGTAGCGACACTCCCAGCAAAGGAAGTTCGATCAGGTAATTTGGCCACGCCATCTTCGACGATGACTTTTAAGCCGTTTTTGAATGAACCTAAAACCGAATCACCCTCTGGCATATCGGCAGCCCGCATCGCATCTGTAATTAAGGCAATTCGATCTGGACCTTTTATTTTATAAATCAACTTCAACAGTGGAGCGGGTAAATGAACGCCATCCGCTATAATTTCTACATCCATATCATCTAACAAATAAGCTGATTCAATGACACCGGCAAATCGAAAAGCATTGCGCCGAGTGACCCCCGACATGGCTGAATAAAAATGGGTAGCTAAGGTAAAACCTCCATGATGATAGGCCTCCAAAACTTCCTCATAAATAGCATCCGTATGCGCAATAGCGGCTAAAACGCCTTTTGAGGTTACATATTTTCCAAATTCCACCGCACCTTTTAGTTCGGGTGCCGCAGACCAACGCTTAATACAATCAAAAGAAGAAAGAATTTCTTTATATTCGGCAGGATCAGGATCTCGAATAAATTTAGGGTCCTGTGCACCTCGTTGGCTTACCGCAAAATAGGGTCCCTCCAAATGCATTCCAATAAAATCAGCTCCTGACTTATTGGATTCACAAGCAGTTTGATAAGCCTCTAACGTTTGAATCAAATCTTCTTTTTCACAAGTCAACGTAGTGGGCAACATGGAGGTGGTGCCATGTTTGGCATGTGTTTGAGCAATCTGTAAAAATGCATCCACGGTCCCATCCATAAAATCAGAACCTCCTCCTCCATGAATATGAATGTCAATGAATCCGGGTGAAATGTAATTACCCCGAGCGTCGACTAATTTGGCATCCGGGAAATCGATGTCATTTGTCGGCACGTCAACAACCTTTCCATTTTCAATCAACAAACATCCTCCGGATTGAATCCGATTCTGATGAATGATTTGGCCGTTAAAGATTTTAATTCTGTCCGACATTCGTTAAAAATTCTTTGGTAAAAGCGAAGCAGAGCTAGCATCTAAATACATATCACAATGGGCGTGGTTCTGTAAAATACTGGCAGGATATACATTGGAAACAGGTTTAGTTAAACAATCCGTCACCGCTTGAGCCTTTCGCTCATCAGGAACCGAGCAAACAATATGAGCGGATTTCATGATTTGCTTAATCGACATGCTAATTGCCTGCTTGGGCACATCATTCATCGTTTCAAACCAACCCTCTCCCATTTGTTGGGCTCTACAAGCCTCATCTAAATCCACCACGATATACGGCTTTTCCGTATCAAAATCAGCTGGAGGATCATTGAATGCGAGGTGTCCGTTTTCGCCGATGCCAACTAAAGCCACATCGATCGGATGTTGAAGAATTAATTCTCCTAATCGCACGCATTCTTGAACTGGATCAAGCTCACCGTTAATCAAATGCCCCATTTTCAAGGTGGGCACCAGGTAGATAAAACGCTCGTTTAAATAATGGCGAAAACTAGCTTTATGCGTGATGGAAAGACCAATATACTCATCTAAATGAAACATTTGAACTCGGTCCCATTGGATTTCAGGATCGCTAATCAATTGTTGTATCGTTTCAAACTGACTCGTCCCAGTAGCTAAAATGATGTTAGCAAAACCTTTTTGACTAATCGTTTCTTTGATTAATTCAGCGGCTCTTAAGCCCGCCGAAATGCCTAATTCTTTAGCATTATTACTTATGTGTACCTTCAAAATAATTAAAATTTAAACGCGTAAAAATACTTTTTTATCATACAAAAATTTCAGTGAAAGCCATTTGATCAATAAAATTGCGATGGCTACAAAAATGATGAATGTGGGATCTCCTGCCAATTGGTATACCCAGTCAAACAATTTTTTAGCGGTGTATTCCCATTCAATGAACTTTTCAGAAAGATAAATTAATATGGAATTAACCCCAATGACTTGAAAAGCAAATGCCCATTTCTTATACCCTAAAACATCAATGACATAATAAAAAATTGCCAAAAATAACAAACTACATCCCACAGTTTGCATGACAAATGAACTAGACCATAAATTCTTATTAATCGGAAAATCTAAATTCCAAAGTTGGGCTATGACCAACGAAATAATCCCCGTGGCAAATAAATACAAGGCCTTTTCGTTCCCACTGATATTTGTCCGTTTTAAAAACACACCTACCATAATTCCAGCTAACGCATTTCCTATGGCAGGAATATTATTGAAAAAACCGACTGTATCATGTATCCCCATACTTAATTTGCCAGGCAAAACCATTCGGTCTACATAAGATGCGAAGTTGCCTTCAATGGTCAAGTCGCCAGGAGCAAATCCCGGAGCGGACATAAATTTCAAAATCAAATAATATCCTATTAAAAGGCCGGAAAACCAGATGATGAGCCAGCGTTGTTTAGCGTAGAGGTAAATAATATTCGCCAACATATACGCAATGCCAATTCTGCCTAAAACGGAAGAGAAACGAATTTCAGCTAATGGCTTGAGCGTAAGTCCATTGTTGTAAATTACTCCTAAAATAAACAAGATGATTCCTCGTTTGACCACTCGCCTTAAAAGCATATTTTTGGAAACACCTTCGTCCAATGCCTTACCAACGGAAAAAGGAGTAGAGACACCAGCTAAAAAGATAAATAAAGGGAAAATAAGGTCATACATTGTGAATCCATTCCAATCAGGATGACGGAGTTGAGCTGAAATATTTTCCCAGAAAGTCGAATGAGTGACCTTGGCTAGGCCATGGACAATGTCTTCCGCACCAATGATCCAGAACATATCAAATCCACGTAATGCATCCAATGAATACAAACGATTGCTCAAAAACTTCTCTTGCAGTTCTAGTAAATCTGGTGATTGCGCCATAGTTAAATTTTGGGTTCCCAACCTTTTTCGTATTCACGTGACCAAAATTTCATTGCAGCCTTATCATTTAAAATATGGCCATTGGTAGGATTGATAGCTAAAGATCGGCCTACACGCTGGGAAATATTTCCTAACTGGACCAAAAGCGTACTTTGATGTCCAGAGACAATATCTGAATTCAATTTTGTACCTAGGCGAATTCCATCAAAAAAGTTAAGAATATGCAAGGCATCTAAATTTTGTGAGGGATCCGATAGGTTGCGCGCATCGACAGTAAAATTATTTTTCACTTCTTTGACCAAGTTATTTTTAAGGTCATAAATCTTATATGAATTACCACTTTCGATGACCATACTTCCTTGTTCCGCATAGAAAATTATGCCTACGCTGTTGGCCTCAATGGACTTTCCGTTGCAACTGCGACCTTCCCAGGATATCATGGATTTATTCTCAAATTCCAAATTAATCACTTGGGTATCTGGTGTCTGCCAATCGTCCTGATACATATATCGACCACCTGTAGAGTTAACTTTTGTGGGATATTCCACATTCAAACCCCAACGAGCTAAATCGATCATGTGTGTTCCATTATTCAATGCTTCACCGGTTCCCCAGTGCCAAAACCAATGCCAATTGTAGTGAATCAAGTTATCCTTGTAGGCTTTTCTGGGTGCGGGCCCTTGCCATAAATCATAATTAAGCCATGCTGGAACGGCTGTTTCCTTCCCTATTCCGATGGAAGGGCGGTTATTGGTATACCAAGTTTTGGCAAAATACGGTCGGCCTATGACCCCCGCATGAAGCTCGGCAATAGCGCCAGCCACATTAGGCCAAGAGCGCCGCTGGTTACCCATTTGTAAAACACGCTTGTGTTTTTCTGCTGATTTAACCAGCATCTCACCTTCGTTAGGATTATGGCTACATGGCTTTTCTAGGTACACATGTTTTCCGGCTGAGCAGGCTAATAAAGCAGCCGGGGCATGCCAATGGTCGGGTGCGGTCACAATGAGCGCATCCAAATTTTTATCTTCTAGCGCATTCCTGAAATCAGGAGTTGCCTGGGGTTTATTTGATTGAATTTTACCTATGGCGTCGATGCAAATATCAGCGGCGCGAGAATCTACGTCACATACATGAAGGACTTCACAGTTTTTTTGATGGGCGAAATTTTTGCCAACGGCCAAACCGCGGCTATTAACTCCCATGCAGGCCACCCTGATTTTCTCGTTGGCTCCTACAATATTTTGATAACTTCTGGCTGAAAATTCAGGAAGCATTCCTCCTAAACTTAATGCAAAGGCTCCAGAGGATGCCTTTTTAATAAAGGTTCTACGTGTATTTTTCATTTAAATAGGTTAAAAAGCTAGGGTAAAGATTACGAAATTATTCGACTATTTCCACTTAATTTTTTTGAAAACGATTTGGGAATAATCTTTTCGTTCGTAGACAATCCCTATATTTTTCGAATCTAATAAAACTAAATCCGAATAGGCTGTAAAGTCCTTAGGAGACTCTCCTGCGGAAGCTCCATTGTCTACAGGAATGGTTATGGGCCAAGTGCGACCATCATCTTGACTAATTCGGATGGTTAAATTATCTCGATTTTTTATGTCAGCGGCATTGCTAAAAGCTAAGGTAAAGGGGCGACCTTTCTTTTGAGCGATGGTTAAAATACTTCCTTGGCAAATGGGATCGGGCAGTTGAGGATCAAAATAGGTTTCTTTCCAGGTTGCACCTCCGTCGTCGCTAAGGCCGATGATTCGTTGGCGTATATCACCCCGCTGGTTTCTAATGTTCATGAGAAGTTTACCTCCAGAAATCTCAGTTGCTGAAGATTCGTTACTTCCAGGGATAGCAATGGAGGCCCCTAAATGAAAGGTATCTCCATGATCATCCGTATAAAAGGCATGGGCCCGGTAATCGGATCCTCGTTCACCGCGTGGACCCTCGGAATGGTTTGCTGCGATAAGTATTCGTCCTGCATGAGGACCTTGGTTGAATTGCATTCCGTGGCCGGGGCCATTGGCATAATGCCGCCAATCCTCTTTAAATGCATAGGTAGGATTCCAAGATGGCTGATTCGGTCGATGTACTTGGCTAGTAATATTCACAGCCTTAGACCAGGTCAGGCCGCCGTCGATGGATGTCATGTACCAGACCTCGCGCAATCCCTTCCCTTCACGGATCTCATTTTCGTGGTTATTTCCCGTATTGTAAAATAAAAATATACGTCCTTTGGGAAAGCGAGGGTCGGTGGTATCTAAGATAGGTGTTGGATTCCCCGCTTGTAAATCTTGATAATCAACTAAGGTAGAAAGCGTGGACCAAGTGCGGCCTTGGTTGCGGGAGATTTTTAGGACGATATTGATGTCACCAAAATCCCCAGAACCATTCACGCGTCCTTCAGCGAAAGCGAGTAAATGTCCTTGCTTGTTTTTGATAATGGCAGGAATGCGATAGGTTTTATGTCCTTCTTGACCTGAGGTATATATGACAGAAAAGGGGGATTGGGCTAGGGTAGATATAGCACAAATAAAAAACACAAGACTTAGAATATTTTTTCTCATGGATTAAATTTAAAAAACGTAGCGACAAGATAAAAAAAATCCCCTTTACATTTTCATGAAAGGGGATTTCAAACTCATTAAAGCAAATAAGATTAATATCCTGTGTTTTGCTTTCCTAATTTTGGATTATTCAATAATTCAGCTGTTGGCAAAGGAAGCAATAAATGCTTCGCTTGCAACTTTTGATTTGAACTTAGGTTTGTATGTCCTACAAAATCCTCAAAGGTTTTTGTATTCTGATTGAACGCTTTTTTCAAACGAACCATATCAAACCAAGTGATTTGCTCATAGCATAATTCATGCCAGCGCTCTTTCCAAACTGCGTTTCTAAACGTTGCCGCCGTATAAGTTCCTAAAGCTGGCGTAGTTAACTTCGCGCGATCACGGATTCTTTTGAATGCATCGTAAGCCGCTTGAGTAGGTCCACCCACTTCGTTTTGAGCTTCAGCATAGGTCAATAACACTTGAGCATAACGGATTTGAGGAACATTTAAGTTATTATTACGTGTTCCAGGTACTCCAGAAGTTCCAGCAGATGTTTGATTAAAATGCTTAAATACATAAGGTGCACCTAAGCTAAAAGGAGCCCCAGTACCGTTAGTAAAGTAACTTGTATAGAAATATCCTTCTTGATCTTTTGTTCTAAGATCTCCTTCTTCATACGATCTGTAGAAAGCTGGCACCGGAACGGATGAACCCGTTCCTCCTGGACCAGAGAAAGTTACTGGCTTAAAGTTAGGATAGAAGTTTTCCATTGGATTACCAGCTACTGAGTTATTGTATTGAATCATAAATAAATGCTCCAATCTGTTTTCAGTTGCTTCACGGTGAACATCGTAATAGTTAGAAAATAAATTAACGGATGTTGGATTGCTATTCGCATAGGTAATTACCTCGAATGCCTTGTCTGCAGCTAATTTATAATGACTTGCACCTAAATTAAGCGTACCACCAGCCATAGTCAAATACACCTCAGCTAGCTGAGCTTTTATAGCAGCTGTTCCCACGCGACCACGTGAATCCATCCAATCTAAACCAGCAGCCTCAGCAGCGATTAAATCAGCAACGATTAAATCATATATCGCCTTTGCAGGAGCTCTTGTTGGAAGAAAATCTGCAGAAGAAGCCGTTTGTGGTTTAGTAATTAAAGGAATATCTCCCCATAAGCGTACGGCAGTAAAATAAGCAGATGCACGCAAGAAACGAGCCTCTCCTAAAATCTTACTTTTTTGTTTCGCATCCATCGGAGTAATCGCTGGAACTTTATCAATTACTTGGTTTGCTTGCGCAATCACCTTGTAAAGTCCTCCCCAATAGTTGACAATGTGAACCGTATATCCATCGTGCACTAAACCATATAGGTTGTTCAAATCTGAATTCTGAGCAGTCTCCGTTGTAGAAGTCCCTGTTAGAGCCTCCAACAATTGCCAGTTGGCCGAGAAAATACCCGCACCATTACCCATAAATCTCAAATCAGCATACACAGATGCAATTGCTGCTTCCGCATGATCTGGGATGGTATAGAAACTCTCAGGTGTTAAGTTGGACGGCGCCTTCTCAGTTAAAAAATCTGAGCAAGCCGATTGTCCAAATACTAGCACGCCTACCAAGGCGATCTTATATATTTTGGAAATTAATTTTGTTTTCATGACATTTTTAAATTTAAATGATCCGTAGAATTAAAATGCAACTTGTAGACCCAACATGTAAATCGTTGGCTTTGGATAATTATGCCAAATCATACCTTGCGAGAATGCACTGTTACCACCACCTTGATTCAATGGTGTAGTTTCAGGATCACCTACTACACCAGCCTCCTTAACTAATAAGAAGAAGTTCTGAGCAGTTCCATATACACGTAGACGGCTTAATTTAAGCTTGCTAGTTACATTGCTCGGGAAAGTATAACCTAATAACAAGTTTCTTCCTCTTAAGAATGAACCATCCTTAATCCACCAAGTATCTACATTGGTCACATAACCCGCACGCGTATCACGTATTTCAGCGATCATCGTGTTTTGGTTTGTTGGAGTCCAAGCGTTCAATACGGTTGAATAACTATTTGCTAAGGCTTGACGATCCTCAGAAGGGTGCAAGTTCATTAACATAACATCGTTACCATAAGAATAAGCTAATTCCAACATCAAATCAAAATTGTTATACTTGAACGTGTTGGTCAATGAACCCCAGAAATCAGGGCTACCATTTCCGATAATACGACGATCCGCATCTGTGATGGCATTATCTCCATTGAAATCTTTGTACTTAATATCACCTGGTAAAATAGTTAAACCATTCCGATAAGAAGTGAATTTAGCCGCTTGATCACGCTCAGCCTCGCTCCAAACTCCCAAACGAGTCAATCCCCAGAATGAACCTACTGGCTCACCAATACGGATGATGTTGGTTGGGTTGGTAAAGTTAGGACCTCCCACGTTGAAGATATCAGATGGAGTAGCTAGGGATAAAACTTTATTTCTATTGAATGAAATATTAAAGTTTGTATTCCATTGGAAACCTTTTGTGTTCACATTCACCGAGTTAATAGCAAATTCAACTCCTTTGTTTTCCATAGAACCTACGTTTCTACGAATCGTACCATAACCTGAAGTTGTAGGTACCGGAGCATCTAATAACATGTCAGTTGTTAAACGGTAGTAGTAATCAGCCTCGATGCTTACGCGGCCATTCCATAATCCCAATTCAATACCGAAATCCGTTTGAGCTGTCTTTTCCCATTGCAAATCTGGATTAGCTAAACGAGAAATACCTGTTCCTGATACACGTGCATCATTGATGATGGTAGCATAATTTGAGCTCAAAAGAGGAAGTGACGAGTAAGAAGGAATTTCTGAGTTACCCGTAATACCATAAGAAGTTCTTAATTTCAAATTCGAAATAGTCGAACTACCTTTCAAGAAATCTTCCTCAGATACTCTCCAAGCTAATGCTCCTGAAGGGAAAAGTGCAAATTTATTATTCTCTCCAAAACGAGATGAACCATCCGCACGAGCAGTAACTGTAGCTAAATACTTATTCATTAAGCCATAGTTAACACGACCAAAATAAGAATTAAATGCAAATTTAGACGCTCCTGATCCAATACCACCTAACGTTGCCGCAGCACCTAAGTTGTTGAAACCAAAATAATCCGTTGCAAATCCACGCACGTTAGCACTAATACTGAATGCATCTGTTTGTTGCCAAGAAAAACCTAATAAAGCTGTCAATGAATGAATATCATTGAATTGTTTAGTATAGGTCAAGTAATTCTCTAAAGACCAAAAAGTTTCTTTTGAATTAGAAGCAGATGCCTCTCCTTGGTTGGCAATCGCCAATGTACGTGTCTGAGAAGAGTTGTTCTCCTGAGTCATGATATTAGCACCAAGCACAGTCTTCATCTCTAATCCCTTCATGAATGTAATGTTTGAATAAACACTACCTGTTGTTGTTTGAGTATTCAAAATAAATTGACGACCCATTAAACGGTGTACTGAACTGAAAGTACCTTCTGCAAAAGGGAAATCACGGTTATTCGCATATGTACCATCCGCATGTGTTACAGGCATCCAAGGAAAATCTTCCACGATTTGACGCGATACCGCATCATTCACATCCGATAAACGCTCAGATTGATTGTTGTAAGCTAATGTACCTCCCACTTTCAACCATGATTTGATTTGATCGTCAATCGTAAAACGGCTAGAGTAACGTGTCGAATATGTTGTTTTTACTAAACCTTGATCATCACGGTATCCAATAGAAAATGAATATTGTGTACGATTGTTACCACCACTAAAACCTAATTGGTGATTTTGAGATAATTTCGCTTGAGTCGACTCATTAAACCAATCTGTATCATACAAAGGGTTCAAATTTGAATCAAAAACACCTGGAAACTGCTTGCTGTAATTAGCACGGCGAATTCTAGGATCGTAAGCAGCCCATTTGCCATTTTTCCAGCCAATAGGATCATACTTTTCCATGTTTTTCCAAGATAAATCTTCTACAGCCATGTATTGCTTCGCATTTAATACTTCTGGCTTGTTTGGACCTGTTACGTTCACACTGAAATCAGCATTGTAAGTAACCGTTCCTTCGCCTGATTGACCTTTTTTGGTTGTCACCAAAATAACTCCATTCGCTCCACGAGCACCATAAATGGCCGTTGACGATGCGTCTTTCAACACCTCAACTGAAACGATATCATTTGGATTCAAATAATCGATGGCATTCGTAAACTGGTTTAATGTTCCTTGAGGAAGCATTACTCCATCCACTACATATAAAGGATTATTTGATGAGTTGATCGAACTAAATCCACGAACACGAACTGTAGTACGACCACCTGGACGACCTGAGTTGTTGTTCACTTGTACACCCGCCATACGACCAGCCAAAGCTTGGTTTAATGAAGATGCTGGACGCTCCAACAATTGATCTGTCTTGATCGAACTCACAGCACCCGTTAAATCAGATTTACGTTGAGTACCGTAACCGATCACGACTACTTCAGATAAGTTCTGAGCATTTGCTGCCAAAACAACATTAATCAATGTCTGACTTCCTACCGTGATGGTTTTGCTGTCATAACCCACTGAAGTAAATGTTAATTGGCTACTTGCGCCAGGAACCGAGATGGTGTACTTTCCATCGATGTTTGTACTTGTACCTCTACTGGTTTCCTTAAGTATGATGTTAACACCCACTAAAGCCTCTCCTTTTTCATCAGTCACCTTTCCGGTGATGGTTTGAGATTGTGCCATTGCACTCCATGACATGGAGACTAGGCATACCAGCAAAAACAAAATTTTGCTTAGTAAATTTTTTTTCATGTGTAAGATAGTTTAAGTAAATTAAAATAATGAGGTGCAAGTTAGGAGTAGAAACATTTATAAACAAAAACTTTTCTCATAAATTTATTATTTTATCAATAAATTAATTTTACCGAATGTTCATTTAAAAAAGGATTTTCATGAATCAAAAAGCTTAAGGTATTGATGATCATGGTTGGTATTAAAAGGAAAGTTTAAAATGAAAAATGCCAACAGAAGAGATTTTATTAAAAACGCATCTATATATAATTCTACACGTAGGGTTTTTATCCAAATCTAATTTTTCGATGATTTCAGCTATGGCTATTTAGGATTCACCTGGGGCGCCGATGGGAAAACCATTTATTATTTATCGGGTGGACCGATTTATGAAAATGGCAAAAGGATTGAAGGAGAAAAATCCATTGCCAAAGCAGCAGCCAAAGGATTAGAAAATTTACACATCATCGCCTATGAAATTGTGACAAATACCTACCAAGATCATGGAGCTATTTTTATAAAAATGAAAGACCTTTATATGTAAATTCAATTGCAGTCGATACCTTGGGAAATATTTATACCTTGGCAAGAATTAACCAAGAGGGTCAGTCAGTCACGGATTTAATCAAGATAAATTTAATCGCATGAAAATAAGGTTTATTTTATTTGTTTGTTTGTTCACGTATGCCGACGGTTTTTCGCAGTCAACCATGCAGGTGGGTATTGCTAAAATTAACATCACGCCCAAATCTCCCGCATTTATGACCGGCTATGCCAATCGGGATAAACCTTCAGAAGGAGTTTTGCATGATTTATGGGCGAAGGCGCTAGTGCTATCGAATAAGGAGGAGAAGATGATCATTGTGACCACGGATTTATTGGGACTTTCGCACCAAGTATCCGAGGAAGTAGCTGAAAAAATTCAGGCAAAATTGGGGATCGAGAGGCGCCAACTCATGTTTAATTCGTCCCATACGCATTCTGGTCCTATGATTTGGCCCTCATTAAGTGTCATATCGGAATATAGTCCAGCAGATCAAAAAATCGTTTCGGAATACACGCAAGTTTTGGTGGACAAACTAGTGACTGTGATTATCAACGCTTATGAACATCAAGAACCTATGCAGGTTTCAGTGGGAAATACATCGGCCGACTTTGCGATCAATCGACGAGCTTTGGCGGCTCAGAAAAATGGCATTAACCTCCCGGGACCCATCGATCATGAGGTACCAGTATTAAAATTTTTGAATTCCTCGGGTGAAATTAAAGCCGTTTTGTTTGGCTATGCGTGCCATAACACGACTTTGATGGGCAATAATTATTTCATTAATGGCGACTATGCTGGGTTTGCGCAGCTTGAAATCGAGAAAAAAATCCCGTCGGCCACTGCCTTTTTTATTTTAGGTTGCGCGGGAGATCAAAATCCGGAACCCCGCGGAACGGTGGAGCTAGCTACAAAACATGGAAATACCCTCGCAGACCAAGTGGTTACTTTGGTTCATTCAAAAGAATTAAAGCCCATCAAGAATGAGCTTCAATCTTATTTTAGCACCATTCCATTAAAGTTCAAAAAAGTGCCGGTAGCTGATTATCAAAAAGACTTACAGAGTTCAGATAAGTTTATCCAAAGAAGGGCTAAATTGATGTTGGAGGCCTATAATAAAGGTTGGAACACTGAAACCTACTCCTACCCTATCCAAGGAATTCGATTGGGCAATGAATTCAGAATGATCGCCTTGGGTGGCGAAGTGGTGGTGGATTATTCCTTGAGGACTAAAAAAGAATTTCCTGGAAAAAACATTTTTGTAGCCGGGTATAGCAATGAGGTCATGTGTTATATTCCCTCCGAACGCGTATTAAAAGAAGGCGGATATGAGGCGGATTCCAGCATGATCTATTATGGAATGCCGGGGCCTTTTGAAAATGGCATTGAAGAAAAAATCATGGCAGCTATTTACAAAACATTGAAAAAAATAAAATAAATTACTGTTTCAAAAACCTAAACCTATGAAAAACAACGAACAAGCAAATTCTCGTCGAGAATTTATGATTAAAGCGGCCACCGCTGCGATGGCGGGTCCCCTATTATTTACCAATGATGCCGTGGCGAAGATTCCTGCGGGAGCTAAATTAAGACATGCGGCTATTGGCGTAGGTGGAATGGGTTGGGGCGATTTGCAACAATTCAAAAAACACGCATCTGTTGAGATCGTGGCTATTTGCGATGTTGATGAAAAAAATCTTAAACGTGCTGCGGACTTATGTCCAGGGGCGCGGACCTATACGGATTACCGTGAATTATTAAAAGCGGAGCAGGACAACATTGATTCTGTGAATGTAACAGTGCCGGATCATAATCACTATGCGATTGCGGTTCAAGCGATCCGAAATAAAAAGCATGTGTATTGCCAAAAACCTATGTGCCATGATGTGGCGGAGGTGCGTGCTTTAACCAAAGAAGCGGTGAAGGCGGGAGTTACAACCCAATTAGGAACTCAAATTGCTTCCACGATGGGTGACAGAACTGGGGTGATTATGATCAAGCAAGGCCTCATAGGCAAAGTAAAACATGCGTATTTATGTTCCAATAGACCTGGTGCGGTAGCTAAATACCGATTAGTAGGTCCAAGACCTGCACAGGGACAGGAAGTTCCTTCACATTTACATTGGGATCAGTGGATAGGAACAGCGCCGGTAAGGCCTTATGCACCTGATATTTATCATTCGGCTATTTGGAGAACTTGGCAAGATTTTGGAACCGGTTGGTCGGGAGATATCGGTTGTCATATTTTTGACGCGGTATGGAAAGGTTTGGGATTGAAGCCCCCTACATCGGTCGTGGCAGAAGTACAAAAATCGTGGCAAAATTCACCTGAGCGCCGTGCAGATACATGGCCTCAAGGAAATCATATTACTTGGCAATTTCCGGGAAATGAGATGACGGAGAAAGATACACTCCAATTAGAATGGTTTGATGGCGAATTTTATCCACCGAAAGAGATCATGGATTTATATAAAGATGGAGAATATCCAGCTGAATCATCGATGTTGATCGGAACGGAGGGCGCCTTATTAATTCCTCATGGAAAAATGCCTGTTTACATACCTTTTGGCGCACCAAAAGAGGTAAAATTACCTTCGTTGGCGGAAAGAAATCATTACCATCATTTTGTGGATGCATGTTTGGGAGGAGAGAAAACCGAATCTCATTTCGCACAATCGGGACCTATGGCGGAAGCTGTGTTATTAGGAACGATTGCGATTCGCGTACCGGACCAATTGCTAACTTGGGATTCTGCCAAAATGAAATTCCCTAATTATCCAGCGGCGGAGAAGTTTTTAAAGAGAACTTATCGGAAAGGCTGGGAAGTCAAAGGATTTTAAACAAATTTAGATTTTAACATGAGGGTAACCCTGCTCCTGGTATTTATTTTATGTTGTGCTCAAAGCCCAAGGAGCTCTGAATGGGATATATCTCCCGTGAGAACGCCCGCTCAGGAAAAATCAACGTTTAAAATAGACCCAGGATTTACGATAGAATTAGTCGCCTCAGAGCCTATGGTCCAAGAACCGGTGGCCATGAGCTTTGATGGAGACGGAAGGCTATGGGTCGTAGAAATGCGCGGATTTATGCCGGATATTGCTGGCAAAGGAGAGGTTGAAAAATCCGGCAGGATTTCGATTTTAGAAGATGAAGATGGGGATGGGGTTATGGACAAAAGCACGATTTATTTAGACGGTTTAATTCTTCCTAGGGCTTTAGGGCTCATTAAAGGAGGGGCATTAATTTCTGAAAACAAAGCGCTTTGGTTGACACAAGATACCAATGGCGATTTAAAAGCCGATACAAAAGTTCTATTAGATTCAACGTACGCAAAAAATGGAGCGCCGGAACATTCGGATAACGGCCTTCTTTTAAATTTGGATAATTGGTATTACAATGTAAAATCGAGGCTTCGCTATCGCCTCATGGAGGGGAAATGGCAGCGGGACAGTACTGAATTTAGGGGCCAATGGGGCATGAGTCATGATGACCAAGGAAGGTTATTTTATAATTATAATTGGTCACAATTGCATGCCGATTTAGTGCCGGCTAATAGCATTACACGAAATAAAAATCATAGCATTAGTTCCGGGATTGATCATGGCTTAACCACCGATCGAAGAATTTTTCCAATAAGGTCAAATCCGGCCATTAACCGAGGATACATCGAGGGTACTTTGGACAAGAAAGGTCGGCTCATGGAATTTACAGCCGCGTGCTCGCCCTTGGTTTTAAGAAGTACACTATTCCCAAAGCCATATTATGGCAATGCGTTGGTTTGTGAACCTGCGGGGAATTTAATCAAGCGAAATGTGGTTACTGAAAAAAATGGGATTTTAAGGGCCTATGACCCAAATCCCCAACGCGAATTTTTAGCCTCTACCGACGAGCGTTTCAGGCCGACCCAAATGGCTTTGGGGCCTGATGGCGCATTGTATATTGCAGATATGTACCATGGAATCATTCAGCACGGTTCGTACATGACCCCCTATTTAAAAGAACAAAATCTTAAAAGAAAATTGGACGCGCCCATTCACATGGGAAGAATTTGGCGCATTGTCCCCAAGGGTAAAAATGTCAAAAAAGTTCACCCTTTACAGCAAGCCAATGGTGCAGTATTGATTTCATATCTAAGTCATCCAGATGGTTTTTATCGGGATATGGCTCAAAGGTTACTCATTGAAAAACAGGACAAATCGCTGATCCCTGAGCTGAAAAAAGCAGTCAAAAAAAATGCGTCTACTTTAGGCCGATTACATGCCTTGTGGACATTGGATGGACTGCAAGCTGCTGATACAGAATTTCTAAACTCATTGATTTTAGATGAGAATAGCCTCATAAAAAATAATGCTTTGAGGTTGTTAAGTCTAAAACCCAATAGGCCCAATGCCTTATTAGACGAAAAACTATTGGCCATCGCGCAGCGGGCTAAACCCACTGAGGCAGTCCAATTAGCCTTAAGTGTTCAAATGGCAAGTCCTAACATTCAATCTAAATTATTGGGGATATTGTTGGGCCAACATATACACTCGGGACTTTTGAGGGATGCGGTCATGAGTAGTTTGTGGAATCGAGAATATGAATTTCTAAGCTATTTGATTTCATTGGATAGTTGGGTCACGCCTACGGCCGAAAAAGAAATTATGCTGGAAATGATCACCTCTGCCGTGGTTAAAAAAGGAAAAGAAAGTGAAATAAAAGCTGTTTTGGCGCTCGTGGATTTGAAAAGAAAAGGGCCTATGTCGTGGAAAGAGAAAGTCCTTTTGACCTCGCTGGCGATTCAAGCACCCAATCGAAAAGACAATAAACCCATCGAATTGGCAGCGATGCCTGAAATTTTCAAAGAAAAAAATAAAATTTTGGATGATAATAAATGGGCCATGTTGGAAAACATGTTTCATTGGCCTCAAAAAAATAGTATTAGCCAGAAGGATTCAAAAAGCTTTTTGGATGAAAAATCTTTAATACAATTTGCGGAGGGCCGACAAAAATATTTGGCTACTTGTTCCGGTTGCCATGGAGTGGATGGCAAGGGGATCAACCGATTTGCGCCGCCATTAAGGGCTTCTGAGTGGGTTTTGGGAGACGCCACTACCCTATCGCTGATTGTGTTGCATGGGATGGAGGGTCCGATGGTGGTGGCTGGGAAAAAATATGATGCGCCAACGATCTTGCCTGTTATGCCTGCACATTCCACCATGGGAGATGCGGATATAGCCTCAATTTTAACTTATATTCGAAATGAGTGGGGAAATCAAGCGGAGCCTGTAGCGAGTCGATTTATTTTTTCCACCAGAAATGCTTCGCAAGGGCGAGTATATCCTTGGAAAACGAGTGAAATAAAGAGATACGTTGAGAGTCTAAAGAAACCTAATTAATCTGATGAATGATGGACAAGAAAGAACGAATGATTGAGCAAGAGATTGACCGCAGAAAGTTTTTGCGAGGTTTGGGATTAGGCATTGGAGGAGCGACATTAGGTATTTATGGGGCAAACGGAGAAGCCATCAAAAAAACCATCGAAGGTCCTGCGATGGGCGTTGTCGTTCATTCGTATTGGGCTCGTTGGAATTCTAAAACAGCGAGCGATAATTACCCCAGTTTCACAAATGCCCTGCAGCTTTTAAGGCATTGCAAGGAAATAGGTGCCGGTGGGATTCAAGTAACCTTGAATGATTGGACTGATGATTTTACCAAAAAAATGCGGGATGAAAGAGAAAAACTGGGTTTATACATGGAAGGAAGCATAGGTTTACCTAAGAATGAGGCTGATGTACCTAGATTTGAAGCCCAATTATTATATGCAAAAGAGGTGGGAGCCAAGATTTTAAGGACGGTTTGTTTATCTGGTAGGCGCTATGAAAACTTTCATTCGCAAGCTGAATTCCAACATTTTAAGTCGATCGCCATTCAATCTTTGCGTTTAGCCGAGCCGATTGTCAGGAAACATAAAATTAAATTAGCGGTAGAAAATCATAAGGATTGGAGGGCTGAAGAAATGGTTGAACTCATTAAACTGATTCAAAGTGAATGGGTGGGAGTTACCTTGGATTTTGGAAATAATATATCGCTTTTAGAAAATCCCATGGAGGTTATTAAAACTTTAGCCCCTTATTCATTCTCCACCCATGTAAAAGATATGGGGGTTCAAGAATATGAAAAAGGGTTTTTACTTTCGGAGGTTCCTTTGGGTCAGGGAATTGTCGATTTGCCTGCTGCTGTAGCTTTATGCAAAAAATTAAATCCGTCGATTACGTTTAACTTGGAAATGATCACCCGAGATCCCTTAAAAATACCTTGTTTGGATGCGGCTTATTACGAGACCATGGGCGATATTTCATCATCTGCTTTAGCCAAAACCTTAGGTATGGTGAGGGAGAGGAAATTTGAGGGTAAATTACCGTCCACGAGCCAATTGACCGGAGAGCAGGCTTTGGCTTTTGAAGAAAAAAATATCGTGGATTGCTTACAGTATAGTAAAAGTAAATTAGGACTAGGATAAATATAACATAAAAATGAGCGTAGGATTAGACAAGAAAGAATTTCCGGGAATTAATTTATTTGATTTGACAGGAAGGGTGGCCATTATTACCGGGGGTTCAAAAGGATTGGGGCTTGCCATGGCGGCGGGACTGGCATCTGCCGGAGCGCATGTTTTATTGGTCAATCGAAATAAAGAGGAAGGCGAAAATGCGGCAAAAGAATTGGCTAATACCTATCCGATCGATGCACATTTTTTCCAAGCGGATGTAACCCAACAAGTCGAAACTGAGGCGATGGCAGCATTTGCTTTTAAACAATGGGGACGAATAGATATTTTAATCAATAGTGCGGGAATTAATATCCGAGGGGCGATCGATGAGTTATCGCTTGAAGATTTCAAGCAAGTGATGGATGTTAACGTGACGGGGACCTGGTTAAGTTCTCGGGCGGTGATTCCTTACATGAAAAAGGGAAAAAGAGGAAGCATTATTAATTTGGCGAGTGCCTTGGGACTCATTGGATTGTCAAATCGCACGCCTTATACGTCGAGTAAAGGAGCGGTGGTCCAAATGACTCGTGCATTATCCTTAGAAATGGCGCCCTTTAATATCAATGTCAATGCTATTTGCCCAGGTCCATTTTTAACGGAAATGAATTTACCGATTGCCGATACGGAGGAGGGTTTGAAATTTGTGGTAGGTGCCACGGCATTAGGCCGTTGGGCTGAGCTAAAAGAAATTCAAGGAGCCGCCATTTATTTAGCGAGTGACGCCGGAAGTTATATGGTGGGCGCTATGTTGTCCGTGGATGGTGGTTGGACTGCCCGATAAAAATAGCCTCCCGATAATCTCTTTCCGGGAGGCTAATAATATGGTTAGGCTATAAATGTCAACAAATAAATGGCTAAAATAGAAGTGAAAGCCATGATGACGGTACCGATGCTATGAGATTTGTTTCCTTCTTTGATCGTCAAACCAGATAATTGAGTCACAGCCCAGAAAAAACTATCGTTGGCATGCGAAATAGCAATCGCCCCCGCTCCTATCGCCAAAACGGCAAATACCCGCATCGATTCTGAGTCAAGTCCTAAAGTCCCTAAGATGGGAGCAATGATGGAAGCCGTTGTAATCATTGCGACTGTCGATGATCCTTGAGCTGTTTTCAGAAAAAAGGCAATGATAAAGGGTAGAAAAATTCCCCAATTGGCCGTGCTCATGTTCGACGTAACAATATCAGCAATACCTGAATTTTGAAGCATTTTGCCAAAAATCCCACCTGCACCCGTAATCAAAATCACGGGGGCGGCGATCACTAAAGAATCACCAATCCAGCCCGTCGAAGAAAGCACTTGGCGATCAAATTTCTCAGGAAGGGTAAAGGATAAAAAAGCGCCTATTAACAACGCAATGATGGGAGTTCCTAAGAAAAGGATGATGTCGGTCAATTGATTTTCGCCCAATGGCTTAGAGGGATAACTGGCCACTGAAGCTAAAATAATGAGTAAAAGTGGAAAAATGATGGGTAAAAATGATTTGAATGCGGATGGTTTTTTACCGCTGGTTTCTTGTTGTTCGCCCTCGGCAAATTTGGGTTCAAGTTCTATTTTAGTGACGTATTTTTTGACAAAATAATAGCAGGGAATCAAACTGATCAGACTGACTATGATGCCCCAAAAAATGACCATTCCTAAATCGGCATTAATAATTCCTGCTGCGGCGATGGGTCCTGGAGTGGGCGGCACTAAGGAATGACTTGCGGTTGCACCTAAAGCCAAAGCCACGGTGGTTGCCGCATATGGTACTTTTCCTTTAAAAGAAAGAGACTTACTGATGGGATTCATCATGATAAAAGTACTATCGCCAAACACGGGAATGGAAAGGATCCAGCCGCTCAGCATCATAGCTAGCATGATGGATTTTTCGCCAATCCATGAAAGGACTTTTTGGGCAAGGACCATGGCGCCACCTGTTTTTTCGAGGAAAGTACCGATGGTTACCCCTAATAAAATCAATAGGCCAATGTTTCCTAAAACTCCACCAAAACCATCTTTGACAGACTTTAAAATAAGGTCTGTGGGCATTCCGACACAAATACCGAAACCAATGGCACCAATAAAAAGAGCTAAAAATGGATGAATGTCAAATTTTGATATGGCTACTAAAATTACCCCAAGAGATAATAGGGTGATTAAAAGGGTTATCATATTAAATAGGTTTTTGGTGAAAAAGTATTCCAATTAAGTATTAAAATTTCACAAAATTGTTCTATGTTAGGATTTTATTTTCAAACAAATAGCAAACATGGCAAGATTTACAAATCAGGTAGCATTAATTAGTGGCGGTGCTGATGGCTTAGGCAAAGGCATCGCCGCATTAATAGCTTCAGAAGGAGGCAAAGTAGTATTACTCGATAGCAACCCATCCAAATTAGAGCAAACCGAAAGCGAATTCAATTTGGCCGGCCACGAAGTCATGACCATCATCGCCGATGTCACTTCAGAGCAAAGTATCATTTCGGCTTATGAGGAGGTTGGCAAAAAATATGGCCAATTACACATCATGGTCAATTGTGCTGGTATTGTGGGGCCAACTAGCACCAAAATAACGGATTATTCCACAGAGGATTTTGATCGATTGTATCAGGTAAACCAACGAGGCACCTTTTTGATGACTAAGTATGCTGTGAAGGCGATGGAACCTTTTGGCTATGGACGTATTTTATTAATTGCGTCGATGGCTGGAAAAGAAGGTAATCCGGGAATGATTGGCTATTCGGCCTCTAAAGCAGCGGTTATTGGCATCGTCAAATCCATCGGAAAAGAATATGCCACTGCTGGCATTACGATCAATGGACTAGCACCGGCCGTGATTAAAACCGCCATGAACGCGGATACAGACCCTAGGCAATTGGAATATATGGTCGCCAAAATCCCCATGGGAAGACTGGGGGAAATCGATGAAGTCGCCAAGATATCGGCCTGGATCGTTTCAGCAGAATGTACGTTTACGACAGGGTTCTTGTTTGATATTTCAGGGGGGAGAGCTACTTATTAGGGAAGAGGTAAAAGGTAAGAGGTAAGAGGTAATAGGTAATAGGTAATAGGTAAGAGGTAAGAGGTAAGAGGTAAATTTAGGTAATAGGTATTAGGTAAGAGGTAAGAGTGGCGGGCGGGTTTTCCCGTCCGAAAAAATAAATCGTAAGGGACGGGTATACCCCGTCCAAAAAAATTATAACTATGAAACTAAAAACATACAGCTCTAACATAAAAATGGGAATCATTTTTATGCTTTTAATGCTAAGTGGGGTTGCCAAAAGTCAGCATAATGATGACATCAACAGCCGAGATATCCTCTATCTAACTTCAGGAGGAAAGTTACAACCCTTACAGGCCAATATGAACATTCGGCATTACACGATAAGTTTGGATGTAGATATAGCGAAAAGGTCCATCAGCGGATTTACCGAAGTCAGTTTGAATTTAGCAAAAAGATCAGACACACTCCTTTTGGACTTAATACACTTATACAAAGTCACCCAAATTAAGGTGAACAACAAAGCCGCGTCCTTTTATCAACATGATGATAAAATATTCATCACCTCCCCAACAGGTTTCAACGAAGGCAATCAAAAAGTTTGGATCGAATACCATGGAATTCCACCCGTGGCCATTAGGCCTCCGTGGGATGGTGGTTTTACCTGGGAAAAAGATAAAAATGGAAATGACTGGGTATCCATCAACATCCAAGGGGAAGGTGGAAAAATGTATTTTCCTTGCAAGGACCATCCCAGCGATGAGCCGAATGAAGGAGCCGATTTAAAAATTAGCGTTCCTGCTCACTTGAAAGTTGCAGGACCTGGGCTATTAATGAATGTGTCGACTAAAAAGAATAAGTCGACCTATCATTGGAAAACCAATTATACCATTAGCAATTATTGTATTTTGTTCAACATAGGCAAATACCAAGTTGTTAAAGATGAACTTGTTACCGTCCTTGGCAATAAAGTTCCCATAGAATATTATGTATTGGAAGTGGATACGATGCATGCCAAAAAAGTCATTGCTACCAAAAAACGTGACAATCAAATCTTAGAAAAATATTTTGGTGAATATCCATGGGCAAAGGAAAAAATAGGTATTGCCGAGGTACCCAATTCGGGCATGGAACATCAAACCATGATTACTTTTGACAATAAATTTGTCTATAAAAATATCGGAGGCCAAGAATATTCCGCCAATCTTTTTCATGAATATGCACACGAATGGTGGGCAAATAAGGTCACCAACAAAGACTGGGGGCATATGTGGATCCAAGAAGGTATTGCGACCTACGCGGAAGCTTTAGCGATGTTTGAACTCGGCGGCGAGTCAGCCTACAATGAGATCATTGCCGGCCACAGAAAAGGCGCTCGCAACAAATTTGCCGTGGTGCCTGGAGAAGAAGTCACTGAAGAGGAAGTTTATTCCGGTGGTGATATTTACGGAAAAGGATCCTTTTTCATGCACAGCTTGCGCTATTTGATAGGCGATGAAGTATTTTTGCCTACCTTAAAGACCTTAGCCACCGATTCAAAATACACTTATGACAATTTTGTCACCACTACGGATGTTGAAAAACTATTCAGTTCAAAAGCAGGAAAAGACCTAAAACCATTTTTTGACTTTTACCTGAGAACGACCCAAGTGCTAGACGTAAACATCAAAGAAATTGGTTTTCAGAAATACCAAATCAAGGTGGGGAATTTAATGATGCCATTGCCTTTTGACGTAACGGCTAATGATAAAACGAGTCGTATCGTGATGGACAACAAGGGTCTTATTGTCAATAGTATTTTGCCACCCCAAGTAGATGCAAAAGGATTTTATTTGAAAAAAGTAACGCTCCAATAATGAAACAAATTCTCTGTTTATTTTTCGCAATTACCTTATTGTTTGTCGGTCCTGCTGCTCAAGCAGATGATTACCCGGTCAATAAAAACATCGACATAAAGCATTATGCTTTTGAGATAAATCTATCTGACAATACGGATGAAATTAAAGGCATTGCGACGATCACCATTGATTTTAAGCTAGCGGGTCTTCGAAATTTTCGATTGGATTTCGTCAACCAAAAAGCTGAGAAAGAAAACAAGGGAATGGCGATAGACGCGATCATGGTGGGCGATCAGGCCATTTCATATACCCATCAAAATGATGAAATCATCCTTGATTTGCCGAGTCCATCCACGAAAAATCAAACCCTTATTTTTACCATTAAATACCATGGGGTTCCTTTAGATGGATTAAGGATTGGGAAAACCAAATTAGGGGATCGTAGTTTTTTTAATGAAAATTGGCCTAATCGGGCTAGGCATTGGTTGCCAACCTTGGACCATCCATCGGATAAAGCCACCTCTGAATTTAAAGTTAAGGCGCCCTCACATTACAAAGTGATTTCCAATGGCCTATTGCTGGAAGAATCTGAATTAGGAAACAGTATGAAGTTGACGCACTGGAAACAATCCGTACCTTCTTCTTGCTGGTTGTTTGTGATCGGGGTGGCTGAATTTGCGGTGCAATATTTGGATCCGTTCATGGGCAAATCCATTGAAACTTGGGTCTATGCTAAAAATAGGGAGGCGGGATTTTATGATTTTCAGGAGCCGACCAAAAAGGTATTGGCGTTTTATAGCCAATATGTGGGGCCCTTTGCCTATGAGAAATTGGCCAATATACAGACGCCCAGTGTGAATGGCGGGATGGAAAGTTCATCTGCGATTTTCTATGGGGAAGATTTGGTGACCGGCAAAAGGTCGGAAAGAACTCGGAATGTCGTCATACATGAAATAGCGCATCAGTGGTTTGGCAATTCGGTCACCGAAACGACTTGGGACGATGCGTGGCTGAGTGAAGGATTTGCGACATTTTTCACCTTGTTGTTTATTGAAAATGAATATGGCAAAGAAGAATATACCAAAGGGATCGAAAAGGCTAAAAAAACAGTATTAGAGTTATCGGCAAAAATGCCCGACTTCAGCATTGTGAGTCCAAGGACTGCTGAGAAAGAGCTAGTTATAACAGGCATTACGTATCAAAAAGGGGCATGGGTGTTGCATATGCTGAGAGATCTCATAGGCGAAGCGAATTTCAAAAAAGGAATTCAATCGTACTATGCTAAATTTTATACGTCATCAGCGACGACTGATGATTTTAGAATTGAGATGGAAAAAGCATCTGGAATGGATTTGAAGATATTCTTTCAACAGTGGTTGTTCCAACCTATTATTCCAAAAATACAGGCGAATTGGACTTATGATGTTAAGAATAAAAAGTTAAAGGTCAATTTGGAACAAATTCAAAAAGGAGATTTTATTTTTAATATACCTGTGGAGGTCGCTTATTATAGGCAAGGAAGCAAAACCCCTACCCTGCTGAAAATGCAAATGGACAAAAAACAAAAAACTCAAACGTTTATGCTGAAAGAGGCGCCGGAGCGATTTGAGGTGGATCCGAGAAATGTGTTGCTGAGTGAGCCGTCGATCGTCAGTAGAGACGCGATACCTTGAGTCTAATTTCCAGTTCCTGTAGAGACGCGATACCTCGCGTCTATTTCTCGGTTATCTCATTTCATTGTCATGGACTCAAAATAGAAAAATTAACGAAAGGTCCTTTTGGGTACCAGCATTTAACTACAAGCGCAGCGCACGAGCAAATCAACCCGATAGAATGCATGAAAATTAGACTCTTTTAACTAAATGATGAACATTTTGAGTATTTTTGGAACTGAATAAACCGATTTGTAGATCAGTCTTTATATGAGAAATATTGATAAAAATAGTTTAGAAAATGCATTTCGTTTATTCGAATCTAATGATATTGACAAAATCGAAGTAGGAACCACCAGAGGTCTTTTGGAGATACATCGTTATCTTTTTAATGAATTATACGATTTTGCCGGAAAAGTTCGCACGCACAACATCTCGAAAGGCGGTTTTAGATTTGCAAACGCTATATATATAAACGAAATTTTGGTCAAAATTGAGCAAATGCCAGAGAGCAATTTCGAAGAAATTATCGCAAAATATATAGAAATGAATATAGCTCATCCTTTTATGGAGGGCAATGGAAGAACAATGCGAATTTGGCTCGATATGATTTTAAAAACTAGGCTTAAAAAATTAGTGAATTGGCAATTTGTAGATAAGTCATTGTACTTACAAGCAATGGAAAGAAGCCCCATTAATGGGTTGGAATTAAGAACCTTATTAAGTCAAAACTTAACTGACGAAATAAATAATAGAGAAGTTATTTTTAAAGGAATTGAGCAGTCCTATTATTATGAAGGGTACGAGAAAGAAGATGATGAATAATAATTCCCAAAATATTTTAAATCCAAAACAAAACGCCAAAAGGTAACATCGGGCTTGTAATAGGCTATAATTCATCTTCCTTGTACTGTTTTATGTTAACCGAATTCGGTTCTGCGTATTAAAATTTGAGGTGGAATTACACCAATGCCTGATCTGCAAAACAATAGTCCCCATACTTAGAAGGTCACAAGTAATCGTCAATTTGAAATCTCCCATCTTTTAATTATCTTCATTTCGTGAAAAAGGCGGCTCATTTTATAGACATTGAAATTGATAAACTAACAAATTCTATAGAAAATGTTATTACTTCAGACAGTTTTCCTACGGGCGTGCTTCCCTTAACAAGAAATGACATTAAGACAATTACTAAAAAAATGGATGGAATTTTGACTGGAAATCTGAGTTTTTAAAACCAGATCGCGACGTTTATAAATTGACAATTACGAATAATACTGAAGTAGTTCAGGGACTTATTAGTTTAGCTGTAACACCTGATAACGTATACATGCATTTAGTTGAAAATGCCCCCTTTAATGTTGGTCAGAATAAAGTTTATGCCGGAGTTGCAGGTAATTTAGTGGCATTCGCATGTAAACTTTAATTTCAAAATGGGACAGACGGTTACGTTTCATTTCGAGCAAAAACAATTCTCATTGACCATTATGAAAAAAAACTAGGTGCAATTCATTTCGGTGGCCACCTTTTAATTCTTGACACAAAAGCTGCATTAAATCTTTTAAATAAATATAAACTATGAAAAAGAAAGAAATTTTAGATGACTTAGTAATACACTTAGACCCTAAACCATTAACAAAGGAAGAAGAACTCGGACTAAGTTTATTCATCAGACAACTTAAAAAAAGAAAAGCTCAGCCCAGAACGCCGAGCAAACAAAATTTACGGCATAAGGCTGCTCAAATCTAGAGCTAGACATTAGTCGAAGGTTTCAACTTGTTGGAAAAACGTAAGATCAATAACAGCATGTTCGAACACCACGAGCACACATAAATTTTAGACCACAACACAACCCTTAACCCATAAAAAAAATGCCTATAAATCATTGATTTACAGGCATTTTTTTGAAAATTCTAGTGATCGCGTAGGGATTCGAACCCCAAACCTTCTCATCCGTAGTGAGATGCTCTATCCAATTGAGCTACGCAACCAATACCCCTAAGGGACTGCAAAGGTAAAATTTCTTAGGCAATTTGAAAAGGCTTCGCCTAAAAAATTCAAAAATCTTTATTTCCCCGTAAATTTAGGAGCTCTTTTCTGCATGAAGGACATGACCCCCTCAGAAAAATCAAAAGAGCGTCCAGCTACCGACTGAGCTTTGGCCTCCGACTCTAAAACATCTCCCAAATCCTGATTTTGGGCTTTTTGCAATGACTGTTTCATGAGTCCAATAGCCAAGGTAGGTCTTTCGGCAAATTCCTTAGCCAAAGCCTCCACCCGGCCTTGCCATTCTTCTTCACTCACAACCTCCGCCACAAATCCAATATCTTTCGCTTCCGAAGCGGAAACGCGCTTTCCTGTGCTAGCTAGCTCAAAAGCCTTGTGATATCCTACAGATTGCATTAAAAAGGCGGTACTACCTGCATCCATCGCCAGACCTATTTGTACAAACAATTCAGAAAAATACGCTCCTTCTTTGGCAATTAAATAATCACAGGCCAAAGCCAAGCTGCAACCTGCTCCCGCCGCGACCCCATTGATCGCCCCAATCACAGGCTTATTTAAACCACGCAATGCCAAAATCATGGGATTATACGTTGCCCGCAAAACATTTCCTAAATCAGGATCCGTAACGCCAGCTTTTAAATCGGCCCCAGAACAGAATGCCTTTCCAGAACCCGTAATGACTATAACACGCACCAAATCAGAGATTTGTGCCGATTCTGCCACCTCACGTATTTCATGAATTAACCCAGGATTCAACGCATTGAAAACCTCAGGCCTATTTAATTCAATGGTCCAAATAGACCCCGAACGATGCAATTTCAAATAGTTAAATTCCATAATTTGTTCATTTTCACACGCTAAAATTTTTTACCTAATACCTATTAATTATTACCTATTACTTCTTACCTGTTACCTAATACCTATTACCTAAACCCCTTTTTTATTAGACGCGAAGTATCGCGTCTCTACATTTTTTTTGGAAAGGGTAAACCCGACCCCTACTATTACCTATTACTTCTTACCTATTAATTCTTACCTGTTACCTATTACCTATTACCTAATTAAAAACCTTTCCTCAACCTCGCCACCGGAATCCCCAAGGCCTCCCGGTATTTTGCCACGGTACGGCGCTTCACCACATAGCCTTTTTCGGCCAATAGCTTTTCCAATTCTTCATCCGCATGCGGAGAACCCACAGGCTCTTGCTCGATAATCTCCCGTAAAATGTTCTTTAACTCTCGCGTGGATATATCTTCCCCCGAATCATTCATGATTCCCTCCGAAAAGAAATATTTCAATGGAAACATCCCAAAATCCGTTTGCACCGACTTCGCCGACACCACCCTGGAGACGGTTGAAATGTCCATCCCGATCACCTCCGCAATCTCTTTCATTTTCAAGGGCCTCAATTGTGCGTCGTCCCCCGTTAGAAAAAAATCATATTGCTTGCCCACAATCCCCTCCATCGTTTTCAATAAAGTTCCTTGGCGCTGCTGAATCGCCTGAATAAACCAAGAAGCCGAATCTAATTTATGCTTAATAAAGGTCACCGCCTCCTTAATGTCCTTCTGCTGCTTATCGCCTTTGGCATAACTCTGCAACATCTCCTGAAAGGCCCGACTCACCCTTAGTTCTGGGGCATTTTTGCCATTTAATTTAATCTCCAACTTACCATCCAAAGCTGTTACAATAAAATCAGGTTGTAAATAAGGTGCCACCTCTCCCACTTCTGTTCCTCCCGGTTTAGGATTTAAGCGTGTTATAATCTTGATGGCTTGCTTTAATAAAACATCATCAACGCCCAATTTTTGCTGAATCTGCGCAAAATGCTTTTTAGAAAATTCGTCAAAATACTGATCGATCAATTTAATCGCCAAGCCATAAGCCGGCTCATCCACTTCCCTGCGATGCAATTGCAACGACAAACACTCCTGTAAATCCCTCGCCCCTATTCCAGCCGGATCCAATTCCTGCACTTTTTTCAAAATCCCCTCCACCTCCGCATAGGTCGTCATGAAACCGATCGTAAATTCTAAATCATTGACGATACTCTCAATGTTACGCCGTAAATAACCATCATCTTCCAAAGACCCGATGATTTGTTGGGCCAACAACTGTTCCCGTTCCGTTTTGACAATAAAACCAATCTGCATGAGCAAATATTCCTCCGCACTCGAAACCGTTGCCATCGGGCGCTCCTTCGTCTCCTCATTAGGATCATAAGAATCCCCCGCCATCTTATACCCCGAATAATCATCTTGTAAATAATCCCCGATCTCCAATTCCTCCCGCTCCAAATCATCCACCGTTTCTCTTTCAAGAGGCTCATCCAAATCATTCAATTCTGGTCCCTCCTCTAAGGCCGGATTCTCCTCCAATTCATCCTCAATCCGAGCCGCCAATTCCGCCGTGGGAATCTGCAACAACTTGATCAATTGGATCTGTTGCGGAGATAAACGCTGCTGCTGAGAAAGCTTTATTGATAAATTTGACATCTGAAATTAATTGGAGCAAATATAAGCCGATTTACAATCAATGTTAAAAATAATCGTTAATCGTAAATAAATAAAAAATATCCGTTTTTTTAACGTAATTTTGGGGGTTATTGCCCATCTAAAGGGCCTTTTGATTTATTATCGCATGCAAATTAAAGAAATATTAGGTTTAACCGCAGCCCAACAACCCATCACGGTGAAGGGTTGGGTACGTACCAAACGAAATTCCGCGGCTGTCGCATTTATCGCCATCAACGATGGTTCCACCATTAACAACATTCAAGCGGTTGTCAATGAAGGTTCCATTCCCGAGGAAACGTTGAAATTAGTAACCACGGGAGCTTGTATCGCCGTGCATGGAATTTTAATTCCCTCACAAGGACAAGGACAAAGTGTAGAAGTCCAAGTCAATTCCATCGAAATATATGGTGCCGCAGATCCAGAAAAATATCCGCTTCAGCCCAAAAAACACTCCTTAGAGTTTTTAAGAGAAATAGGCCACTTACGTCCTAGGACCAATACTTTTTCAGCAATCTTGCGCATTCGACATGCCTTAGCCTTTGCGATCAACACGTATTTCAACGACCATGGCTTTTTCTATTTGCATACACCCATCATTACGGGTTCCGATGCAGAAGGTGCTGGCGAAATGTTTCGAGTAACGACATTACCTGCCATCAACCCGCCATTGACCGAAGATGGAAAAGTAGATTATAAAGAAGATTTCTTTGGCAAAGAGACGAATTTAACCGTTTCGGGCCAACTAGAAGGTGAATTAGGTGCTTTGGCACTATCAAAAATATATACGTTTGGGCCTACATTTAGGGCGGAGAATTCGAACACAACGCGTCACTTAGCTGAGTTTTGGATGGTCGAGCCTGAAATGGCTTTTTTCGAACTAACTGATAATATGAATTTGGCCGAAGATTTTACCAAGTTCTTGATAAAGTACGCATTAGACAATTGTGGTGACGATATAGCCTTTCTGGAGAAAAGATTATTAGAGGAAGAGAAAATGAAAAAGAAAGAGGAGCAATCAGAATTGACTCTATCTGAGAAATTGAAATTCGTTACGGAGAATACCTTTGAGCGATTAACGTACACGGAGGCGATCGACATATTATTGCAGTCCAAAGCCCACAAACAAGGTAAATTCAATTACCCTGTTGCTTGGGGAATCGATTTGCAATCAGAGCACGAGCGCTACCTTGTCGAAAAACACTTCAAAAAACCGGTTATTTTAACGCATTATCCGAAAGAGATCAAAGCCTTTTACATGAAGCAAGAGGTGGATGGAAAAACGGTTCGCGCCATGGATGTGTTATTTCCAGGCATCGGTGAAATCATTGGTGGATCGCAGCGTGAGGATGATTACGAAAAACTTTTACAAAGAACGAAAGAAGTGGGAATCGAAGAGGAATCCATCTGGTGGTATTTACAAACGCGCCAATTTGGTTCAGCGCCCCATTCAGGTTTTGGTTTAGGTTTTGAGCGATTGGTATTATTTGTCACAGGAATGAGCAATATACGCGATGTAATTCCATTCCCAAGAACACCTAAAACGGCCGAATTTTAATATGTTGAAACAAATGTTCAAAAGTATCGGAATTGCCTTTGACGGAATTATCGACCTCATTAAGAGCGAAAATAATGCCAAAATCCATTTGATTTCAACCATCGTTGTCATCATTGTGGGGTTTAAATTGCAATTTTTAGCGATTGAGTGGTTGTGGATTTCATTGGCGATTGCCGGGGTTTGGGTAGCTGAATTAATCAATACGTCGATCGAAAAGCTAACGGATTTAATTTCACCGGAAATAAATCCAATCGCAAAAAAAGTAAAAGATTATGCCGCAGGCGCAGTTTTAGTCATGGCGATTTGGGCAATATTTGTTTTTTGTCTAATTTCCTTTCCTCATCTGTGGATGTGGCTAGCATTTTCTAGGTAATATTATGAAAGAATACGGATCAAGCGTTCAGAAATTGGTGGATTACATCATGACCATCGACGAAGAAGAAAAAAGAACCAAATATGCGTTTTTAATGGTGGAGCTGATGAAGCAAATTCATCCCAACATGAAAGATTCGACGCAAGATTATTCCAAAAAACTATGGGATGATTTATTTATTATGTCCAATTTTAAGTTGGACGTCCAAGGTCCATTCCCTCCCCCATCACCTGAATCATTAGGAAAGGCGCCAAGAAAAGTTTCCTATAATCAACACAATCTAAAATTCAAACATTATGGAAGGAACGTGGAGTTGCTTATTCTACGTGCCATTGCAGAAGAAAAACTAGACGACAAAAAGATCTTAGTTGCGTACATAGCCCGATTAATGAAAGGATTTTATGTGACATGGAACAAAGATTCGGTGGATGATTCCGTGATTTGGCAAAACATCAAAGACATGTCTGAGAATTTACTCGGGACCATCGTAGATGAATTATCGCAAGAAGGCTTAGGTCATGCACGCGTCGCTAATAATGCGCGAAATGCCTACAACGCTCCGGAATACCCGAATAGCAATAATAATAACAACCGGAATAATAACAATTACCGGAAAAATAACTTCAGAAGTAACAACAACAATAATCGAAACAATAATTTTCGAAAAAAATAATTTATGGCATCATTTAAAGTAACGGGAGGAAAGCGGTTAAAGGGAGAAATTACTCCCCAAGGAGCTAAAAACGAGGCTTTGCAAATTTTATGCGCAGTGGTTTTAACCGCTGAGCCGGTCACCATTCACAATATTCCAAACATCCGAGATGTCAATCAATTGATTGATCTATTAGGAGATATGGGTGTGCGGACTCGCCGATTGAGCGAGTCGAGTATGGAGTTTGATGCATCCCAAGTGAATATCGACTACCTGGAATCTGACACGTATAAGAAAAAAGCGGCTGCCTTAAGAGGTTCCGTGATGTTATTAGGTCCTACATTAGCCCGCTTTAAAAAAGGCCGTATTCCTTCACCAGGAGGAGATAAAATAGGCAGAAGACGTTTGGATACGCACTTCTTTGGGTTCATGAAGCTAGGCGCAAAATTCAATTACAGTCCGGAAGATGGCGGTAATTATGAAGTGGACGCTTCATCTTTGCAGGGTGCCCATATGTTATTAGATGAGGCTTCTGTGACAGGAACAGCTAATATTTTGATGGCGGCCGTATTAGCCAAAGGAACTACGACGATTTACCATGCAGCTTGCGAGCCTTATATTCAGCAATTGAGTAAAATGCTGAACCGAATGGGTGCCAAAATTTCAGGCATCGGGTCTAATTTATTGACAATAGAGGGAGTTGACGTGCTTCATGGCACCGAACATACAATGTTGCCGGACATGATTGAGATCGGTTCGTTCATCGGCATGGCGGTCATGACACAATCTGAAATCACGATTAAGAACTGCCAAATAGCTGAATTAGGCATCATTCCTGATGTTTTCAAAAAATTAGGGATTCAAATGGAATTTAGAGGAGATGATATTTACATCCCGTCTCAAGAACATTATGAATTAGAAAATTTCATCGACGGGTCTATGTTGACCATTTCAGATCATCCGTGGCCTGGCTTTACACCTGACTTACTTTCCATCATTTTAGTGACAGCCATCCAAGCAAAAGGAACCGTTTTGATTCATCAAAAAATGTTTGAATCACGTTTGTTTTTTGTGGATCGCTTGATCGAAATGGGTGCACAAATCATTTTGTGTGATCCACACCGAGCGACCGTTGTAGGATTTGATCGCAAACAAACGTTGAAAGGAATTCGGATGTCATCACCCGATATTCGTGCGGGAGTTTCCTTGTTGATCGCAGCGATGTCGGCCACTGGAACCTCCATCATCGATAATATCGAACAAATTGACCGTGGATATCAAAATATTGATACACGACTTAATGCGATTGGCGCAGAGATCGTTCGAATTTAACGCATGGTATTAGCTACATTTTCTGACAAAGTCTTTAAGACGATTAAACTTGCATTGCCCATCATCATAGGCCAATTGGGCATCATGCTCATGGGATTAGCCGATACGATTCAGGTAGGCCGAATGAAATTTCTGGCAGCAGAAAGCTTGGGCGCATCCGGAATGGCCGGTTCTATCTTTTTTACAATCGCCGTCGTAGGTTTGATCTGTATGAACATTGTTTCCCCCATGGTGTCCAAAGCCGCGGCAGAAGGCGACCTGCCCGAATGTGGCAATTTATTAAGAGCTAGTTTGCGTGTGGCACTTTTTCTAGCTGTTATCACCATCGTCATATTAGGAATTATAGGGCTCAACTATGATTTATTTGGGCAAACAGCCATCAACAAAAAATTAACGCTTCCTTTTTTAGCCTTGATTTCGGCCTCCGTAATTCCCATTTTTATTTTTTCGGCGTTAAAAACGCTGACCGATGGGCTACAAAAACCTCGGATTGCGATGACTATTACGCTAATTGCCCTATTGCTCAATGTACTTTGGAATAGCATATTGATCAATGGCTATGGACCCATACCGGCCATGGGATTAATGGGAGCTGGTATTGCGACTTTAATGGCGCGGATTTTCATGGCCACTAGTTTAGCTATTTATATTTTTACTCGGAAAGAATTCAAACCCTACTTAGCCAAAGTACACGTGCACCACACTCCTTGGGTCCTAGAAAAAACCATTTTGAGGGTTGGTGTACCGAGTGGATTTCAAGGCTTTTTCGAGATTGCCACCTTCGGGATGGCCGTAGTGATGATGGGCTGGATTTCCATTACGTCCCAGGCAGCACATATCGTAGCGATCAATATGGCTTCGCTGACTTATATGGCAGCCACGGGAATCGCAGCGGCAGGAGGAATTTTGGTAGGCGAAGATATTGGAAACAAAAGTAAGCCAGGTATTTACGTGTCTGGAAATGCTGCTTTATTTCTTTCACTCGTATTCATGGGAATCTGTGCATTGGTTATGTTTTTTGGCCGAGAATTTTTTGTCACTTCTTATACCAAAGAAATTGCCGTGGTCACCATCGCGGTCCAATTAGTTATTTGGGGAGCGGTATTCCAACTATTTGACGGGGTTCAGGCGGTATCTTTAGGATTATTGAGGGGATTACAGGATGTCAAAATTCCGACATTTATCACCATTTTCTCCTATTGGGGAGTAGGAATTCCACTAAGTTATTACTTAGGAATTTATGAAGGCCAAGGAGCAGAAGGCATTTGGATCGGATTAACGGCTAGCCTAATCTGTTCCTCTATTTTACTGACTTGGCGTTTTTACGTTCGCACGAATGGAATCGATTTGGATGCTCTAAAAGTGGAAGATTAATATTAACCTACACTGACAGAATAAGGCCTACCTAAGTCTTTGCAATCCTTGATATAATCTTCCACGACTTGATGAAAATCAAGAGTCAAAGTTTGAACAGAGTTTCCCTCGAAAGTTACCAAATCAGAAATTCCCTCGATCTTCCCGTAATAAATCTGATCATTCGAGCTAAAATTTACGCTTCCAATAAAATCCTTGTATTGAAGCTGATCACTGTTACGTTTTAATCCCATTTGCTTAATTCATTTAGTAAATAATTTACCTGATATTCTTTTAATTGATTAGAAGGATGTGGGCGATGTAAACGAATCATGTGTTTTAAATCATCATGAAAAAAAGCCACCCTTGAACCAGAAGTTTTTCCCTTAGAAAATTCTTCATAACCATACGCTTGCAACAAAGTTCTGATTTCTTGAAAAGTAAAATCCTTAGGCTTTGATTTCAATCGCAAATATAGCTTTTCTTTTTTCGACATTGCAAATATATTTTTGCAAGATGCCATTATAAATTTATATAAAACTTAAGATGAGTTTTAATAGCTAAAATGATCAATTAGCTGATATTCTACATATAAATACCGCAGAGTAGAGACGCGATACCTCGCGTCTTTTTGGTATAAAAATAACCCAGATTTTAACCTTGGGACCAATAAAAAAAGACGCGATTATCGCGTCTCTACAGGATTAAAAAAAGACGCAAATATCGCGTCTCTACCGAATGTTCTAGTAATTAACTGTGAAGCGCGCGTTTAGCCGTTGCCGCTAAGCATGCTTCCTTCATGGCTTCCGTATACGTCGGATGTGCATGAGACATACGCGCGATATCTTCCGCTGAAGCCCTAAATTCCATGGCAACAACCGCCTCGGCAATCAAGTCAGCCGCACGGGCGCCAATCATATGAACACCTAGGATTTCATCGGTTTTGGCATCTGCCAACACTTTGACCAAACCATCCACGTCCATCGACGCAGCGGCGCGACCCAAAGCCTTGAAAGGAAAAGATCCTTCTTTATAGGCAATTCCAGCAGTAGTTAATTCTTGTTCTGTTCTTCCGACGGAAGCCACTTCAGGCCAAGTATAGACCACGCCAGGGATCAGATTATAATTGATATGCGGCTTTTGACCCGCAATAACTTCTGCTACAAAAACGCCTTCTTCCTCTGCTTTATGAGCCAACATAGCCCCGCGGACCACATCGCCAATCGCGTAAATCCCAGAAACTGAAGTTTGCAAAGTATGCTCATCTACGGCAATTCGACCACGTTCATCCGCTACTAATCCCGCCGCCGCTAAATTCAAGCCATCGGTATATGGTCTACGACCGATACAAACTAGGCAATAATCACCTTTAATTTCAACAGATTCTCCTTTAGAATTTTCAGCCTTAACCGTAACTTCAGATCCTTTCACGGAAGCACCAATCACTTTGTGCGATAAATAAAACTCAGCACCTAATTTGGAAATCGACTTTTGCAATTCCTTCCCCATCGTCTTATCCATGGTCGGAATCATGCTATCTGCAAACTCAATAAATGATACTTTTGAACCCAAACGTGCATATACAGAACCCAGTTCAGCGCCAATCACCCCAGCACCAATCACGATTAAATGCTTAGGAACTTCCGTCATTTTCAAGGCCTCCGTCGACGTGATAATACGTTTTTTATCCACCGGAATAAAAGGCAAAATCGTTGGCTTAGAGCCTGTCGCGATGATGATGTGTTTTCCAGATAAAATCTCTGAACTTCCATCTTCCTTAGTCACTTTCACTGTTTTGGCAGAATCAAAAGAACCTAACCCATGGAAAGTACTAATCTTATTTTTCTTCATTAAAAAAGAAATCCCCCCATTCATTTTCTCCACGACGCCCGTCTTCCGAGCAATCATTTGCTTTAAATTAACTTTGGGTTTAGCGATGTCGATGCCATGCTCCTCAAAATGATGTACCGCATTGTAATAATGCTCAGATGAATCCAACAAGGCTTTTGAAGGGATACAACCCACATTCAAACAAGTCCCACCCATCACAGCATATTTTTCAATAATGGCCGTTTTTAAACCTAATTGGGCCGCACGAATAGCCGAAACATAGCCACCAGGGCCTGAACCAATTACAATGACATCAAATTCTTGCATATAGGCGTTTGATTAAATATCTAATAATAAACGAGCCGGATCTTCCAGCAATTGCTTCACCCGAACTAAAAAACTAACCGATTCCTTGCCATCAATAATTCGATGATCATAAGACAAGGCTAGGTACATAATCGGTCTAACCACAATTTGGCCATCCACTACCACGGCACGTTCTACAATATTGTGCATTCCCAAAATCGCTACTTGGGGTGCATTGATAATCGGCGTAGATAGCATAGAACCAAAAACTCCACCATTTGTAATGGTAAACGTTCCCCCGCTCATTTCTTCTAAACTCAATTTATTATCACGCGCTTTAACTGCCAAACGCACCACTTCAGATTCAATTCCGGCCAATGATAAATGCTCCGCACTACGAATCACAGGAACGACTAATCCTTTTGGAGCCGAAACAGCAATGGAAATATCGCAATAATCATGGAAGATCATTTCCTCGCCGTCAATTTTAGCATTCACTGAAGGGAATTCCTTTAAAGCTACACAAACTGCTTTCGTGAAAAAGGACATAAATCCTAATCCTACTCCATGCTTTTCCTTAAACTTATCTTTATACTTCGATCTCAAATCCATGACAGGCTTCATGTCGACTTCATTAAAAGTCGTCAACATAGCCGTTTCGTTCTTCACGGCAACTAATCGGCGAGCGACGGTCTTACGTAAAGAACTCATTTTTTCCCGACGAACGCCACGAGCATCGCTTGGGCCATTCGAAACAGCCGCTGCAACAGAAGGCGCTGCTGCTGCCGCTTTCGGAGCACCTGGAACTGCATTTTGCGCATCTTCTTTGGTAATTCGACCGCCCACTCCTGAACCTGCTACGGCATTGGCCGCAATTCCTTTTTCATCTAATATTTTGGCTGCTGCTGGAGATGGATGACCTGCAGCATAGGTAGTAGCTGATGCCCTCGCGGCATCAGAATGCATGGGTTCATTAGCTGTCGCCGCAGGGGCAACCGCAACCGGAGCAGCCGAAACCGCGCCCACCGTAATTTTAGCTAATATTCCACCTATACTTACAACAGAACCTGATTCGGCAATAATTTCCAAAACTCCTGAAGCCTCAGCAGGCAACTCAAACGTGGCCTTATCTGACTCCAATTCACAAATTACTTCATCCAACTTAACCGAATCTCCTGATTTTTTATTCCAAACCGAAACCGTTACCTCTGTGATGGACTCACCAACAGCCGGAACCTTAATTTCCAAAACCGTTGCGTTGGTTGCAGGTGCAGCAGCGACCGCTACCGGAGCTGGTGTTGCATCCGCCTGCACAACAGGCGCAGCAGGAGCCGCTTCAGCCACGACCGGAGCCGCGGGAATCGACGCTCCAGCAGCGGGTTCGATTGAACAAATGACAGCTCCGATGGGCAAAACATCCCCCTCAGAAGCTACAATGTGCAATATCCCCTCCGCCTCTGCAGGCAATTCAAAGGTCGCTTTATCCGATTCTAATTCGCATAAAACTTCATCTAGTTTCACGTGATCACCCTCTTTTTTATTCCAGGTGGCTACGGTCACTTCGGTAATCGATTCACCCACAGCGGGCACTTTCATTTCTATGGCCATGGTATTCGGCTTAATTTAAATTATTCAAATGCTTTATTTACTAAGGCTGCTTGTTCCTCAACATGCACCTTCAAAAATCCTGTTGCCGGAGACGCGCTTTTCTTTCGAGCGATTAACCCCTTAAAACGAGCCCAACCAAATTCCCTGATGATATAAGACCAACAGCCCATATTTTCAGGTTCTTCTTGGACAAAGTATAGGTCGGCCGATTTATATTTAGCCAATTCTGCTTCAATTTGTTTCAATGGCAATGGATGTAATTGCTCAATGCGAACGATCGCCACATCTTTTCTTGCGTCTTTTTCTTGGCGTTCCAACAAATCAAAGTAGACTTTACCGCTACACAATAACACCTTTTTAACTTTAGATTTATCTGCAAAACCATCTCCAATAACCTCTTGGAATTTACCTTTGGTGAAATCTTCAATCGGTGACATCACTTTAGGATGACGGAAAATTGATTTGGGCGACATCACAATGAGCGGCTTTCTGAATTCCCATGTCAACTGGCGTCTTAAGGCATGAAATATATTAGCAGGTGTCGTTAAATTTGCGACAATCATGTTGTTCTCAGAAGCCAACTGCAAAAAGCGTTCAGGTCTGGCGTTTGAATGCTCAGGTCCTTGGCCTTCATATCCGTGTGGCAATAACATCACCAAGCCATTTTGGGTCCCCCACTTAGACTCATGAGAACTAACAAATTGGTCAATCATGGTTTGAGCTCCATTGGCAAAATCACCAAACTGAGCCTCCCAAATCACTAATGCATCCGGATTAGCCAGCGCATAACCAAACTCAAAACCTAAAACCCCGTACTCAGATAAAAGAGAATTGTAAATTTGAATTTTTTCTTGGCCTTCCTTAATGTGGTTTAACGAGCAATAATTTTCATTGGTATTGGCTTCGTGCAAAACCGCATGCCTATGTGAGAATGTACCTCTTTGCACATCTTGGCCAGATAAACGAACTGCTTTCCCCTCTAAAAGCAAAGAGCCATAAGCCAGCAATTCTGCCGTAGCCCAGTTCAATTGGCCCTTAGCGAAATAACCCTTTCGGTCTGCAATTACTTTTTCAATTTGCTTTAACGCAACAAATCCTTTCGGCGTCGTGGTTAATGAATTGGCAACTAAGTAGATTGTCTCCTTTGAAATAGATGTTTTAGGAGAACTTTCAAAATCTTTTTCATTAGAAAATCTCAATAAAGACCAACGATTATCTAATTTAAGCGGGATGTAAGGAGGGCGAACTTTTTGCTTCACCATATCTAATCTTGCCTGCAACTCTGCCTTAAATTCAGCATCCATTTGCTCCGCTAATTTGGCTTCAATCTCCCCCGACTTAATTAATTTCTGCGTATAAACTTCTCTTGGATTCGGATGATTTGTGATATTGGCATACAGAGTAGGCTGCGTAAAACGAGGCTCATCTGACTCATTATGTCCATTTCTACGGTAACAAACCATATCCACAAACACATCTTTATTAAATTCTTGTCTAAATTCAGCCGCCATTTTTGAAACAAAAACGACTGCCTCAGGATCATCCCCATTCACATGAAACACGGGAGCATCTATAATTTTAGCTACGTCGGTGCAATAAATGGCCGAACGCGCATCCTCAAAATCTGTCGTAAACCCAACCTGGTTATTGATCACAAAATGTATCGTCCCACCCGTTGAATAGCCCTTTAATTTGGCCATTTGAGTTACTTCGTATACAATTCCCTGACCCGCAACCGCTGCATCTCCATGAATTAAAATAGGCAATACCTTATCATAATCACAATCATAATGTGCGTCAGCGCTAGCCCGACAGAATCCTTCGACCAATGGATTTACCGCTTCTAAATGGGATGGATTAGGAGCAAGTTTTAAAGAAATTTCATTTCCTTTCGGCGATATATGCTTACTAGAATAGCCTAAATGGTATTTTACGTCGCCGTCGCCGTGAATTTGATCCGGCACATTTCCTTCAAAACCATCGAAAATGGACTCATACGATTTATGCATGATGTTAGCCAATACATTCAATCTACCTCGATGCGCCATCCCGATCATCGCCTCTTTCACACCCGAATCAGCAGCCACATTAATGATGGCATCTAAACCGGCAATGGTGCTTTCTCCTCCTTCTAATCCAAAACGCTTTTGGCCTAAATATTTTGTTCCTAAAAAATTCTCAAAAACGACTGCTTCATTGATTTTTTGAAGGATTAACTTCTTTTCATTTAAACTCGGTTTGAAGGTCATAGCCTCCTTTTCGATCTTATTGCGCAACCATTCTTTTTGTTGGACATCGCGAATGTACGAATATTCAAAACCGATAGAGCCCGCATAAATGGTATGTAAGGCATTCTGAATATTTCTCAACGTAGTAGGACCCAAGTCCATAAAACTACCTGCTTGGAATACCGTATCTAAATCTGCATCTGAAAGTGAATAGTCCACTAAATCTAAACGAGGCTTACGATCTTTACGGACACGAACTGGGTTTGTTTGGGCCAATAAATGTCCACGAGAACGAAAAGCCTTGATCAAACTTATGACCGACATCTCCTTTTTAACATGCTGAATGTCAGTAACTTGACTTGTGCTGGCGCCTGATCCTAAACTATTTTGAGAGGCCTCCCCTTTCCAGGACTGAGAAAAATCAAAACCCTTGAAAAAATCACGCCAAGAGGTGTCTACCGAATTGGGGTCTTGAATATATGCATCATACAAATCTGAAATGACTTGTGTATCTGCATTGGCAACGTAGGAAAATGGATCCATATGTATATTTCTAAGGCATAACACCCAAGAATCGTTTCAATGTTTTCTAACTGGTTTAGCTTAAATGGCAATCTTAAAAATCTACGCAATTTACTACAAGCAATGTAATTATCCCATAAAAAAATGATGGATTTTGCATTTAAGTGGACAAATTTGATTTGAAAAAAGGCAAATCTAAAATGGTTTAAATAATTCTTTAATAATTTCAATTTTATCTTTCAAAAATCAAAAATATTCCAACTCTATTTAATGCCTAAATTCCGCTAATTTTCCATTTCCCGTATCGAGTTCATACCGGATAAAAATTTGGTGAAATCCCGAGGCTGTGGTCGAAATGGACGAATTTGCTGACCCACTAATGCCAGCGGGTAACGTAGACACATTTTCACCTAAAAAATCGTAGCCGTAACCTACTTTGAAATTTTTACCTAAGGGCGCTTCTAAACTTCCTATTAAAGCCGGATTGCCAAGTTCAGATCCTGTATTTTGCCACCAAAGCCCAAAACCCAAACGTTCTTGCCACCAGAAAACACTATATAAGTCAATTTGCGTATCAAGCCCTTTAATAAATCGAATGACACTGCCTGATTTCAAGGCATTACCTGATTTTGCTTTAAAAATATATTGACCTTTGATGTACATGGGACTTGTCGACTTCCAATTCATTTCTTGCATTTGTACGGCTGGCTGACTAAAACCTAACGTGAATTCATCTTGTTTGAGCAAAAACCCCCATCCATATGACCCCGTTAATTCACTCGTGCCGCTCCGACCAATAACCGGATACTGATTGATTCCTAGTTGGCCGCCCGCTCTAATTTCCCGACCACGTCCAAAAGAAATGGATTTAGACAATAGCCCCGCTAAACCTAAGTTGGACGCAATACCCCCTAAAGGCATGGCATAGGCTTGATCCGTGTTGTAGGCCAAAAAACCCATTCCCCAGGAATTATTTTTTATCGGCTTATCAAACGAAAAATATTGCTGGGACGAGCTCGACATCCCAAACTGCTGAATTAAAGGCTTTTTTCTATAAATACCTGTCACAGAGATAACGCCATTAGCGCCAGCCTCAGCGGGATTTAAGGAAAGCGGCATAAAAGGGTACACCATTCTGAGCGCTTCTTGTTGGGCTACCGCAGTAAAACTCATAAGACAGACAAAAAAAACAAGTATTCGATTAGACATAAATAACTGACAATATGACACCCAAATTATTTTTGGAAAGTAAATTGATAAAAGAACACCCAAATTTATAATTTTTAATCGCATAAAAAATGAAAGAAACAGGTAACATCTCCATTCACACCGAGAATATTTTTCCCATCATCAAAAAATTTCTCTATTCGGACCACGAGATTTTCCTTCGTGAGTTAGTTTCCAACGCAGTAGATGCCACTCAAAAAATTAAACGTCTGAGCTCCATTGGTGAATTCAACGGTGAATTAGGTGAGTTGAAGGTTAAGGTAAGTTTTGACAAAGACAAGAAGACCATCACCATTTCAGATAATGGAATCGGAATGACGGCGGAAGAAATAAAAAAATACATCAACCAAATCGCTTTTTCAGGAGCGACGGAATTTGTTGAAAAATACAAAGACAAGGGGGATGACAAAGGAATTATCGGACATTTTGGACTAGGTTTTTATTCTGCCTTCATGGTAGCAAAAGAAGTCGAGATCATCTCAAAATCATATCAAGACAAGTCTGAAGCTGCTAAATGGGTTTGTGACGGATCCACCGAATACACCATTTCAGCCGCTAAAAAGAAAACAAGGGGAACGGATATCATTTTACATATTGCTGAAGATTCAGAAGAGTTTTTAGAGGAGTTTAAATTAAAGTCCGTCCTGGAGAAGTATGGCAAATTCCTTCCGGTAGAGATTGAATTTAACGAGAAGGTCATCAATAACCCAAATCCAATTTGGACTAAAACTCCAGCAGATTTAACGGATGAGGATTATTTGAAATTCTATGAGGAGCTTTATCCATTCCAAGAGAAGCCCTTGTTTTGGATACATTTAAATGTTGATTATCCATTTAATTTGACCGGAATTTTATACTTCCCTAAGGTTAAAAATGAAATGCAATTGCAGCGTGAGAAGATCTCCTTATATAGCCGACAAGTATTTATTACGGATGAGGTAAAGGATATTGTTCCTGAATTTTTAATGTTGCTTCATGGGGTCATTGATTCTCCAGATATTCCTTTAAACGTTTCGAGAAGCTTCTTGCAAGCTGACTCAAATGTCAAAAAAATCAACAGTTACATCACCAAGAAAGTAGCTGATAAATTACAAGAATTATTCAAATCTGATCGTCCAGCTTTTGAAGAGAAATTTGCCAGTATAGGCTTATTTGTCAAATATGGTATGATTTCGGATGAGAAATTCATGGAAAAAGCGAAGGATTTTTGTTTAGTTCAGGATACGGCGAGCAAATACTTCACGCTGGATGAATATGCGGAAGAAGTTCAAGCCGCGCAGACCGACAAAGACGGGAACAAGGTTTATTTATATACAACAGACCAAGAACAACAAGACGCCTTTATCCAATCGGCAAGCCAGAAAGGTTATTCGGTTTTGAAAATGGATAATATGATCGACAGTCATTTTATTAATACCATTGAAACCAAAATCGAAAAAACGCAGTGGAAGAGGGTTGACGCAGATGCCGTTGATAAATTGATCGACACAGGAATCAACTTAGAAGCTATTTTAACCGATGCACAAAAGGAATCCGTTAAAAAAATATTTGAGGATACCTTACAAGACAAACAAAAGATTGTTGCCGTAGAAGCGATGTCCCCAGACGAATTACCAGCCATTGTTACTCAAAATGAGTTTATGCGCCGCATGAGCGATATGTCGAAAACCGGTGGTGGAGGAATGGGGATGTTTGGTGCGATGCCAAATACCTACAACATTACCATTAATGCCAATCACCCATTGATCAGTAAATTGGCCGACTTGAAATCGGAAGATGAGCAAAAGGCTTTAGCCAAGCAAATTTCAGATTTAGCGCTGCTATCTCAAAATTTATTGACCGGTTCTGATTTAACAGCATTTATTAAACGAACGGTGGGTGGGTTTTAAAATTAGGTAAGAAAAATAGGTAATAAGTAATAGGTAATAAAAAAATAGGTAATAGGTATTAAGTATTAGGTAATAAAAAAATAGGTAATAGGTATTAAGTAACAGGTAATAAAAAAATAGGTAATAGGTATTAAGTAACAGGTAATAAAAAAATAGGTAATAGGTAAAAATTAGGTAATAGGTATTAAGTAACAGGTAATAAAAAAATAGCAATAGTTAAAACAATCATTTGATAATACCTATTACTTATTACCTAATACTTATTACCTATTACCTGATACCTAATAGCTAACCTACTGCTTCCTTACAATCAATTTCTTAGTAGCTACCGAACGACCGTCGATGCTCAACTGATACATATACATTCCACTATTGAATTCGCGCAATGAAATATGTATGCTTTTTTGATCTTTTTCCAAAACCGCTTCTTTAACTTCTTGGCCTAACACATTGTAAAAGGTCAATTTAACCTCACGCACAGACGAGGCGATTTGAAAGTCGATGTCAACAAAATCTAGCGCGGGGTTTGGATATACATGAGAAACCCAAACTCGGTCATTTGAAAATAAATAATTTTCCGAACTATTTCTACTTTGAGTCTGCGCCCAAGCGGTGTTTCCCACCAGCAAGCTTGCAAAAAACAAAAGGCCAAAAAAGAAAGTTCGTAAATTAATTTTCATTTAAAAATATTTAAATCAAAGGTAAGCCTTTCTATTAAAATTGCACCTTGGGCTATCGATCAAAAGGCTTTAAATGGTAAATTTTAAGGTTTTTTAACAGTATTTGTGTACTTAACGCGCTCCAACAAATAAGGCAAAGTCACCTTTTCCTTATCACGCCATTTAAAACCATCCAAGTATTGTAAATCTTCAGTCCACTCTTTGGGCGGAATGAATTTAGCTTCGGGCTTGGTGATAAACGTAATCTTTTTCACTTTATTGTCCTCAAAAAATAAATTCATCCGACTACATTCGACTCGATTCATTCCGGTGGTAATCTTTTTTTCATCCATTACGTAATAAATACTTTCCCCATTTCCCTCTACATTCACGCGCCTCAACTTACTTTCTGGGTCAAAAAACACCCATACTTTTCGGCCTTTGATTTGATTAAAATGGTCCGCAGAGTCCTTAGAAATAACAAACGATTTACCCCGAAGACGCATTTCCTTCAACTTTTGATTCGTGAGAAACAAGGATATGGAATCCGCTTGTGATTGGGAATCATTCGTCCACAAAATAGGCTTTTGATAAAAGTGAATGACAGAATCTGTGACATCATAGGCAAGTGAATCGCATTTACCTGATAAATCGGATTTGTAGAGCAGGACGTTTTTGTAGGCGTATAATTTACGAATCGAATCCTTTTTATTGTTTAAAGAAACCAAAGTATCCGCCGTTAAGTACAGCGTGTCCTTTTCCATAATGTTCTTCATTAAGGCGTGACCATACACGCGGGTTAGCCCCGTTTTTCCTGCATACCGACCATGATCCCCAGTTAAAATCACTTTTTCCTTTTGGCTTAAAAACTCAACTCGCCCCCTGGCAACGCCTATTTGAGTCGGTGAATCATAAAATAAGGTATCTGCCGACAAAATATATTCATCCGTTTTAGCCGTAGACCGACCGGTGAAATTGGATACCTTGGTTTGCGTATTATAGAATCCCGCTGAAGTCAAAACGGTATCTTTTTTACTGATAATCTCTGTGGGACAGATGAAATACGCCTCTTTTGAAGCTGTATTATACCGCATGGAATCGGCTCGAACCGCCCCACCATCTTTATCGATCACGCGAACTTTTTCCTTAAATAAAAAATTCTTAGTCACTGTATTGTAAAAACCTTCTTTGGATGTCAACGTGGATTTCTTGTCAATAATTTTGGCTCCCGTATGGTAAATAGCCATTTTTGAGTTCAAGTCGTAATCCAGTTTATTGGTATTCAAGATAATGGTGTGGTCATCTAGTTTCACGCGTCCCGACATAAAAGCCTGACGCATATCACCATTGTACAAAGCGGTATCCCCCGTAATGGTAACCGTATCAGCCTGAATAATTTTCACATGGCCATAAGCCTCTACATTATTGGTCGTCGAGTTTAGAACCGCTTGGTCACAACTTAAAGTTGTCGTACCCTGACGCAACAATACGTGCCCCAAAAGCTCCTTGCGCATAACTAAATCCTGCTGGTACCCTTTTAAGCTATCCGCCCGTATTAATTCTACTTGGCTTTGCCCCTGACTTATCCAAGGCAAAACCAAAAAGAAAAACATTAAAATTCTAATTATATACGGCATCTTAAAAGCGAATCGTTAATTTCGCTAATTGTTTTGAACGCGCAATTTACCAATTTTATGCTGGAAGATTTTATCAATTTTGTCCAAAAAGAGAATTTATTCAAGCCAGATCAAAAAATACTGATTGCGGTCAGTGGGGGAATTGATTCCATTATATTATCCAAATTATTTTCATTGGCTAAATTTAATTTTGGTATCGCGCATGTAAATTTCAGTTTACGAGGAGAAGAGTCGTTAGCGGATGAGGTATTTGTAAAAAAGTTTGCCAAAACATTAAAAGTCCCCTATCACACAATCTGTTTTGATACGAACGCCTTTGCTGAAAAGGAAAAGTTGTCAACTCAAGTGGCGGCAAGAATTCTTCGCTATACTTGGTTTGAAGAAATCAGAATTAAACACAATTACGATTTTATAGCGACCGGTCATCACCAATTGGACAGTGCGGAAACGATGTTGATCAACCTCACCCGAGGAACGGGCTTGGCCGGATTTCATGGGATACCCATAAAAAATGGGCACATTATCCGACCTCTTTCATTTGCAAATCAGGAAACTATATTTGATTTTATCGTTGAGCAAAAACTGGCCTGGCGTGAAGATTCGAGTAATTCAACGACCAAATACCAACGGAATTTTATACGGCATGAAATAATGCCAAAATTCCAGGAATTGAACGCTCAATTTGAACAAACACTCGCAGACACGAGTGAGAAAATTCGAAATATTGAACATTGGATATCAGCGGAATTAAATGAATTTAAAGACAATCGAGTTACAAATGATGCGGATGGCAATATATATGTTGCCTTCGGGGAAGGATTTGCGGCAGAAAAATGGACGGTCATTGCCCAACAATATCTACAGGAATTCAATTTTTCTTTTGGGGTGATCAATCAAATTTTAGCCCATCCCACTGATAAGGTGGGGAAACTCTTTGAATCGCCGAGTCATATTTTAAATATCGACCGCAATCAATGGGTCATTAGTCCTAAAGATCATGCAGCATTCAAACCTATTTTAATTCAAGAAGAAGATGAAATCGTGGAGTTTGGATCCAATGAATTACACGTTTTTGTTGAGGAAAATAATGCATCATTTGTTCCATCGACTTCGCCAAATTTTGCTTGTCTAGATGCGGATAGCTTAGAATTTCCATTAGAAATTAGAAAATATCAAGAGGGAGATTGGTTTTGTCCTTTAGGGATGAATTCCAAAAAACTGATTTCAGACTTTTTGACGGACAAAAAAATACCCTTGAACATCAAAAAAAATACACAAATCTTATTGAGTAAGGGATCCATTGTTTGGGTGATGGGACATCGAATCGATAATCGAAATAAAGTAAGTGATAAAACGGAAACTGTGATGATTTTAGAAATTCGTCCTAAGTAAAATTCGTTAAACCCTAATGAATTGGCCCTTATAAAACGAAGGCCGTTATAACCTAGTTATCGAATCAATTTCCGATACTGCTCCGTACGAATCGGATCCAATAAACTCAAATACGCGAAGGCTTGTTGGCGCTCCGAAGCCGTCGCCTCATCCATAATCGAAAAAATCTCATCGGATTTGGCATCAAAAAATACACGAATATTTGCCGCGCCAGGTCTTAATTGGTTCACCGTTCGAATCTGATTCAGCAAATCCAAAATTCCTTTCCGCGTATCATCAGGCTTTTCTTTAAACGAATCCAATAAAATTCGATGGTAGATGTAATTAACCTCACGCATGCCTTGCACTTGTTGATTGATCAAATTTTCAGCAATTGACAAGCGAGATCGTACGTCGGTAACCACGCCCCAACCCGACCCTGAGGTCTGAGCCAGATTCGTTAAATTATTCAATTTTTGAACAAAAAAATCGCCACCATATTTACCAAAAGAATCGTAGTGATACGCACAAGACAAATACGCATAATAAGCCAATAAGGAGCTTAAATTATCAATAAAAGTATTGTCGTTGTACGTAATAGGCGTCCCTGTTTGAAACTTAAAATTGAAACTCTTATCGATCATATTTAAAATGACTGTTTCATAGGAAGTCCCATAAACAGGTCTTAGAACTTGGACGCGGGCATTTGCTTCAAAATCTCCTTGGGATGAGGCCTTTGTCAACAATAAATTAATGCTGAGTTTGATTTTTTCGTCCGGCGCAAAATTGTCCATGGACCAGCGACGTCCCGATAAGAAATCTTGGGCGGTACGCTGTAATTCAGTATAAATTTGGGATGTTCCTCGCTGTTGGTCCAGCTGCAATTGCTCTGTATTAATGGTAACCGAAGCTTGAAGCTCCTGAGCATTTAAAACTCGGGAGCCTAATAAGCAGATTAATACAAGTAAGATAGATTTCATAGTGAAATCATTCGGAAAATATTATTTCTCTTCGTTACCCTCTTCACGTAAACGATAATCAACTTTATCCGTTAAAAAATCGTCTATCGCTAAAGCAGATGGCTTAGGCATACGCTCATAATATTTTGAAATTTCGATCTGCTCACGGTTTTCGAAAATTTCTTCCAAATTATCCACAGAAGAAGCGAACTCAGACAATTTGCCTGACAATTCCTCTTTCATTTTGCTTGAGATTTGACGTGCTCTTTGACCTATAATAGACACAGACTCATATACATTTCCTGTCTTTACAGCAATTTTATCAACATCACGTGTAATGATGGATGGATTTGTTTGGATCTTAGACATCTCGTTATTTTTTAAATTAAGATTGCAAAATTAAATAATTTTTAGGACAAAAACTACTGAGGTCCAGTAGCCACTTTAGACGTATTAGACTTTTCTTTCTCTAACATTGCCTTATACTCAGCTTCCAATTTAGCAATTCGGTCAACTTCCTTATTACTCAAATCATACATTTTTTCCCCTTCTTTTAAATAGGCACTTTGAGGATACTTATCGATTAATTCCAAATAAAATTTGGACGCTTCCGCATAACGTTCTTTTTGCTTAGACTCAATCGTACTCTTAGCTAAATCATACTGAGCTAATACCTTCATATAAGCCATTTCTTCATTATAATCAGAATCTGGGAAATCACGTTGGAAATTAGCAATCTCAATCACAGAGGACTTTAAAGACGCAATATTAAAAGGGGAAGTCTTATAATAAAGCTTTGCTTTTTCATACGCTTTCTTCTCTAATTTTTTCCTTAACTCCTTAATAATATTGGTACAATCTTCCTTAAACTTCGTCTCGGGATAATTATTCAAATACGATTGAATTTCATTAATCGCCGCCAAAGTACCTGTTTGATCTAAATTGAAATTGGGTGAATCTTTATACAACGAATAGGCCGACATGTAGATTGCCTCTTCCGCAAACTCAGAACGAGAAAAAACCTCAGCAAACTTCTTGAAATGCGAACTAGCTAATGTATAGCTACCTAAATTAAAGTCACAATTAGCCTGGTAAAAAGTGGCCAACTCCTGAGTCGAGTCCCCTTTCATCAAAGGCATAATCTCGTCAAAAAGGATGCCTGCCTTAGCAAAATCCTTATTTTTATAGTAATTGACCGCCGCCTTATACTTGGTAGGCAAATCAGCACTTTTTCTGAATTTCTCAAATTTACCGCATGAACTTAAGCCCAAGACAGCAACTAATCCCACTAAAATATATTTTTTCAAATTCATAAGATCGCAAAGATAATCATATTTGTTTTACCTACCGAATTAAACTGACTTACTAAATTGCAAATGATACAATTGAGCATATAATCCATTCATTTTTAATAATTTTTCATGCGTTCCCCGCTCTTTTATCTCCCCTTTATCCATCACCAAAATCTGGTTTGCATGTCGGATCGTAGATAAGCGATGCGCAATAACCACGGAGGTCCTCCCTTTCATTAAAGTAGAAATCGCCGACTGAATAAGCAATTCGGATTCAGTATCCACGGAACTTGTCGCTTCATCCAATACGATAATTTTAGGATTATGTACCAAAGCCCGAACGAAAGAAATCAATTGGCGCTGACCCACACTCAACGTCGCCCCTCTTTCCATAACTTCATAATCATATCCACCCGGTAAACTTAAAATAAAGTCATGCACGCCCACAGCCTTAGCTGCCTCCACAATTTGCTCATGCGTAATTTCAGTATCACCCAAATGAATGTTATAGGCAATGGACGAACTAAATAAAAACACATCCTGCAAGACCACGGATATATGCCTCCGCAAACTACCGATTTCATAATCTGGCAAGGCCACTCCGTCTATCTCAATCATCCCAGACTGCACATCATACATCCGACTTAATAACCCTATAATGGATGATTTACCTGCACCCGTCGCACCTACAATCGCAACCGTCGATCCAGGTTTCACTTCAAAACTCACATTTTTAACCACATATTCAGGTTCAATATAAGCAAAACTAACCTCCTTGAATTGAATATGTCCTTTCAATTCATTCGCCAAAACCACCCCATTATTTTGAATGTAATCCTCCGAATCCAACAAAGTCAAAATCCTTTCCGTACTCACTATCCCCATTTGTAAGGTGTTAAAGCGGTCGGCCAACATACGAATGGGTCTAAAAAACAAATTGATGAACATAATAAAGGCAGTCAATGTACCTACCGTAATTTGTTCTTTTAAAATATAAGTAGAAGCCATCCAAACGATTAACCCCGAACCCACAGCAGCAATCACATCAGCCACTGGAAAATACAAAGAATAGGCCAAAATCCCTTTGATATTAGCATCCCGATGAGCAACATTAATCTGATCAAACTTCTTTAATTCACGCTCCTCTGCATGGAAAAGTTGGACCACCATCATGCCCGAAATATGCTCTTGCACAAATGAATTCAAGTTAGCTACAGCCAATCGAACCTCATTGAACGATTTTTTTATATACTCTTTAAACACATAAGTGGAAAAGATCATGAAAGGTACCGTAGCCAAAATAACGAGTGTCAAGCGCCAATCCGTGTAAAACATGACGCCAACGATCAAAATCAACTGCAGCAAATCACCAGCAATAGAAGCCAAACCCTCCGAAAAAACATCATTTAATGTCTCAATATCCGAAACCGTCCGCGTCACTAATCGGCCGATAGGCGTGTGATCAAAAAAGGCTAATTTGAGATTA